>DATJUM010000021.1:0-33664 GCA_035502355.1 Rhizomicrobium sp. | reverse complement strand
AAGCGGGATGCACATGGAACCCGTCCCATGAACTGGATCACGAATTACGTTCGCCCGCGCATCAAGAGCTGGATGGCGGCGCGCAACACGACGCCCGAAAATCTGTGGACGAAATGTCCGGGTTGCGGCGAGATGATCTTTCACCGCGATCTCGAGGCCGCGCTCCATGTCTGTCCGCGCTGCGGATATCACCTGCGCATCGGGACTGCGGCACGCTTTGCGATGATCTTCGACGACGGGAAATACCAGGAATTGCCGGCGCCGTCGGTGCCGGCCGATCCGCTGCGCTTCCGCGACGAGCGGCGCTACACCGACCGGCTGAAGGATGCGCGCGCGAAAACCGGGCGTTCCGACGCGCTGACGGCAGCGCGCGGTACGCTTGACGGCATGCCCGTGATGATAGCGGTGCAGCCGTTCGATTTTCTCGGCGGCTCGCTCGGCATGGGCGTGGGCGAGGCGCTGGTGCTGGCGATGCAGACGGCGGTGCAGGAGCGAAGGCCGTTCATCCTGATCGTCGCCTCGGGCGGTGCGCGCATGCAGGAAGGCATCCTCTCGCTGATGCAGATGCCGCGCGTCACCATCGGCGTCGACATGCTGCGCGAGGCGGGGCTGCCCTATGTCGTCGTGCTCACGGATCCCACGACCGGCGGCGTCAGCGCCTCCTATGCCATGCTCGGAGACGTCCATATCGCCGAGCCTGGCGCGCTTATCGGGTTCGCGGGCCAGCGCGTGATCGAGCAGACGATTCGCGAGAAGCTTCCGGAGGGCTTTCAGCGCGCCGAATATCTGCTCGAGCACGGCATGGTCGACATGGTGGTGCATCGCCGCGATCTGCGCGCCACGCTGTCGCGGATTGTCCATCTGCTCATGAACATGCCACGCGCCGAAAAGGCGACAGGCCCTGTCGAGGCACCGCTGTCCGCGCGCATTCCGGTTGTCGCCGGCGCAAGCCGCAAATGAGCCCCACCGCGGCAAGCGGGGAAATCCTCGAACGGCTTCTTGCGCTCCACCCAAGACGCATCGATCTCAAACTCGACCGTATCCAGCGGTTGCTTGCAGCGCTCGGTCATCCCGAGCGCAAGCTGCCGCCGGTGCTGCATGTCGCGGGCACGAACGGCAAGGGCTCGACCTGCGCTTTCGCACGCGCGATGCTGGAGGCACAGGGGCTTGCCGTTCATGTCTATACGTCGCCGCATCTCGTGCACTTTCACGAGCGCATCCGCATCGCGGGCCGGCTGATCAGCGAAGAAGAACTCGCCGCCGCGCTCGATGAATGCGAGCGCGTCAATGCAGGCGATCCGATTACCTTCTTTGAAATTACCACGGCGGCGGCGCTGCTCGCCTTTTCGCGCCATGCCGCCGACGCGCTGGTGCTCGAAGTAGGGCTCGGCGGCAAATACGATGCGACGAACGTCATCGAAAAACCGTGTGTCACCGCAATCACGCCCGTGGGGCTCGATCACCAGGAATTTCTCGGCCATTCGCTCGCTGATATCGCGGCGGAAAAGGCCGGCATCATCAAGCCCGGCATTCCGGTGATCGTCGGCGCCCAGGACGATGTTCCACGCGACGTCATTACCCGCCGCGCCGAAGCGCTCGGCGCACCGCTCTGCCTCTATGGGCAGGATTTCTTTGCTCATCAGGAACATGGCCGCATGATCTATCAGGACGAGAAGGGTCTGCTTGATCTGCCGCCGCCGCGTCTCGTCGGTCGCCACCAGATCGACAATGCGGCGCTCGCCATCGCCATGCTCCGGCAGGTCCGGGGTCGAAGCTGGACGCCCTGGGGCAGCGAGGCGGCGATCGAAAAGGGCTTGCGCGGTGTCGAATGGCCGGCGCGCATGCAGCGCCTTTCACGCGGGCCGCTCATCAATCTTGCCCCGAACTCCGCGGAGATATGGCTCGATGGCGGGCACAATCCGCATGGGGCCGCGGTCGTGGCGCGCGCCATCGCCGATTTTGAGGAGCGGGCGGAAAAGCCGCTCTATCTCATCTGCGGCATGCTGAAGACGAAAGACGCGTCCGGATTCTTCGCGGCCTTTCAGGGCCTCGCCCGCCATGTGGTGACCATCGCCATCGAGGGCGAGGCGGCAAGCCGCGGAGCGGGCGAGCTTTACGATGCCGCGCGGGCGGCGGGCCTCGATGCAAGCCCCGCCGACAATCTGGAAGATGCGATGATGCAGGTCTCCGCCTGGTCGCGGGCGCGTCCCTTCGAGGGGCCGCCGCGCATTCTCATCTGCGGCTCGCTGCATCTTGCCGGCCGCGTGCTGGCGGAGAACGGGTGATTTCCCGGGACCACCGGCGATCAGAATACCATCTCGCCCATGTAATTGCCTTGCGGGCTGTAGCGGCAGACGAGGAAGTCATAACCGCCGCCGGTCGCAAGGCCGCAGCCGACCTCGGTCGTATTGCGCCAGACCATTTGCGTATAATGAGCTACGGTCCTCCAATTCCCGGTCGTTGAAACCGAAGGAAAAGCGGAGTCGATGAAATAATGTTCTTCGGCGCCCCACAGATCCACCAGCTTGGTCAGCGAGGCGCGGCCTGCCGACCACATGGCCAGATTCTCACCGACGCCGGGCAGCCCGCTGTGCCGGAGCGAATGGACGTCCGCGGCCAGGTGCTGCGCCCAGTCCTGCGCGCCGGCGGCGAGACTGTCGGACCACGCGAGCGGCTGTTCGCTCAGCGCAATACGATATTTGTTTTGCGCGGTGAGCAGTTCGGATTTCTGTTGATCCGAAAAAGCCGCGGCCGGTGCGGCGGCGCCGACGCAAGCGATCGTGATAATTGTCAGCCCCGCGATCCGGTTCGGCACGCTCACTCTCCAGCTTCCTTCGACGACCCACCGCAGCCGGAATTCCAGCGGGATGTACGCTTGGATTGAAGAAGCCGAGGGTACGGGTGATTTGCGAACGGGCGCCTAGCGCGTTCTTGCGGATTTTAGTGGTTCCGGTAGCACTGGAAGGATACTGAGAGGATACCGGAATGTCGGCAGTCGATGCCGCTACCACGCCCGCGGTGATGCGGCAGCCGATCACGCTGGTCGTCGCGGCCTCATGCGCCGGCACCGTCTTCGAGTGGTATGATTTCTTTATCTTCGGCTCGCTCGCGGCCATCATTGCCGCCCATTTCTACAGCGGTGCCGGGCCCTCGCAGGGTTATGTCCTGGCCCTTCTCACTTTTGCGGCCGGTTTCGCCGTACGTCCCCTGGGTGCCCTTGTCTTCGGACGGTTTGGCGATCGGCAGGGACGAAAGCGCGCTTTCCTCATCACGATCACGCTGATGGGATTGGCAACAGTCGGCGTGGGTCTGCTTCCCGATTATGCCGCGATCGGCATTGCGGCGCCTTATGCGCTGGTGGCAATGCGCATCATCCAGGGGTTCGCCATCGGCGGTGAGTATGGCGGGGCGGCCGTCTACGTCGCCGAGCATGCCGACAGGCACAGACGCGGCGCTGCGACGGGATGGATTCAAACCGCCGCGACGCTCGGCCTGTTTCTCGCACTCGCGGTCATTCTTTCCTGCCGCACGGTTTTCGGCGAGGACGCGTTCCGCGACTGGGCCTGGCGCATTCCCTTTCTTGTCTCGGCGGGCCTGCTGGCGATTTCGCTCTGGATCCGGATGCGGCTTGATGAATCCCCGCTATTCCGGCACATGCAGGAAGAGGGCGCGGGATCGCGCGCGCCGCTTGCGGAATCGTTTCTGCGCTGGCGCAATCTGAAGATCGTGCTCATTGCGCTGTTCGGGCTGCTGATGGGGCAGGGCGTCGTTTGGTACACGGCGCAATTCTATACGCAGTTCTTTCTCGAAGGCCTGATCAAGGTGGCGCCGGCGCTGGTCAATGCCCTGATCATGGCGGCGACTGCTGCGAGCGCGGTATTACACATGTTCTTCGCCTGGCTGTCGGACCGTACCGGCCGCAAGCCCGTGATGCTGTTCGGACTGGCGCTTGCAGCCGTCAGCTTCGTACCGGGGTTTCAGTGGCTGGCGGAGGCCGCAAATCCGGCGCTCGTTACTGCAGCCGCCCGCGCCCCTGTGACGGTGATTGCCGCACCGGCCGATTGTTCCGTGCAATTCGACGTGATCGGCAAGAGCCGGTTCGCGAGTTCCTGCGACATCGCAAAGAGCACACTTGCCGGCGCGGGCGTGCCCTACCGCAACGCCGCGGAACGGCCGGGCGCGCCGGCGCGGGTGCAGATCGGCGATGTGGTTGTTCCAAGCCCGAACGGAAAAGGTCTGGACGCAGCAGCATTCGCCGCCGTCAAGACCAAATTTGTTGCGCGGCTGACATCGGCGCTCCGCCGCGCTGGTTACCCGGCCAACGCCGACAGCGCGCAGCTGAACGTGCCGCTGACGCTCGGCATCCTGCTCATCTTCATCACGGCCGCGGCGGCGTTATATGGGCCGCAAGCGGCGGCACTCGTTGAACTGTTTCCGACCCGCATCCGTTATTCCGCGCTGTCGTTTCCCTATCACATCGGCGTCGGCTGGTTTGGCGGCTTTCTGCCGGTCACGGCCTATGCGATCGTCGTGGCGACCGGGAACATTTACGCGGGCCTGTGGTATCCAACCGTGATTGCCGCCACCGGATTCTTTGTGGCGCTGCTGTTCCTGCCGGAAACGAAGGGGCGTGACATCGCCTGCCACGCGTTGTCCTGCGAAGATCAGACAGCAGGCTCTTTCAGTCGCCCCAAGGCTTCCGGGAATCGCCGCGACAGCGGAACGGACAGGTTCCCAAGCTCGATGGAATAATCGCCGGAACCCTCGGGTTTGAGGGCGGTGACATGCTTCGCATTGACGATCCATGACCGGTGGGTGCGCAGAAAGCCACGGGGCGCAAGTTCGATTTCAAGCGCCATCAATCCGGCTGTCACCGAGGCGTTCACGCTTGTCATCATCGCCGACGGCGAAGCGCCCGCCTATCCCGGCATGCCGGGCGCGAAGATCGACCGGGAAGCGTCGCGCAAGGATGCGCGCCGGATCGATCTGGCGGCGGCAGAGCTGTTCAAGATCGTGCCCGATGCGGGCTCCTATGTTTCGGAGAGCAACTACTTCAATCCACGTTGGCAGGACGCCTATTGGGGCAACAATTATGCACGGCTGCGGGCGGTCAAGGCGAAATATGATCCCGAAGGCCTTTTCTTCGTGTATCACGGCGTCGGCAGCGAAGGCTGGAGCGCCGACGGATTTGCGCGGATCTAGGTGTCTGCGCGATGAAACTTCCAAACCAGACCTGACTATAGAGTTTATTTTGCCTCCAGCGGAACGCCGGGCTCGTATTTGCTGGGCCGGATCACAAGCGCGGTCTTGACGCTCGCAACGTTTTTTGCCGCGGTCAGCGTCTCGGTGATGAACGACTGGAACGAGGAAAGATCCTTCGCCACGCATTTGAGCAGAAAATCGACTTCGCCTGAAAGCATGTGGCACTCGCGCACCACCGGCCAATTGCGGACCTGTTCCTCGAATTTTTTCAAATCCGCATCGGCCTGGCTTGAGAGACCCACAAAAGCAAAGCCCGTTACTTCGTAACCCAGCGCCTTGCTGTCCAGCTCAGCATGATAGCCCTTGATATACCCGGCCTTTTCCAATGCCCGCATGCGCCGGAGGCATGGAGGTGCGGTTATTTTTGCCCGGCGGGACAGTTCGACGTTGGTGATGCGGCCGTGATTCTGAAGCTCGGCGAGAATGCGGTGGTCGATGGAGTCGAGCTTGTGACGCTCCATGGGGGCCCCATAGGTGATTGCGGCGGGGGCATTTAGCGCCCGGCGGCGGTTCGCGCAATAAAATTTCGGTATATGGTAAGTTCATATTGTATTTCGGATTGGCGGTAAGGTTCCGAAAAGTCCCGCGTGATGGAAAGTCCACGCCCACCGGCCATCCTTGGGATTCGCTTGACCTTTGGCGGCGCTGTCCCGATATCCGGGAGGGGCTGTGAGGCTGCCGCGCCGCGGCGCTTTCACCCTCGCGGATTTTGCTTTCGGGAAAAGGCATGGCGGTCGCGGCAGAGAAGGTCGTCATTCTGGGCAGCGGGCCGGCGGGGGCGACGGCCGCCATCTATGCCGCGCGGGCGATGCTGGAACCCGTCATGATCGCCGGCCTTCAGCCCGGTGGTCAGCTCACCATCACCACCGACGTCGAGAACTACCCGGGTTTTGCCGAAGCGATTCAAGGACCCTGGCTCATGGATCAGATGCAGGCGCAGGCAGGCCATGTCGGCGCGCGCATCGTCCAAGACATGATCACCAGCGTGGACCTCGCATGCCGGCCCTTTACGCTGATCGGAGATGGCGGCGCCCGTTATCGCGCCCAGGCATTGATCATCGCCACCGGCGCTCAGGCGAAATGGCTCGGCCTGCCGTCGGAGGAAACGTTCAAGGGTTTCGGGGTTTCGGCCTGCGCCACCTGCGACGGGTTCTTCTTTCGCGGCAAGCGCGTCGCGGTCGTGGGCGGCGGAAATACGGCGGCCGAGGAAGCGCTATTCCTTACCAATTTCGCCGAGCACGTCACACTCATCCATCGTAGGCCGGTCTTGCGTGCGGACAAGACAAATCAGCTGCGGCTGGCGGCTAACCAAAAGATTACGATCTGCTATGACACGGTGGTTGACGAGATTCTGGGTTCGGAGCAGCCGCGCTCGGTGAATGCGATCCGGGTCCGCAGTCTCGAAGACGGCGCCACGGAAGCCCTTTCGGTGGATGGGCTATTCATTGCCATCGGCCATTCGCCGGCGACCGAAATCTTTCGCGGTCAGCTCGACATGGACGGGGACGGTTATATTCGCACGGAACCGGACTCGACGCGCACCAGCGTGCCGGGCGTGTTTGCCGCCGGTGATGTGAAAGACCGGGTGTTCCGGCAGGCGGTTACTGCCGCGGGCATGGGCTGCATGGCGGCGCTCGAAGCTGAGCGGTTTCTCGCAGGCGGCCATTAGGACGCTGAAGGAAAGGAGCGGGCATGGATTGGGACAAGCTTCGCATCTTTCACGCCGTAGCATCGGCCGGAAGTTTTACCCATGCGGGCCAAATGTTGGCGCTCAGCCAGTCGGCGGTAAGCCGCCAGGTTAGCGCCCTCGAAGAGGAAATCACGACACCGCTTTTCCAGCGGCACGCGCGCGGGCTCACGCTGACGGATGAAGGCGAACTCCTGTACGGTGCCGTTTCGGACGTTTTGACGCGCCTTGGTCAGGCCGAGGAGGCGCTCAAGAATGCGCAGGCGGCCCCGCGCGGATCGCTAAAGGTAACTGCGAGCCACGGTCTTGGCACGTTCTGGCTTCTGCCGCGCCTCAACGCATTTCTGCGCGATTTTCCGGAATTGCAGATTCATCTGGTGCTGGAAGACCGCGAGCTCGATCTCGCTCAGCGCGAAGCGGATATCGCGCTGCGCATGCGTGCGCCCGTACAGGCCGATCTGATCCAGCGGAAACTGTTCACCGTTCATTATCATATCTACGCCACGCCGGCTTATCTCGCGAGTGCAGGCAAACCCGACAGTTTCGAAGATCTGGCGGCGCACCGTCTCATCACCTATGGCGAAACGGCGGCGCCGGAGATCCGCGAGGTGAACTGGCTGGCAGGCCAGGCGCTACGTCCGGATCCGAACGGCCAGGTCCGCGTGCTGCGGATCAACAATCTTTCGGGGATTCTCCAGGCCACCGAAGCGGGCATGGGAATTGCTGCGCTGCCGGATTACGTAGCCGCAGAGCACAAAGGCCTCGTGCGGATACTGCCCGAGGTCGAAGGCCCGACTTTCGATGTACATCTCGCCTATTGCGACGCGTTACGGCAATCCAAACGGGTCGGCGCGTTCCGGGATTTCCTTGTCCGCGAAGCGAAGGAATGGCGGTACTAATCAGCAAAGAATTTATTTCACCTGCCCGCAAGCGGACGTCCAGGTCGCAGGCTTCCAGGGTGCTGCCGGATTTCCAACTGCGCGGAAATAATATTTTTTCTTGCCAAACTGGCCCCGCGATTCCAGCAAATTTCTGAATGACTCTCAATCCTATTGAAACAGTTATCTGGCATCCTATCTTTGTTGGGCCGGCGCTGCTCCCCCATGGCGACGGCGCGGCGGGAGTTAAACCCGCCGTTTCCCGCCCTTTTCCCCTCGGGCGGGAACGCATCCAAGCACATGGCCGGGGCGAATTGTTCGCCCCGGCCTTTGTGCCTGTCAGGCCGCATCCTTGTGGGAGGCTACAACCTGGTCAGCCAGCTTGCCAGTCAGTTCGGCCAGATGATCGAACTCCGTTTCGAAGCTGCCCACGCCCTGCGTTAGCGACCGCAGGTCGATAATAAGGTCATGCAGTTCGGCGAGCGGCATCTGAGCCTCCACCGTATCCCAGCCTTTCCAACCTGGGCGTGCATCATAGCCCATCAACTGGCCCCGCCGGCCGCTCACAACCTGATTGACCTTCGACGTGGCATCGTTCGGCACGTGGATTCTCACGCGCATGATCGGCTCGAGCAGTACCGGCGAACAGTTCGGCATTCCTTCCGTCATGGCGATGCGAGCGGCCGTCTGGAATGCCGCATCCGAGGAATCGACGGTGTGATAGGAACCGTCGACCAGTGCCACGGCCACATCGACGACCGGAAATCCGAGCGGGCCGCGCCGAAGAAAATCGATCACGCCTTTCTCGACCGACGGAATGAACTGCCTGGGCACAACGCCGCCCTTGATTTGATCTTCGAATACGAAGCCGGTGCCGCGCGGCAGCGGCTTGATTTCGATATGCACGTCGCCGAACTGGCCGTGACCGCCCGATTGGCGTTTGTGGCGGCCGTGCTGCCGGCCCGGCTTCCGGATTGTTTCCTTGTATGGAACTTTTGTCGGGTGAGTCGTGATCTTAAGTCCGTATTTGCTCGCGAGTTTTTCCGCCGCGACTTTCAAATGAATTTCTCCCTGGCCGGCCAGACTCATTTCCTGCAGCTCCGCGTTTTGGCGAAAGTGCAGCGAAGGATCATCTTCCTGAAGCTTATGGATGGCCGCCGTGAGTTTCACCTCGTCCTTGCGGTCGGTGGTTTCGATCGCAAGGCTATAGACAGGTTCCAGTGCTTCGATTGCAGCTTTGGCCAATTGTGTCTTTGCGGTCGACAGCGTTTCACCCGTCGCCATGCCTTCAAGCCGCGCGAGCGCGACGGTATCGCCGGCTTTGGCTTCGCCGAGCTTGGTCTG
The DNA here is from genome assembly GCA_035502355.1 of Rhizomicrobium sp. GTDB lineage: Bacteria > Pseudomonadota > Alphaproteobacteria > Micropepsales > Micropepsaceae > Rhizomicrobium. The sequence continues at coordinate 24,493 of DATJUM010000021.1, read as the reverse complement.
CGCTTCGCCTTTCAGGGCGAATATGCCGCCGACGCGCGCATCACGGCCGTCTGGCCCATGGAGCACCGCACCATCCTTCAGCGTGCCCGTCATGACGCGCGCAAGGCTGAGCTTTCCATGGGCGCCATTGTAGGTTTTGAGAATCTGCACGACCGCTTCGCCATTCCCCGTAATCCCAAGCCGGGCGGCGGCTGCGCAAACCTCCGGCACTTCGTGGCGCAGCGCCTTGAGAAGACGGCGGATGCCATTGTCCTTCTCTGCCGAGCCCATCAGCGCGGGAACGACAGCACCTTCCGCCAACTCCTTCGAAAGGCCGCCGAACACTTCGTCGCGTGGCGGTTCAACATCGGAGAGAAGTTCTTCCATGAGATGTTCGTCATAGTCGGCAAGCTTCTCAAGCATGGAAAAGCGCGCCTGTTTCTCTTCGTCGCGGATCTCGCCCGCAAGCTCGACGATTTTTGATTCGTCGTGCTCGCGATAGACATAGGCGCGCTCGAGCGCGAGATCGACGAATCCCGTCACGATGCCACCTTCCCAGATCGGAATCTGGCGCAGGAGCAGCGGCTTGTCGCTCGCTTCCTGCAGGCTGGCGAGCAGATCGCGCAGATTTCCCGATGCCTTGTCGATCTTATTGATGAACAGGAAATGTGGAATGGAGAGATCGGCAAGCCGCTTGAGGAAGGGCTTCAGCATCTGCACCTTGGCGGGATCTGGCTCGCAGACTACGACCGCCGCATCGATGCCCGGAAATATGTTGAGCGTATCCTGAAGAAATTCAATCGAGCCGGGACAGTCCAGAAATGTGAAACTCTCATCGAGATATTTCGTCGTGGCACAGTTTGCCTCGACGCTCATTTGTCGGGCGCGCGCTTCCGGTGATCCATCTCCCACCGTGTTGCCCTGCGCCACCGAACCCTTGCGCTGTATCGCACCCGTGACGCTCAGGATGCTCTCGAGCAGCGTGGTCTTTCCGCTGCCATAGGGTCCTACCAGGGCCACTGCACGTGGCCCGCTGCCTCCATTCTTTTTCGACATGTTCGCCTCCCTGCCGAATGCCGGATTGGCTGGAGCCGGCACTGGGCGGACGCTCTGCCCACCGGGTGGCCGGCAATTTCTCCGGGAGGGGATGCTCGCGCCGGGGAACGGCGCTGGCAAGGGGGAGGAATGCTTGCCCGGACCTAGGCGCGTGCGCGGCGATCAGTCTGGGTCGTCCCGATGCGCGGCGTCCGCTTTCGCGCTGAAGACGGCACGCTTCATGTTGAGGCGACATCGCAGCGCAACTTGTCCCGAAACCGTGCCGCGGGTTCCCGCGCGTTCGAAGGTTTTGAAGTGTCCATGTCTTGTCTCCCGAACTGGGCCATAAATTGTGGCGCAAGTTGCTGAGGCGCGGAAGTTCGGAGGCGCACGTACGAAGGCTTACGTATGCTGTGGCTGACTAACGCAGCGCGGCGCAGAACCGCTGGATGCGTCGGCAGGCTTTTTCAAGCGAAGTCGTCGAGGCGGCATATGAAACGCGGAAAAAAGGCGACAGGCCGAACGCCGCACCGGGCACGAGCACGACGCCCTCCGATTCCAGCAGCTCGCTGGTGAATTCTTCGTCAGTCAGGATCATCCGGCCGGAAGGCGCACATTTGCCGATCAGATTGCGGATGGACGCAAAAACATAGAATGCGCCCTCGGGCCTCGGGCATTCAACACCCGACGCTTGGTTCAGCATTGAGACAACGAGATCCCGGCGTTCTTGAAAGGCCCGCCGAAATTCGGAAATGAAGTCCTGCGGTCCGTTGAGCGCCTCCACGCTGGCCCATTGGGAGATGGAGGCGGGATTCGAGACGGTTTGCGACTGCAGTTTCGCCATCGCCTGGATGAGCGGCTCGGGTCCGCCACAATAGCCGATGCGCCAGCCGGTCATTGCGTAGGCTTTGGAGACGCCGTTCATCGTCAGCGTGCGGTCGTAGAGACGCGGTTCGGCCTCGGCAACGGTGCGGAAGCGGAAACCGTCATAGACGAGGTGCTCATACATGTCGTCAGCCAGCACCCAGACCTGCGGATGCCGCAAGATTACATCCGTGATCGCCCGCAGCTGCTCGCGCGTGTAGCAAGCGCCGGATGGATTGCACGGCTGATTGAAAATGAGCCATTTGGTCCGCGGCGTGATGGCGCGTTCGAGCTGCTCGGGAGTCAGCCGAAAACCGTTTTCCATTGTAGTTTCGATGATGACAGGCCTTGCATCGGCGAGCAGCACGATGTCGGGATAGCTCACCCAGTACGGCGCCGGGATAATAACTTCGTCGCCAGGATTGAGGGTCGCCATCATGGCATGGAAGATCACGCTCTTGCCGCCGGGCGCGGCAAAGCATTGCCGGAGCGCGTAATCGAGCCCGTTTTCGCGTTTGAATTTCGCGGAAATGGCCGCACGCAATTCCGGAATGCCTTCGACGGCCGTGTATTTGGTTTCGCCTCTGCGGATCGCGGCGATAGCCGCTTCCTTGATATTGTCGGGCGTGTCGAAATCCGGTTCGCCGGCGCCCAGCGCGATGACATCGCGGCCCTGCGCCTTCAGATCGCGAGCTTTCTGGGTGGCGGCGATGGTTTGCGCCGGCTGAATACGATCAAGAGAATGCGCAAGAAAGCCTTCCGGCAAAACGCGGTGGTTCACGGGAGCGCGCCTTTGTTTGCGGGAAGCGACATATCGGCCGGGTCGGCAGAGTGGCAATAGGCGTGATGGAGGTGCGGGGACTGTGAGAAATCCGTGCCGCCGGGAAATCACGGGGAATTGAAGCGCGCTCCCGAAAGCGGCACGCACCCAGCCTCTCCGAAAAGGCTGGATTTGCAAGGAATTCCGCGGCCGCCGGCCGCCAGGGGGCGGAGTCCGGAAAGATGTTTGCTGCCGAGACTGCATGGACGGAATGCATGGCCGGATGCGACAATTGCGCGTGTTCGAACGGAGGGTGTCATGAAGGTTCCTTTCCTGGGCTTGGTCGCATTTTCCGCCATTGCCTGCTTCGCCGTTTCGGACGCATGGGCGGCCGTTACGGTTCTGGGAAATGGCGCCGCCCACAGCTGCTACCAGGTCGCGGAGTTCGGCGGAAACACCACCGACGGAATTTCCACCTGCACCTTCGCGCTCGACCAGACGACGCTCTCGGTCAAGGATCGGGCGGCAACATTCGTCAACCGCGGTATATTGCGGGCGCGCAGGGGCGACTCCGCCGCGGCGCTTGCGGATTACGACCAGGGGATATCCTTCAATCCGGCGCTGGGTGAAGCCTATGTCGACCGCGGCGCCGTCATGATCGTGCTCAAACGTTATGACGACGCGCTTGCCGATCTCGACAAGGGAATATCGCTCGGCGCCAACCGGCTGCAAATCGCCTATTACGATCGCGCGATCGTTGATGAGGCACTCGGCAATATCCGCGCGGCCTACGAGGACTACAAGAAAGCCGCCGAAATCCAGCCGGACTTCACACTCGCAACGGAGCAGCTTTCGCGCTTTCGCGTGGTGCGCAAATCGGACGGTACCTGATCGCGCGACGTACCGGCCCGCACCGGCGCGACAGATTGATACAATTCCGTTGTTGCGCGGCAGCACGTGAAGAATATTTGTTTCTCTCGCTTAGCGGCGCGAGAGGCTGCATGGTTGCGCTACGGGTGAGTGGGCGCGAAGAGAACTCCGGTACCGGTGGGCGAAAGTTTCGCCTGGGTGGCCGATTTGCAAGCTTGCCTTCTCGCTGCGTGGAGCGGTGTCTGCCGCAAGCCCGCATGGCTCCTTTCATGCTGTCGCGATCGCACCTTAGTCGGCGCTCCAAACAGGGTGTGGCCGCGCAGGCGGCCGGACCGTTTCCTGGACCCCGAAACAGGAAATGCGTCCGGCCGCCAATCTGTGCGACACGGATTGCGACCGGGAATGGGCGGCGCAGTCGCGCCCCATAGCGGTATTCATCGACCTATCCCGCCGGCGAATACCCCCTCCGGGGCCGGTTGGCTTGTATTGGCGTCCGCACAGGTTATGAAGATGGCACCTGGTTGGCGGCATATTCCTAAGAGCGGGCTTCCTTTATGGCTTTACCCTTCCGGTTCTTGGCACTGGCGGCATCAGTGTGCGTGTTGGCGGCCTGTTCGACGCCTGTTCCGCAGGTCCTGAAGCCGGAGGAGCTGCCGTCCAAGTTCGAGGGCCCTGTCGTCCCCGGCTCCTCGATCTGGCCGAGTTCCGACTGGTGGCGGGCTTTTGGCAGCGACGAGATGAGCGGTCTCGTTACCACCGCGCAGACCGACAACCTCAATATTGCGGTAGCGATGGCCAATGTTCTCGAAGCCAGGGCGAACGTCGCCATAGAGCGCGCAGCGCTGTTTCCGACCATCACCGCCCAACCGACCGCGCAGCGCAGCCGCTCGCCCGGTGGCTCGGCCCAGTGCACTGACCTGGCCAGCGGTCTCCAAAGCGCCTGCGGTGCTTTCACCTACAATCAATTCGGCCTCGTTGCGAACGGCACGTGGGTTCCGGACATTTGGGGACTGGCACAGGATAATCTGCGCGCCGCGCAGGAAGCGCTCAAATCGTCGCGCTACGCGCAGCAGGAAGTGGCGCTCACGACAGTCGCGACGGTCGCCGATACCTATTTCGACATCCTCGCGCTCAGGGAGGAAATCGCCACTACCGAGAACAACATCAAGGCTGCCAACAACATCCTCACGATTACCCAGGCGCAGGTGACGAACGGTGTAGCATCTCAGCTCGACCTCGCCCAGCAGCAAGCGACTGTCGAGGGCCAGATCGCTGCTCTTCCGCCGCTGCGCGAACAGGAGCGCGAGGCGCGCTTTTCGCTCGCAGCCTTGCTCGGAAGGCCACCCGAGGGCTTCGATGTGAAGGCCCAGAATCTGAACGCGCTCAAATCTCCTTCCGTCGCGCCAGGGCTTCCCTCCGAGCTGCTCGAGCGCAGGCCGGACGTCGCGGAAGCCGAGGCCAATCTCGCAAACGCGCACGCGAATGTGGACGCCGCGCGCGCCGCTTTCTTCCCGCAGGTGAGCCTGACGGGCAGCGGCGGTTACGCCAGCACCGCGATCAGTTCCTTGCTATGGGGATCCAGCTTCGAATGGAGCCTCGGCGCCAGCGCGCTCCAGACCGTCTTCGACGGCGGCAAGCTCATCGGCGAAAGCGATCTCGCCAAAGCCCAGCAGCAGAACATGATCGCGAACTATCGGATGGCTGTAATCTCCGCGTTCCAGGGCGTGGAAGATTCGCTTGGCCAAGTGTCCAATTATGCCGACGAGCAGGCGGCGCTGGAAAAGGAAGTGGCTGCCTCGGCGAATGCGTTCCGCATATCCGAACTGCAGTACCGCGAAGGCATCGTCGCGCTGCTGACGGTGTTGCAGGCCCAGCAGACTTTGTTCACTGCGGAAAACCAGTTGATTGTGGTGAAGCTGTCGCGGTTTCAGGCCGAGGCTGGGCTCTACGAAGCGCTGGGCGGCGGCTGGGTGGAAAAGCCGAAAGACGCAACGCAGAAAACGACAACGGCCGGACAACCCTTGTTGGTTACAACACCCGCTGCTGCTCCGGCAAACGCGACGGCACCGGCTCCGGCGCAAACTCAGTCTCCGGCGCCGGGCAGCACTCCGCCGCAGCCTGCCAAAGGATAGTCAGGCGTCGATACGTCGCGACGGGAAATTGCGATAAAGAAAGGCCGGGGGTTCTGTCGCCGAATCTTCGCCGGCGATTCCGGCGATGAGGTCGTGATCTGGCGAAAGCGCGCAGGCTGGATCGGTGCGAGCGGCGTCTCCCGTCAGCGCGAATGCCTGGCAGCGGCAGCCGCCCCAATCGATCTCTGCGCGCGCGCAGGAGCGGCACGGTTCCGGCATCCAGCCGACTCCGCGAAAGCGGTTGAACGCTTCCGACGACCGCCAGATCTCGGCAAGCGGCCGGTCGCGGACGTTCTCGAACGCGAGGCCTTCAATCGACTCCGCGGCGTGACAGGGCAGCACTTTCCCTGATGGTGTTATGTTGAGAAAGCGCCGCGCCCAGCCGCCCATGCAGGCCTTCGGCCGCCTCGCGTAGTAATCAGGTATGACATAGTCTATCGCCATCACGCCATTCAGTCGCGCGCGGGCCGCTTCGACGCTCGCGGTGGCTCGTTCCAGCTGATCGCGTGTCGGGATCAGGGCGGCGCGGTTTCTGAGCGCCCAGCCGTAATATTGCACATGCGCAATTTCGGTACGCTGCGCGCCCAACGAAACGGCAAGTTCGATCATCGTCTCGATGCGCGCGATGTTCTGTCGGTGCACGACGAAATTCGCCGTCAGCGGCAAACCGGCCGCGCGGACTAGTGCCGCGACTTCGAGTTTCTTCCGGTGACCGGTAAAACCCGCGATCCGGTCTGCGCTTTCCGCTTCGCAATCCTGGAAGCTGAGCTGCACATGTTCGAGACCGGCCGCGACCAGCCGCGCGATCCGCGCTTCGTCGAGCAGCACGCCGGAAGTAATCAGGTTCGAATAAAGTCCGCGCGCTGCAGCACATTCGACCAGACGCTCGAGATCGCGCCGGGCCGTGGGTTCGCCGCCGGAAAAATGCACCTGCAGGCAGCCGAGCTCGGCCGCCTCGCCGAAAACGCGCAGCCATTCTTCCGTTTCGAGCTCCGCGCCGGCACGGTCGAGCGCGAGCGGATTGGAACAATAGGGACATTGCAGCGGACAGCGATGCGTAAGCTCCGCGAGCAGCGCCATCGGTGGTTGGAGAACATCGTTCACAACGCCATCACGCCTTTGTCCGCGAAGTCCTGAACGAGCTTCATCACATCGGCCGCGATCGCCTCACGTGGCGCATCCGCGAATGTACGGCACAGCTCATCGATCACCTCGAAAAGTGTTTTCTCGCCGTCGCAACGCGAAACGATGGCATGCGCGATATCATCAAGCAGGAACACGCGTTCCGGCGCCTGGATGGTCCAGCTTCCGCGTACCTGGTCGAAGCGCAGCCGGCGATGCGCGGCGAGACGCGGCCGCGAGGATGGTTCGGCAAGCGCGCGTTCCGTCATTCTGTGTTCTCCGGAACGAATGCACCGGTGGGAACGAGCCCCGGCGACACATAGGCATGATGCAGCGCATCGAGCTGCGCCCAGAGCACGTCGGTCTTGAAGCGCAGCGCCGCGACGCAAAGCATCTGTTCTTCGTAAGTCTTTGCGTGGCGAAGTACATAATCGAGACCGAACGCCACATCCTTGGGCGCCTCGACGAGCCGGGCGCGAAAATAGGCGAGCGTCGCGTCATTGGCGAACGGATAATGGGCGAGCAGGGCGTCGATGCGCGTCTTGTGAAGATTTGGCGCGAAGAGTTCGGTGAGCGAGGATGCCACCGCCTCGACCAGGCTTTTCTCGCGCACGAAGCGCACATAGGCGTCACAGGCAAAGCGCGTTGCGGGGAGCACACCTTCGCAGCCCGCGACATAGTCGCGATTGAGGCCAACGCCTTCGGCGAGTACCAACCAACGCTCGATCCCGCCTTCGCCGGGCTTTCGCCCGTCATGATCGAGAATGCGGCCGATCCATTCCCGCCGCAGCGCAATGTCATCCGCGCGCGAGATGAGGCCCGCATCCTTCAGCGGAATGGATTTCTGATAATAATATCTGTTGATGACCCAGGCCTGCACCTGTCCCTGGTTCAGGCGTCCCTCATGCATCAGCACATGGAACGGATGCCGGTCGTGATAGCGCTCCACACCCACCTGCCGGAGCGCGGCTTCGAAAGCGGCGGGTGCAAGCGGCGCGCTCATACGACGAACTCCATGCCGTCATGGGCGACTTCCCAGCCGCGCGCTTCCGCCTCCGCCCGTTCCGGCGAGCCTGCGTCAAGCAGCGGATTGGTGTTGTTGATATGGATAAACACCTTGCGTCCGATATCCAGCGGTTCGAGTGCCGCCATGCTTCCCTCCGGACCGGAGCAGCTCATATGCCCCATGCGAAGTCCGGTTTTCTTGCCCACTCCCTGCACGATCATCTCGTCGTCGCGCCACAGTGTTCCGTCGAACAGCACGAGCGCTGCACCGCGAAGGAGATTCATCAGATCGTCGGACATCGCCGCACAACCGGGAATGTAGAAGAGTGTTTCGGCCGTATTGTCGGACCGAATCGCTAGTCCGACCGTATCGCCCTCGCGCGTGCCGAAACCGGGCTGCGTGTCGTCCTCGCGCCACAGCGCAGTCTTGCCGGGCACTGGGAGGGCAGTCACTCCGAGGCCAAGCGGCCGCCCGGCCGCATCGCGAAGCGCGCAGGGTTCGTCGAGCGGCAGCGCGCGACGGACGACGAGATCGCGGTTGAGCACATTGAAGATGCTGTTTTCGTCGAGCACGTCCAGCACGCGCCTATGGGCATAAAGTGCGAAAGCCTGATTCTCCCGCAAGGTCAGCAGCCCTGCCACATGGTCCACATCGGCATTGGTCAGCACCACCGCCGCAATGGGACTTGACCGGCTGGGATCGCGCGGACCGGGTTGCAGCGCGCTCCGCTCGTTGATCTGCTGACGGAGGTCTGGCGAGGCGTTGAGCAGCACCCAGCACCGACTATCCGCGCTGACCGCGAGCGAGGATTGCGTGCGGGGTAGAAGCCGCGGATCGCCGGCCCTCGCCCGTTGGCTGGCTTCGTCATTGCAGTTCCATTGCGGAAAGCCTCCGCCAGCGGCGGAGCCGAGAACAATCGCACGCATCGGCGGCCCGCAAAAAAAGGACGCCGCGCTTGTGGCACGGCGTCCCGGTCATTCGCAATTCAACCCTTCAGAGCTCGGCGCAGGCGTAGCAGTTGATTTCCATACCGACGCAGATCTCGACGACTTTGGGTGTCGTCCACTTCATGATGCTCTCCTGCCGAAATGATCGGACGGTTCCGATACCATATTTTCGCAAATTCGAAAACCCGTCTTTTGGGCGATCGGTTCCGGGAGCTATCGCCTTTCGGCAACGTAACTTGCAAATGTTTAACCATAAGCATTGGATTGCGTTCTCCTCCTCCGCGCTTGCGGGCCGGGAGGGCAAGGGAGGGAAAGATGCTTTCGAGACTGATGGCAGCGGCGGCCGTTCTTGCGATCTCTGCAGGAATCGCCGGCGCCGCAATGGAAAAGATTCCTGCGAACATTGCTGCGGCCGTGGCCGATACCGCCCGCCCCGAGGCCGACCGCGACCGCGACGCGAACCGCAAGCCGGCGGAATGCCTTGCCTTTGCCGGCGTGAAGCCGGGCGACAAGGTCGCCGACCTCATCCCGGGCGGCGGATATTTCACGCGGCTGTTCAGCGTGGCGGTCGGGCCGAAAGGGTATGTCTACGCCTATCTTCCGTCCGATCTCGACGCGCATCTGAAGAAACCTTCACCGGTATTCGCCATCGCGGCCGATCCCCATTATCCGAATGTCTCCGTCATTCATGCGCCGGTCGCGAAATTCGTCGCGCCGGAGAAGCTCGATATTGTCTGGACCTCGCAGAACTATCATGATCTTCACGACAAGTTTTTCGGACCTGCGGATGTACCGGCCGTCAACAAGGCGATCTATGACGCGCTGAAACCCGGCGGCATTTATATCGTGCTCGACCATGCGGCCGAGCCGGGCTCGGGCCTGCGCGACACCGACACGCTGCACCGCATCGACGAAGCCGCGGTGAAGAAAGAGGTAGAGGCGGCCGGTTTCAAGCTCGTCGGCGAAAGCCCGATACTGCGCAATCCCCTCGATCCGCACACCGCCAAAGTGTTCGATCCCGCGATCCGCGGCAAGACCGACCAGTTCATCCTCAAATTCCGCAAGCCGGGCTAGGAAGTTTTTGCACGCGGGGACGCGAAGGTCGCGGAGGAAAAAAGAAATGCGCGCGAAGCGCAACAATTCCCCTATAGTCGCCGCGTCTCGGTGGTGAATTCACTCCGCGTCTCCGCGTCTCCGCGTGTAATAGCTTGAGCGAACCCACTCATATAATTCCATGTCGCGCGGATAGATTTGTTCGAGCTTGGCACGTTGCGCAGGCGTGATTTCGGGCCGCGCGGCCGGCTCGCGGTTTTCGTGCGGGAGCGAGAAGAGGCAGCCGAGTTTCTCGGCCAGGCCTGATGCAAATTCCGTGCTCCGCTCCAGCACGCCGCAATGAAACACGTGGCGCCCAAAGAAGTCGGAAATCTGTTCGCTGCCATTCCAGCCGAGATATTGGCACGCAATGTCGCCATAGATGTGGCGGCGGTCGAACAAATAATCGAGATAGGCATCGAAATCATAGCGCCCGGCGGCCTTGTGCAGCACGCTGGAGTCGAAGCGGCGGAGCGGCGGTTTGCGCAATTGCCCGCGCCGCATGTAATCATATTCGGAGCGCGCCCGCGCCACCGGCTCGCGCAGCAGCGTGATGATCCCAAGCGGCCGCGCGATATGTCTGCGCGCCGTTTGGAAATCGAAATGGCCCCCCATCACCAGATCGCCGGGCACGGCCTCGCGGTTGATGCGGCTCCAGGCGCTGCGCAGGCTGAAGCTCCCATAATGCCGGAACAGGTTTCTGAACCGCGCGCGCAGGAAGCGGAGCCGCTGCAGGCGCGACACCTGGCTGTCCGGGTCGAGCGTGTTGGGGAGATAGAAGATGCGCCGGCCGGCAAGGGCCTCCTCAAGGCCTCGCATCAGGCTGGCGCTGCCACTCTTGGGCACCCGGATGCATAGAAGGAGCGGGCTTCCGGGTAGGGGCGCGGGTTCGGAATTCATCGGTTGTCCGGCCTCTGATAAGACCCTATACCACCGCCTGTCCAACGAGATAACGATATGCACATTCCTTTATATCTGCCTTGAACGGCTGGTTCCCGGCTGATATAGCCCGCCCGCGCCCCAAGGAGAGCCGCCATGGCCCAGGATTACGCCGTCAAGGACATCAACCTCGCCGATTGGGGCCGCAAGGAGATCGACATCGCCGAGGTCGAGATGCCCGGCCTGATGGCGACCCGCGAGGAATTCCGTAAGTCCCAGCCGCTCAAAGGCGCGCGCATCGCCGGCTCGCTGCACATGACCATCCAGACCGCGGTGCTGATCGAGACGCTGAAGGCGCTCGGCGCCGACGTCCGCTGGGCCTCCTGCAATATCTATTCGACCCAGGACCACGCCGCTGCCGCGATCGCCGCCGGCGGCACGCCCGTCTTCGCCGTCAAGGGCGAGAGCCTCGAGGATTATTGGGACTACACCCATCGCATCTTCGAATGGGCCGATGGCGGCGCGCCCAACATGATTCTCGACGATGGCGGCGACGCGACGCTGCTTGTCCATCTCGGCCTCCGCGCCGAGACCGGCGATGAACGCTTTCTCGGTTCGGCGCAGAATGAGGAAGAGGAAGTCCTCTATGCCGCGATCAAGCGCCGGCTGAAGCACCGGCCCGGCTGGTATTCGCAGCTCGCGGGTGCCATCCGCGGCGTGACGGAGGAAACAACAACCGGGGTGCACCGCCTCTACCAGATGGAGAAGGACGGCAGGCTGCTGTTTCCCGCCATCAACGTCAATGACAGCGTCACCAAGTCGAAATTCGACAATCTCTATGGCTGCCGCGAAAGCCTGGTGGACGGCATCCGCCGCGGCACCGATGTGATGATGGCCGGCAAGGTGGCGATGGTGGCGGGCTTTGGCGATGTCGGCAAGGGCTCGGCCGCCTCGCTCCGCAATGCCGGCTGCCGCGTCATGGTGTCGGAAGTCGATCCGATCTGCGCGCTGCAGGCCGCGATGGAAGGCTACGAGGTGGTCACCATGGAAGATGCCGCGCCGCGCGCCGACATTTTCGTCACCGCGACCGGCAATGTGGATGTCATCACCATCGACCACATGCGGGCGATGAAGGACCGCGCCATCGTCTGCAACATCGGCCATTTCGATTCCGAGATCCAGGTGGCGGCGCTCAAGAATTTCCGCTGGCACAATGTGAAGCCGCAGGTGGACGAGATCGAATTCCCCGACCGCAAGCGCATCATCCTTCTGTCCGAGGGACGGCTCGTCAATCTCGGCAACGCGATGGGCCATCCGTCCTTCGTGATGAGTTCCTCGTTCACCAACCAGACCCTGGCGCAGATCGAATTGTTCACCAATCCGGGCAAGTACGGGAAGAAGGTCTATACGCTCCCCAAGCAACTCGACGAAAAGGTGGCGCGCCTCCATCTCGACAAGATCGGCGTCAAGCTGACCAAACTTTCCGAGAAACAATCCGCTTACATCGGCGTGCCCCAGGCCGGCCCGTTCAAGCCGGAGCAGTACCGGTATTAAAGCTTCCATCCCTCCGCTGCCGCAAATAGTCCCTGAGAATCGCACCGCCCTTCAGGTACGGGAGTGCGAACGTGGAATTGACGCCAAATTTTCCCTGAGATTGTGTATCGGCGCGTGTTACCGAAACGAAACGGTGACGCTGCGCCGCCTTGTATCCCGAGCCGCACAAATTTCGCTGAGAATGGCGCGGCACAAACAGGCGGGCGGGACGCCCGTAGTCCGGGGAGATACAGCCCAATGATTTTCTCGTTCCCTGCCTTTTTCCCTGCTGCAGGGAAAACCGGTGCCGATCTGAGATTGTGCCTGGGACCGCTGGCGTCCCGCCCGCACGCCCTTCCGGCGCACCCGGCCATCGAAATTCCATGCGCGAAACTCCCTCAGAACTGGCACGGCACAAACAGGCGGGCGGGACGCCCGCGGTCCCGGGAGGTGCATCCCGACAATTTTCTCGTTCCCTGCTTTTTTCCCTGCTGCAGGGAAAACCGGGGCCGATCTGGGATCGCGCCTGGGACCGCGGGCGTCCCGCCCGCAAGCCCGCCCGGGCAGAGTCGGCTGTCGAAATTCCATGGGCGAAAATTTCCCTGAGTTTGTACTGGCCCAGGGAAACATCGCAGAGCGGGCAGGAAATCCTGCCAATATTTCCCTGAGTTTGTGCATCCGCCATCGCTCACCCAAACAAAACGCGATCTCTTCGAAACGCGGCTTTCTGGTATTCACCGCGCTTCGCAGCGGACGCGCGTGTCTCGTCCCGCATTGGCGAAAACGCCTTGTTTATTTTATAACCGCAACGGGTAGTATGTCAACCGAAAATCTTGGTCCGATCACCTGGGTGGGGCCGGCATGCCATCGAAATATCTCGTTTGTATTCTCGCCCGCCGGCGCAACGGCTCGCTGTACATCGGCGTAACGAACGACCTCGCGCGGCGGGTGCGGCAGCATCGGGAGGGGCTGATCGATGGGTTTACGAAGCAGTATGGCGTGAAGCACCTCGTGTATTGCGACGAGGACTGGTCGGCGATGCGATTGAAGCGCGTACGTTAGGGTGTAACAACGACTTTAGCAGTGAATATCAACAAATTTGTACTTTTCACGCCCGTTGTTAACAAAACAAAACGTGGCCGCCCCTTCCGGGCGCCGGGCGCATCGCTCTGACGCTCAAAAAATTCGACAACATTAATCAACAAGTTAGTGCAAAATCTCGGCGAACAAACCGCAAACGCGGATGCGCTGTGATCGGCGGCTGGGTTGTTTGGTGATATTCACGAGCTGTTCGGCTCAATCGACGAGCGCTTCCCCACGCGCCCGCATTACCGCTTTGGTTTCGTTCATTTCCGGTCTTGACATATCCTTTGTTCCCTATATGTTCCAAACTGAAGCGGAAAGAACGGGGACATCCTTGGACCGTGAATTCAGGCTGGCGCCGCCGGGAAGCGGGCGTGGCATTTCGTGCGGCCAGAACGGCGCGTTCGTCGGAGGTGCGCCGCTCCTAAAGCGATCGACCGCGAGCGGCGAATGGGAGCCGCGCGACTGCGCAGCGCTTTCGAAAGAGATCGGAGCGGATTTCGGCATTCCCGTCGACATGACGTCGAAGATGGGCGGCCTGGATGCGATCACGCGCGCCCTCAACGCCGGCAACATTGCCCGCGCGCAGATAGCAGCCGTATTGCTCGGCATTCCCGATTTGCCAACATCCCGGGGACAAACACCATCACAAGAGCAAGTTATCAGATTTGTCGGCGATCTTTATTGGACCGGCATGATAGAACTCGGCAGCGAAAGTGAGTTGCAAAAAGCGGGTTACGATCCATCCGAGCCACGCGACGAATGCGGGCGGTGGACCTGCGAAGGTAACGATGGTCCCCATCTGGATGATGGCGTCTATCATCCCGACAGCGATCCGGCTCACCTCGATCCGATCGGGGACCCCAGACAGCTTCTGCTGAACCGGTTGACTCACCAGCAACAGGTCAATCAGGAGGTTGCCGAATGGCGAAAGAAGGGGTTCACGGTCACGACGAATGTGTGGTTCCGGTCTGCCAAGACGGGAACCTCCGTCGTAGCCGACTATGTCGTTTCCATCTGGGTGCCGGATCCGGCCGCGCTTTTACTCTGGCCAAAGCTTGAACCGATCCTGGCTCGGGATGTGAAGACCGGAGGCGGCGGCCTCACCGACAACCAGACGGAGGTTTACCCTTACATTCTGGCGGGGGGAGAAGTCATTCCGGTTGGCCTGAAGGCGGCACTAGCCGGATTCACCATAGGGTTTCCTACGACCATCAGGGAATTATATGTCGGGCACGATCTCCCAGGCGACACGGTCCATTAAGGAGGCAGGCATGGAAGAATTTGAAGACGAATTTCCGATCCCCAAAAGACTCCTCGAACGTATGTCCATGCTGCTTGGAACAGACGGTTTCAAACAAACTGCCCCGGGGATGTTCGTCAAGGATATGGGCGCGGAATGGAAGGCGTGGATCGCGATCAGCGGAGAGTCCTATTCACTCGATCCGCGCATAGGTGTCTACAACGAAGAGTTGGTGAACATCGGTGCGCGGGCGCGCGCCATGGTTGGATATCCAAGTACACAGCCGCCCGAAACCGGACCGCCGCTGATCATGAAAGATCTGGAACAGCTCATTGGCGAGGACGCGGACTGCCAAAAACACTTGACATGGCACATGGACCTGGAAGAACACATTGCCGCCGGGCGAAACTATATGCCAGAGCTGAAGACGGAGGTTGCTGACGACCTGGTATATTGCTTGCGCAAGAAGGCATTTCCGTTCTTTGTAGCGCATACCACGTTCCAAAGCATCGTGGACGCGATAAGTACGCGTGAATGCTGGCCCAGCCCGGCCTGCATACATTACTTTCCCCTGATTCTCATAAAACTCGGACTTGGCAAGGATATTCCGCGCTTCGTAAAGGAGCGGGCCGCAGAGATGAAGAACGAGAATGTTGCGGATCTCTATGAAAGATATGTGGATGCCCTCCTGAAACTTGTTCCTGCCTGGGAGTCGTAACGGCGATGCAATGAGCGGCGCACAGGAGGATGTATCAGTTCTCCTGTCGGGATTTGGAGGCCTGCTGCACTCCAGGGGCATGTTCCGGGAATTCCTAAGTAAGGTGCCTCGATGAAAGGTGACGGAAAAATGGAATCATCGCCGATTGGCGTGATGGCCTATCTTGTTATTACATTCGGTCTGGCCTGGGGATCGTGGTCGCTGCTGTTGCCGGCACATACGATGGGTGGCAGCCAGCTCTTGCTGATTCCCGGTGCCTTTGCTCCCGCGATAGCCAGCTTCGTCGTCCGGCGCTGGATTACGCGCGAAGGATTCGCCGATGCTGGCCTTGGGCTTCACTTCGCAAAATGGCGCTACTACGTCATCGGCTGGCTACTGCCTTTTGTCGTCCTCGGTGTTATTGTTGCCTGCGCGCCGCCTTTGGGACTTGGCGCGCCTGATTTCGCTGCAACTTACGTGGCGCACCATCTGGGCGGGACAAATTTGCCAACTGCGCTCCGCGATCACATCGCCGTCGCGGTGCCGCTTCTCGCAGTGGTCTCGAGCCTGATTGCCACGCCGTTTCTCTTTGGCGAGGAATTCGGCTGGCGCGGTTATCTTCAGCTTCGCCTGTTTGCGGGACGGCCCACGCTCGCCGCGGTCGCCACGGGCATCATTTGGGGCCTCTGGCACTGGCCGCTCATCATGCGCGGTGCGGAACTGCCGGGCACCAATCGCCTCATCGCCACAGCGTCGTTTTGTGTCGCCACCATTCTTCTTTCCGTCATTTTTGGCTGGCTGTGGCGCAGGAGCGGAAGTGTTTGGTGCACGAGTCTGGCCCATTCGGCTATGAACAAGATCGGCGGCTCACTCATTGGCGTCTCTTTCGGCGTCATAGGGTTGGCAGCGCTTGGACTAGTTTCGATTGCGGTTATGTTAGGAGAGAAACGTAGCGAGTAGGCTTGGGATAACGCGCCAGACTCGGAATTGCCCAGGAATTCGATTCCGGCCACGAATTAATATGGCGACAGTATAGGAATTACTTCAAGGCCCTAGGCCAGAAAGGCTTCGGCCCTCCACAACCCGGAAGCTACTTTGGCCACTATCGCCACATTTGCGGTGTCGAAATGCGTGACAGGACCAACGTTACCCTTTAGCATCAAATGGAGAACGTTGGTCCTGCCACCGTTGGAATTGGCCCCGAGCGAGCCCGGCTTACCTATATCGGGCACCGCAAGGTGCCGGAGGCCCTAATCTAATCGCGAAGCCGAGCGGTTTGATCGTCCGAGATGCTCCTAGCCCTGCCTAATTCACTCCCATGAGCCGCTGAGCTTTGATGACAAACTCATCGCGGGTAGATTCGTCTGCGAGCCACTTGATAATCCGCCCCTGCGCGTTCCATTGATCCACCTGCGTCTTCTGCTGCCGGTAGCGGCGAAGGCGGTCCCAGATGAACGCCAACATTTCCAGCCAGATCAATTGCGTCACATCTGAATATGCGGCCAAAAGGTCCTCGCTACGCGCACGACCGACAGCGACCAAGCGGATACGGAGCCCTCGTTCGCTAAGGTGGACGCCGGTCTGATAAATATCCGCCGCAGCTCGTTCAATGTGTTCCGGCGGAAGACATCCAATCGCCGCGAGCACACGATGGACATTTTGCCGATCTTTTCGCGTCCACGGACCGTTCAAGGTACAGGGTTGGTTCGTCTTGACTTCGGCGATGACAACATCGATCAGCCTGCTCGAAAGTCCTAGACTCCGTTCGTCATCGGTCATTATGTCGTTTGGATCGTCAAACATCCGCTCCGCACGAAAAGGGAAGCGGATTGCAAGCAAATCGGCGTCGGTCCGCTGGCCGCCGTGCCTTTTTGGATGAATGACAAAATTCTCAATCTGAAAAAAGCCATTCAAGCGAAAATACCAGTAGGCGACTTCCTCGGGACCGAGAAACTCAGCACCTCGTTTCGCAGCGCCGCTCATTCCGTTGCCTCAGTTAGCGAATGGTTGAGAATCAGGGCCAAAGTTATATTTTGCTACCTCTATTCAGGCCCGCTAGCGTCGCGGACGGCTTTCGGGTTCTTCTGAATCACCAGCAGATAAGCCCGCACCACCGAATCCGGCCGCGTTCGTTTCTGCTCCAGATCCCGCAGCCGCCCAAGGTTGAATCCGTAACGCAGGGCAAAGGCCTCCTGCGTCAGCCCGGGGGGCCTTTCTGACCGCTCTGACGTCGAGATCCTCCGGGATATGGACCCTGTAGTGCAACGGATCGGCCTCGCCGGGGGCATAGGTAAGCGCTTCCCTGACGCCCGCCATGATGCCTTCGAAAGTTTTTTCTTTCTTCCGCTTCTTCCTCTCGCTCTCCGCACCGGTTTTGGCCGGCTATAAACCGCGTCGATTTCGCTGGTAATCATTCGCAGCGCATTCCTCTACGCGCCATCCAGATCGCTCCTGTCCGCCTTGGAATAAGCGTAAAACAGGAACAATGGGATCGCCGGACCGGAATAGAAGGTGATGACCCGATAGCCGCCACTTTTCCTTTGCCGCGTCCGGCCACGCGGACCTTCCTGCAGCCGCCCGTTAGACGGCAGCGCCCGTCACAATATCTCAAGCCCGCCGCCGTCAGAAAGGCGGTAGCGGGCGAAGCCGGCGCCGAAAGGGGCGGATCGAGACGCACCGACAAGGCCATTGGCGTTCCCTCGTCCGTATTCGCGTAATACACGCATGCGCCCGCCCGGCGCGCGATTCAAGACCCGGCAGGTCCATGATCCCGCGTCCTCAAGCAGCGATCAGGGTCCCTCGGCGCTATTCATAGATCGCGCCGCGGCGGGTAAGTTCCTCGTGCAGTTCGATCATGGCGTCGCGGCGTGCTGCGACCGCGAGGGCCTTGGCCTCCCGCTCGCCATGTGTGGACACGAAATAGCGCTTGCAGTGCTGTTTGCCGTCCGCATCCTTCCACATCGCCTGCCACAGGAGGCGTTTCCGCTTTCTGTACTTTACGGCGTAGCGGGCCACGCCGACGATGCCGCTGGTGTTGGTCGAAGGCTTCTTGTTCTTCCGCCAGAGCATGTAGTCGGGATTGGAAACCGCCGACATGAGCGAATCGTGATAGGCCTGCGCCGCTGCCAGCGCGTTTTCCTTTCCGCCATATTTCGCGTCGGGGAAGTATTTGTGCATGTATTTGCTGCGTCGCTTGAGGTTGACCTTCCAGCCGGCAGTCGTTTTCTCGGTCGTCTCCTGGCGGATGATATGCCGGTAGTCGGTGTGAAGCCCTCTTGTCGGGCCGCCCTTTGAAATTTGTTTGGGGCGGCCTCGCGTCTTCTTGATGGTCTGGGTTTTCGAACCGGAGGACCGTAAGGGTTTCAGGATTGCGCCCGCGGCCTCGGCGCTGGCCGCCCGCGCCTTCCGCTTGCCTTCTGCACGGCTGATCCTTCGCCCCTTTCGCGCCGAATCGGGTGGCCGGCCCGACCCCTTCCGCCGCAGGCTTCTGGGCAGTTTCTTGAGCTGTTCGGTCAGCCATCTGCGGGGAAGCTTGGGCTGCTGCGCTTGCGCAAACATGAAATAAGCATCAAATTCCGTCGGTGGTTTGCCGTCCTGTTTCGTCTTTGCTTTCCACCATTTCAGAAGCGCATCCTCCGCACGCTCGGGTTTGAATGTCGCCTCGAATTCCATTCTCGGCATTTTCACGTCGCGCCAGAATTCTCCGCTTGCGGGTTTGCCGCGCCGGCGGAGAGGCGCGACGATCGTGTCGCCAAGTATGATGCCCGGCGCAAAGAAATCGTTCGGAATGCGCTCGAATGCGTCCGCGACGGCATCGAGATCGTTCACATCGCTCTTGCGGCCGACGAGATTGACCCTTCCCGCGATATGCGCCTTGATCAGGCGCGCCTGGGCGATGTCCAAAGGCGTCTCGCCCCGGCGACCGGTCGCATCGGGCTGAAGAGAAGGACTTTCCTGGTCGGCCAGATATTCGAGCGCCTGCGATGGCGTGATGAACTCCGCCGGAATGGCGGCGGGCGGCTTGTGCGGCCTGCGCCCGCCTGCTTTTGGGCGTAAAGCACGCGGCGATGATTTGCGCTTTGCCATTGCGATGCCCCTCTCCGCAGGTTCCGCTCGACTTGCCAGTCTCCCCAGACCGCCGATTCGCGCAAGATGTGCACCGTTCCGGCCGGCGTTCCTCAACAACATTTACCGGCGCCGAATTCCGGTGGCCGCGATTGCGCGGGAGCATCCCTGATGCCATCATTTCCGCATGGCAAAGAACCCCTGGTCCAACGAAGAGTTGACGGCGCAGCGAACCTCCCCGGGCTGGCTTCTCGAAGCGGACGAGGCCACGCAGGAAGGCACGCTCGAGGATGTCGCGAAACTGGCCCATGAGCGGCACGCCCGCGGCGAACATCCCGGCCTGATCCGGCAGATCGAATCGTCGATCGAACTCGACATGCTTCAGCTTGAGGCTCTCTGGTACGCGATGGGGCTGCCGAGATAAGGCGGCCTATCCGCTATCGCGGCATCGAAAGTGTCCGCACGGATTTCGAGTCGGATCGCGATTCTCACGGACCATGTGGCGCGATCGGCCAGCCAAGCGGACGTCGGTGATTCGCCATACCCCTGCGGCTGATTTGTAATATGTATGCGGTCGACGAATTCCCGTCGAAAGTATTGGGGAAGCATGGCGTGAACAGGATCGATCCGGGGATGGTGATACGCCTTTGCAAGGCAAGCCTGGTCGCGGCCATGGCGCTGCTTCTCGCGCTCGTCGCGTTCAACAACATCGTGGACTACGGCGACAACTGGAACTTCGTGCACCACGTCATGGGGATGGACACCGTCTTCCCCGATTCCACCCAGCGGTGGCGGGCGATCCATTCGGCGCCGGTGCAGCAGCTCTTCTATCTGGCGATCATCGGGGCCGAGGCGCTGAGCGGCGCACTGCTCATGCTTGGTGCGGCTGCCCTGTTCCGCCAGGCGCGCAGCGAGCGCGACTTTGTCCGGGCGCTTGCGCTGCCCGTCGCGGGGCTCACCGTCGCGATGCTCCTTTATGGCGGCGGCTTCGTCGCTGTGGGCGGCGAATGGTTCCTGATGTGGCAATCGAAATCCTGGGGCGGTTCCGACGCCGCCGCGCGGATTTTTCTCCTGAACGCCGCCGTTCTGATCGTCCTGCTCGCGGGTCGGACACCGGCGGGCGCGGAGTCGTGAGGAGAAGATCGAGTCAGCGCGCGGGATGTATATACATGGATTGACAGTCGCTGGATTCGGCAATAGAATTCCGTATCCGACGAAGGATCAGGCATGTCTCGCACGCGCGCGTTCAGGTCCGGAAACAGCCAGGCGATCCGCATCCCTGCAGAAATCGCCTACACGGACACAAATCTCGATCTGGAAATCATGCGTTCGGGGGACGTGATCACCATCTACCCTGCGCGACGCAGCTTGAAGGAAACAGTCGCCGCACTTCGCGCGATGCCGAAGCCTCAAAAGCCAGAAAAGCGCATGCCTATTGATGTCCCGCTTCGAAAGCGGGATTGATCGTTGGCGTTTCTGATCGATACCAACATCGCAATTCATTTGCGCGACGGCACAGAAGCCGTGCTGGACAAATTTGCCCGGCATCGGGGGGCGGTTCTGCTTTCGGCGCTGAGCCTGGCCGAATTGCAGCGCGGCCTGTACCGCGACGCGGGCCTCACGGCGCTCCGCATGGCGCGTCTGAATCTGCTCCTTGAGGATATACCCGTCCTGGCTTTCGACGCGGTCGCAGCGGAAGCCTATGGCCGAATCACTGCACAATGCGGCTGGGTTAAAGGACGCGATTTCAACCGCATGATCGCAGCTCATGCCATTGCAACGGCTTCCGTGCTCATCAGCGACAATATTGCGGATTTTCGCGATATTCCGGGGCTTAAAATCGAAAATTGGGCCGTCCGTTAGATATTTGTGCAATAGGCATGACGTCGCTGAATACAGTTGTGAGTCGGAGTTGTTAAAGGGCTGACTGGGAATACGACCTGCCAAAAGGCCGCCGGATCGTAAATTGGCCAGCGCAAGCGCGGATTTCATTTCGAACGCGCAATCGCCAGCGGCCTCACATCCTCCAGCAGCGCCGCAAACACGCGCCCCGGTTCCTCGATCATCGGCAGGTGGGCGGAATTGTCGAACCAGACGATTTCCTTCTTCGGCGCGGAAAGCCGTTTCATCCACGCTTCCGCAATCGGCCAAGGACAGGTGTAGTCGTGACGGCCGAGGAACAGGATCACCGGCGTGTCGATCCGGTTCACCTTCTCGAAGCTCACATGCGCAAGCTGCGGCCACAGGATCCTGATCGTGAAGGCGCTGCCGTCGTCCCAGGCTTTGCGGTCCGCCGCGGTGTAGAGCGGCGACAGCCGCGCCGCGTGGAAGTAGAAATCCGCGTCGTGGCGATAGGCGGCCAGCCCGCCATAATAGACCGACCATTGGCGCTCGACATTCGTTTTGGCAAGCTCAAGCGCCCCGTTGTTGTCGGGATAGGGCGCGATGGCTTCGAGCGCGCGCACCGCTTTCGCGTTCTTGTCCTCGCGCGCCTGTTGTAGCGTCCATTGATAGCCCACGCGTTCGTTCTCGGCGAAATCGATCGCCTGGCCCATGCCGATATAGGCGTAGAGCAAATCGGGCCGCTTGACCGCGACCGCAAGCCCCACCGCCGAGCCCCAGCTATGCCCCATGAGGAAGATTTTGCGCTGGTGATAGCGCTTGCAGAGCAGCCCGATCAGTTCGATCGCATCGTCGCGATAGCGCGCGAGGTTCATGGTCGGCGCGAGTTTTTTGGGATCGTTCAGCAGATAGGAGCGGCCGGCGCCGCGCTGGTCCCATTGGACGACGGTGAAATAATCCTCCCATGGCCGCTGGAACGCCCAGGCGATCGGCATCTCGACGGCGCCTGGCCCGCCATGAACGAAGAGCAGGATTGGATTGTCGCGATCCGCCCCGCGCACATTGACCACCTCCCGCGCCCCGCCCAGCGTGGCGACGAACGTCTCGTCGACGCCCCGTGGCGTGACGATGTGGTCGATCTCGGCGACCACCGCGCGGCCGGGGGCGTAGGGGTCGGTTGCGGCGGGTGCCGAGGCCGCGGCTGCGGCGAGAGCGAAAAGAGCAAGTGCGAGACGGAATGCCATTATCGTATCGTGTGTCCCACTGGCGGCTCACGCGTGTTATACCACCCCGACCCCGAATCCCGGTTTAGTAATCTCGGCGGATTCGGCGGCTAGCATTTGGGGCAACTTTGACCAACAAAGCATTCGCAACGGCCATTTCGGATTTCGGTGAGGCGGCGAAAGCCAAGCTGAAAAACGTGGCGGCAAAGGGCGCGCCCGAAGACCAACTCCGCACCCCGCTGGAAAGTCTTTTGCACGATCTGGCCGAGATCGACGGCCTGCCGCCCAATGCCGTCCATCTCGTCGGCGAAACAACGATCAAGCATCTCAAGTCGCGTCCGGATTTCGCCGTTACGGTGCACAAGGCCCTTGTCGGCTTCATCGAAGTGAAAGCGCCCGGCAAGGGTGCGGACCCGCGCAAATTCGAGAAGGACAGCCACGACGCCCAGCAATGGGAAAAGCTCAAATCGCTTCCCAATCTTCTTTACACCGATGGCAACTATTTCAGCCTCTGGCGGGACGGGAAGCTGGAAGGGAAAATCATCCAGCTCGAAGGCGACATCGAAACATCCGGCGCCAAGCTCAAAGCGCCCGAAACGCTGCGCGCACTGATTTCGTATTTCCTGCATTGGCAACCCATTCCACCAAAATCGGCGAAGCAGCTTGCCGAGACCAGCGCGCGCCTCTGCCGCTTCCTGCGCCAAGAAGTGGTCGAGCAGATGGCCCAAGGCAATGACGGCTTGACCGCTCTTGCCAAGGACTGGCGTCACCTTTTGTTTCCAACGGCGGATGATGCGCAATTCGCGGATGGGTATGCGCAGGCCGTCACCTTCGGTCTCCTGGTTGCGCGGGCACGGGGCATCGATCTGAAACCCGGTATCGAGGCAGCGGCGATCCATCTACGCCAATCGAATTCGCTGATCGGTACCGCGCTCCGCATTCTGACCGAAAGCGATGAGACCCGCAAAGAACTCGACGCCTCGATCAGGACGCTGACGCGCGTGCTCGAAGCCGTGAACTGGCACGCGATCAGCAAGGACAAGCCGGAAGCATGGCTCTATTTCTACGAAGATTTCCTGGAGGTCTACGACAACGCCCTGCGCAAGCGCACGGGCTCCTATTATACGCCCCCGGAAGTCGTGGGCGCGATGGTAAATCTGGTGGACGAAGCCTTGCGCGGTCCTTTGTTCGAACGGCCAAGTGGCTTCGCTTCATCCGATGTGACCGTAGCTGACCCTGCAGTAGGGACTGGCACATTCCCGCTTGGCGTTTTGCGCCGGATCGCCGACACCATCACGAAGGATCAGGGCGCTGGCGCCGTGCGTGGTGCCATCGAGGCGGCGGCCAAGCGCGTTATCGGATTTGAATTGCAGTTCGGACCTTTTGCCGTGGCCCAGCTTCGCATCATGGCGGAGATGCAGGCGCTGATGAGTGCGAGCGGAAAGCCGCCAACTGGGCTTCCAGATCCAAGACTCTACATTACCGACACACTGGGCAATCCGTTCGTCGAGGACGAGCACCTGGGCCAGACCTATGAACCCATCGCCAAATCGCGTCGGGACGCGAACAAGATCAAACGCGACGAAAAGATAACAGTCGTCATTGGCAATCCACCATACAAAGAAAAGGCGAAAGGCCGCGGCGGCTGGATAGAGGAAGGAACCAAAAGCCTTTCGGGCGTGAAAAGCTATCAGGCACCCATGGCCAGGTGGGAGCCACCGCCGGAATGGGGTGTGGGCGCACACGCCAAGCATCTGAAAAATCTTTACGTCTATTTCTGGCGTTGGGCGACATGGAAGGTTTTCGGGTCTGGATTCGCGGACTCAACCGGTCTCCCGGCAAAAGATGAACAAGGCATCGTCTGCTTCATCACGGTGGCGGGATTTCTGAACGGACCCGGCTTTGAAAAAATGCGAGATGATCTCCGCCGCACCTGCTCAGAAATCTGGGTGGTTGACTGTTCACCAGAGGGCCACCAGCCGGAAGTGGCAACGCGCATTTTTCAAGACGTGCAGCAACCCGTGTGTATTGTTCTGGCGGCGCGCAAGCTGAGTAAGGATGACAGCAGACCAGCCAAAGTAATGTTCCGCTCATTGGCGAAGGGACATCGCGACAAAAAAT
>DATJUM010000020.1:0-3577 GCA_035502355.1 Rhizomicrobium sp. | reverse complement strand
GCGGCTTGCCGTGCCTCGCAGCCTGAAGCCGCGGCTCTTCGAACCCGCGATCATTTGCGTCGGTGGTCTCGCGCTGGTGCTCGCCGCCAATTATGCCTATACGTGGCAGATTTTCGTGAGCCGGGCAGGGCCGTCCTTCGTATTTTCGCGCATGCTGCAGGACGGGATCGTGATGCGGCTGCTGGAAGACACCTGCCCGCAATCGGGCTACCGGCTCTGTGCGTATCGCGATTCGCTGCCGGCCACGGCGGATGGCTGGCTGTGGACGCCGCAGAGTCCATTCTTCGCGCTCGGTCATTTCAAGGGTACCGCGGATGAATCGGCGCGCATGGTGCGCGCTGCCATTCTGCGCTACCCGCTCTGGCAACTGTCCGCCGCGGCAAAGGATACGATCGCGCAATTCCTGCATTTCGGCACCGGCGACCAGATCGAGCCGCAGGAATGGGTTCTGTCGCCGATCCTGACCCGTTATGTGCCGGCGCAGATGAACGCCTATCTTTCCGCGCGTCAGCAGCGGGGAGAAATAAAGTTCAAGCCGATCAGCGAGATCGATGTAACCGTGGGATTTCTTTCCCTGGGCGCAATCCTCCTCCTGCTGGGCTGGTCGCTGCGGAGGCGGCAATTCGATGCGGCGGCGTTTCATGGCTTCGTTCTCGCCGCGCTGATCGGCAATGCCGCGATCTGCGGCATTCTTTCGGGAACTCACGACCGCTATCAGTCACGCCTGATCTGGCTTGCGCCCTTCGCCGTGTTGCTCGCGGCGCCGCTCGCCTATCGCGGTTCCGTCTTGCAGGGCGGAACCGAATCCGGCAGTTAGGAGAGCGTGATGGCCGACGGAATTCGCATCGCTCCTTCCATTCTCTCCGCCGATTTTTCGCGTCTCGGCGCCGAAGTCGAAGCCGTCGAAAAGGCGGGCGCCGACATCATTCATGTTGACGTGATGGACGGCCATTTCGTGCCCAATATTACCATCGGTCCGGTGGTCGTGAAGGCGCTTCGTCCGCACGCGAAAAAGCCGCTGGACGTTCATTTGATGATTTCGCCGGTCGATCCCTATATCGAGGCCTTCGCCGAAGCCGGCGCGGACAGTCTGACAGTGCATCCGGAAGCCGGCCCCCATATTCATCGCACGCTTCAACTGATTCGTTCGCACGGCAAGAAGCCAGGCGTTGCGCTCAATCCCGGCACGCCGATCGATGCCATCGATTATCTGCTCGACCTAGTGGACCTCATTCTCATCATGACCGTAAACCCGGGGTTTGGCGGGCAGGTGTTCATCGACAGCCAATTGCGGAAGATCGAAGCGGCTGCAGAGCGAATCGCGAAAAGCGGCCGCGCGATTGCCCTCAAGGTCGATGGCGGGATCACGCCCGAAACGGCAAGGCGCGTCATTGCGGCGGGCGCGAATGTGCTGGTTGCAGGAACCGCGGTCTTCAGCGGCGGACCTGAGCGCTACGCCGCCAACATCGCCGCCTTGCGCGGTTAGGGCCTATGTCGCAAGCGCCGGCGCGGCGCCGGGCGGGTCCGACAGTCGCAATGGTGCCCGAACTGTGCGGTGCCGCGCTCCGGCTCGCGCTCGCCCCGCTGCGTGTCGCGTGGCGCCGCAGCTGGATCTACTGCCGTTTTCTCGGCGGCCGGTTATCGGACCGAATTCGTCATCAACCCTTCGATGCGGGTCCGCGACGCCTCGATGATGCCGATGCCATCCTAAGGCACCGCTTCCGGTTCGCCGGTGAAGTCGTTGATATCAAGAATGGTTCTGTCTTCGACTGCCGCCCTCCGACCGTCGCCTGGGCGACAGCGCTGCACGGCTTTGAATGGCTGGCCGCGCTGTCGGCAGCCGGCGGCGAAGCCGCCCGCGATTTCGCATCCCAGCTCATCTCCGAGTGGCTGCAGCGCCACTCGCGCTATGGCGAGCCCGCTTGGCTGCCGGAGGTTCTGGCGCGCCGCCTCGTCCAGGTTTTCGCGCATGGGCGCTTCGTCATCGCCAACTCCGACATGCTGTGGCGCTCCCAGCTTTTTGTCTCGCTGCGCGAGCAAACCGCGGTGCTGGGGCGGATCGCCGACGAGGCGCCGGCCGCCTTACCGCGTCTGGAAGCTGCCGTCGCATGCCTGTTGTCCTGCGCCTGCCTCGATGACGAGCCGCGCCGCAGGGAAGCCGCGCTCGAACGGCTGCAGCGCGAACTGGGACTGCAAGTCTTGCCCGATGGCGGTCATATCAGCCGAAGTCCCGAAGAACTGCTCGCGACCTATCGCCAGGTCGTGATGGCCCTCGACGCGCTGACGGCAATGGCGGTTCCCGTTCCGCCATGGCTGCGCAGCGCCCATGACCGCATGGCGCCGATGCTGCGTTTCTTCCGTCACGGCGATGGTGCGCTGGCCGTTTTCAACGGCGGTGGCGAAGGCGATGCGCGCATGCTCGCAGGACTTCTGGCGCGCGACGAAGTGAGAGGTCAGCCTTTCTCGCATGCGCCGCATTCGGGTTATCAGCGCCTTGCCGCGGGACGGGCGCTTGCGATCATGGATTGCGGCGCGCCGCCGCCGGGTCCGTTTTCGACCCGCGCCTGTGCCGGGTGCCTGTCCTTCGAGTTCGGATCGGGATCGCACCGCATAGTGATAAACTGCGGCGCGGAAAAAGACGCATCCGCGCGCTGGGATGGCGCTCTGCGCGCAACGGCGGCACACTCCACCATCACGCTCGCCGACACGTCGATGCTGCCCGTCCTTGCGCCGGGTTTCGCGCGCAAGCTTCTCGGACCACGGCTGGTGGATTCGTTTCCGTCGCCCGAGACTGGTCGGCGCGAGACGTCCGACGGATGGCTGGTGGCGGCGAGCCATGGTTATTACATGCCCGATTTCGGCATTGCGCATCGGCGCGAAATGACCTTGTCGGCCCGCGGCACCAGGCTGACCGGTCGCGACCAGCTCCTGCCGGATTCCCCACGGGGCGGCGAGTCGGTATCCTTTGCCGTCCGGTTTCATATCCACCCGGATGTGCGGGTTTCGTCTTCGTTGAGCGGCGACATCCTTCTCAAATTGCCGAATGGCGAGGGGTGGCGCTTTCGCCACGCGGGCACTGCCGCGATCGAAGAAAGCGTTTATGTGGGGCAGGGCGCCATAAGGCGCAGCGAACAGCTTGTACTCAACGGCACGGTGATGGACGAGCCTGTCGAGATCGCTTGGATGTTCGAGCAGATCGGCGCCGAATAGAGCGACGGTTTGTCAGGCGCAATCGCGCTTGCTATGCAGATTCACGGGGAAGATCGAGGTTCTCATGGTCCAGTTCAGCCTGCCGCGCGGAAGCCAGCCGAAGAAGGGAAAATCTTGGCCCGGCCCGGTTACCGCGAACGGGAAAAAGCCGAAGCATACTAAGGACTTCAGGATCTATCGTTACGATCCGGACGAGGATGCCAATCCCCGCATCGACACCTATCGCGTGGATCTCGAAACCTGCGGGCCGATGGTGCTCGACGCGCTCATCAAGATCAAGAACGAGATCGACTCCACGCTGACATTCCGCCGCTCCTGCCGCGAAGGCGTGTGCGGGTCCTGCGCGATGAACATCGATGGCGGCAAC
>DATJUM010000019.1:0-11531 GCA_035502355.1 Rhizomicrobium sp. | reverse complement strand
TCGCGAATTTCCTGCCTATCTGGTGTCGCGCTGATCGTTGTTCATGGCGCCTGCCAGGCGATGGCGAAGCTCGGGCGTGATTGTCCGGATCGGCGCCTCGCTCCGAGCCGTAACTATCGATGCGGCAGGATCCGGCGCATTTTCGTCATTGCCTTCTACAGGAGCTATGGGCGGGTTAGGGTCCGATCGCTGCGAGGCACGTCGCAATGAATGGACCGACGCAACAGCTTTCCGCACGATGCTGCATTGCGGGCGGCGGACCTGCGGGAATGATGCTGGGCTACCTGCTGGCGCGCGCGGGCATCGACGTCATCGTGCTTGAAAAATGGAAGGATTTCTTCCGCGATTTCCGCGGCGACACAATCCATCCTTCCACCATGGAGGTGCTTGCCGCGCTTGGACTGCTCGACGGCTTTCTCGCGTTGAATCCGGACAGGGCCGAGACGCTTGGAGGACAGGTCGGGGCCACTGAGATCACCGTCGCCGATTTCAGACATCTCCCCGTCCGTTGCCGGTTCATTGCGCTCCTCCCGCAATGGGATTTTCTCGCTTTTGTAAGCCGTGAGGGGCAACGATACCCCGGATTTCGTCTGCAGATGGAAACGGAAGTGACAGATCTCCTGATCGAGAACGGCGTGGTGTGCGGAGTCGCGGCCGAGAGCGCCGGACAACAGATCGCGATTCGCGCCGAACTCGTCATCGGTGCCGATGGACGCCATTCCACGACGCGTGGGAAAAGCGGTCTTCGGCTCAAGAATCTGGGCGCGCCCTTCGATGTCCTTTGGTTCCGGCTCTCGCGCAGAACCGGCGATCCCGACCGCCCACTCGGTGTTTTCAGCCCCGGGCGCATTCTGGTGATGATCAAGCGCAAGGACTACTGGCAGTGCGGTTATGTCATTCCCAAAGGAGAATTCGATCGCATCCGTGCCGGGGAAATCGATCGTTTTCGCGCGGTCATCGCCGAGCTTGCGCCCGCGGTCGCCGATCGCGTGCAGGAACTGGACAGTTTCGAATCGGTGAAACTCCTCAGCGTGACCGTCGACCGGCTTGCGGAGTGGTCGCGGGAGGGTTTTCTGTGCATCGGCGATGCGGCGCATGCGATGTCGCCAATCGGCGGCGTGGGAATCAATCTCGCCATCCAGGATGCGGTTGCTGCGGCGAATATTCTTGTTCCTGCGTTCCGCCGCGGCAAACCGCTATTGCGCGATCTGAGAATTGTGCAGCGCCGCCGCGAATTTCCAACAGTAATTACGCAAGCCGTACAAGTGTTCATGCAGAATCGCGTGCTTAGCAGGACGCTGGCCAGCCGAGGCCGTGCTCGGATCCCGCTCGCGCTGCGCCTCGTCCAGCACATCCCTGCGCTGCGCAGAATTCCCGCGCGCGCCATCGGCCTCGGCGTTCGGCCTGAAATGCCAAATATGCAGCTGTTTTCTTGAACCGCCTTCGCGTCGCTTTCCACACAGAGACAGACTACGGAATCAGCCAGCCATTGCGCGTGTTGACCATTGCCGCGCTGCCGCCTCCATCCTCCTCACCGTCGCCATCGGGTGCGAACACATAAAAGCCCTCCGTGAACTGGACGGTAACGTAGCCGCGGTCGTCAGTGGTGATTGACGTTACATCGGATGGCGGACTGAAGCCCCCCACCAGCGAGACGGCAAGCGACTTTATGTTGATCTCGGCGGCCTGGGTGCTCGCCGTCGTGGCCGCGAAAACATCGACCGGCCCTTCCCCCATTGCACATTCCGTACCGGGCCCGCCGGGAAGCCCAAGCGATACGCCCTGAATCAAGGAAACCTGGACCGTATCGTCGGTCTCCGTAATCGTGTCGGTCCGCTTGTAGACATCGAGAACGGCCTGGCTGCCGTCAGACGAACCTTTGTCGAGCACATAGATCGCACGCGTAACCACATCGCCCTTGGTCTTCGGCGCGCCTTCAAGCACACCGCAGGCGTGGCCGAAGGGGCCGAGCGTAGCTCCGCCATAACAGCCTTCGCTTTCCTGCGTGGATCCGCAGACGTCGAACGAGACATAGGCCCCGTCGTCACTGCTCGAATAGGTCGCGAACAGCCCGGAATAAAGGTTGTCCTTCTTCGGCGGCTGTGCCGTTGCCGCGCTAGCGTTTCCCGCCACCGCGACGAGAGCGGCGGCCGAGACCGCGAGAGCAAGTTTGCCGTACATGGTGATTGCCTCCCCTGATTTTATACGAATTCTAGCTGATGCTTGGACTCCTGTACAGTCATACCCCAAATTCGCCTTATGGAGTACCGGCCGCGTGCAGGTTATGATGCACGTCGCGGTGAAAAAAGGGAACCCGGGTATGCGCGTTTCCGGCAAAAGGCTTTCGGCTGCCTCCCTGGCAGGGTTCTTATGGCTCCCGCTTGTGGGCGGGGCAGAAGCGCAGGTCAATGTCACGACCTATCACTACGACAATCTGCGCACAGGCTGGAACCAGGCGGAGACCACGCTGACGCAAAGCAATGTCGGCGGCGGCAGTTTTGGCCTGCTCGCCACAAATGCCAGTCTCGATGGCCAGATCGACGCCCAGCCTCTGATCGTCGCGAACGAGACCATCAACGGCAGCCAGCACAACGTTGTCTATGTCGTGACCGAGAACAACACGGTCTATGCGCTCGATGCGTCGAGCGGCGAAGTCCTGCTGCATCGCGGTCTCGGCAAGCCGGTCAACACCGAAAATTTCTTTTACTGCAACGTCGACGGCAATACGGTGGGGATCGATTCCACGCCGGTGATCGATCCTTCGAGCGGCCTTCTCTATGTCATCGCCTATGACTGGGAAAAGAACGCCGCCGTCTATCGCCTGCATGAATTGTCGCCGACGACGCTCAAGGACGCGGTGGCACCCGTCATGATCAGCGCGTCGGGAACCCTGACCAACGGCGGCACCTATCAGTTCGATGCCACGGCGAGCCGGCAGCGCCCCGCTTTGCTCCTTTCCAACAATACCGTCTATGCCGGCTTCGGAAGCTGGTGCGACGCGGATGCCAACGAATCGCGGGGCTGGGTGCTTGGCTGGCAGACCGGCACGCTTGCGCCTCTCGCCAGCAACAAGCTCTCCAACACGCGCGCCGCGTCGAAGAATAATTATTTTCTGACCGCAGTCTGGATGTCGGGCTACGGGCTCGCGGCAAGCACTTCCGGCTCGGTCTATTTCGTCACCGGCAACTCCGATTACAGCGGCAAGAGCTACAACAAGGTCACCAACATCTCGGAGAGCGCAGCCGAGATGAGCGCCGATCTTTCCACGATGGAAAGCCTTTTCACGCCGGGCGACCATGCCTCACTCGATGAAGACGACGGCGATTTCGGTGCGGGCGGGCTGATGCTCCTGCCGCCGCAACAAGGCGATTACCCGGATCTCGCCGCCGCGGCCGGCAAGGACGGAAATCTCCATCTTCTCGACGCTGACCAGCTAAAGACAAAATTCGGCAGCTATCAGATCAATGGCTGCTGGTGCGGGCCGTCCTATTTTGAGGGCAGCGACGGAGCTGGCCGTATCGTGACGAGCGGTGGGACGACGCTTGGCGTCTGGAAGCTCGAAACGAAGAAGAAACCCATGCTTCGCATGGAATATCAGTGGAACGGCATCGCCAACGGGCAAAGCCCCGGTTTCTTCACCAGCGTCTCTTCGAATGGCACGAATTCCGGATCGGCTGTGATCTGGGCCGTGGGACGGCCGACCAGCAACGATGATCCGACCGTCGATCTGTATGCAATCAATGCCGATACGGGCAAGCTGCTGTTCAGCGGCGCGGCCGGGCAATGGCCCAACACGAGCGGCAATGCCAACATCGTGCCGGTCGTGGCGAACGGGCTCGTCTATGTTGCGTCCGACCAGATGCTCACCATCTTCGGGCCGGGCGGCGCGCGGCAGGCAAAACTGCCGAAGATCGCCGCAGCCGCCCCCCTGCCGCTTGCGCCCGGCCATCACGAAATCTTTGGCACGGTCGAGCGCATGAACGGCAGCACGATCACGATCATAAAGCGCGACGGCACGCCGTTGCTGCTCGATGTTTCCGGCGCGATGCAGAATTTCCGCTATGCTGCTGCCGAAGTCGGCCATGCTCTCGTCGCGCGGGGCACATACGACAAATCCGGTGTTTTCCATGCCGATGTCGCGTTCCATGCGAAGGACCACCCCACCCTGTGGCCGGCGGACAGGTAGGCTGTCTGGGCGCACGGCGCCGAGGGGTGCGTTCGCCGACGCTTCTCGCGCAAGATTGTCTTCACCTGCAAATGCGGACACGTCATTTCTTGCACCAATGCAACGGAAAGGATTACCGCCATGACAAATGACACGAACACCTACCTTGCCATTTTTCTCGGCAACAGGGCCGGCCCGAAAATGGCGGCCTGGAACGCACTTTCCGAAGCGGAGCGGCGCGTGAGGCAGCAGGAGGGAATGACCGCGTGGAAGGCGTGGATGGAGAAACATCAGGCCGCGATCCTCGGCGCAGGCGGACCGCTGGGCAAGACGAAGCGGATCAGTCAGCGCGGCATCGAGGATAGGAGCAACGATATGTCGGCCTTCACCATCGTTCGCACGGAATCGCACGATGAAGCCGCGAGGTTATTCGAGAACCACCCACACTTCACGATCTTTCCGGGCGAGGCCGTGGAGGTGATGCCCGTTCTGCCCATACCCGGCGCGTAATCGTCTGTTCGGTTTGCCCGCTTTTCAGGCGCACATAGCAGCGGGGACTCGCTGCAACCGTACGGGCGCGCTTTCGGGTATGAGCATGAACGCGATCTGCCCGATAAGCGCGGAACCTGTGACGTACCATGCCGGTGCCATGGCGCTGCCCGTGATGTGAATAAGCCATGTAATAACGAATTGCGTCGTGCCGCCAAGAGCAGAAATCGCGACGGAATAGACGGTGGCGAAGCCCGTCACGCGAATGCTCTTGGGCAGACTCTCGCCAAGCGCGGCGCAGAACGAGCCGAACGAAAAATTGGTAAGAAACCCATAGATCGTCATGCCGGCTATCAGCGCGGTTTCCGAGCGCGACGCGACCATCCAGGCAAAGAGCGGCCAGGTCAGCGCGAGCAGCGCGAGATTGGCACCGACATTCACCGGCCAGCGGCCGACCCGGTCGGACAACCAGCCGCCGAGCAGCACGGCGGCGATCGAGATCAGCGTATTGCCGGTTTCGGCGATGAATCCCGTACGTGCGGAAAAATGCAGCGTATCCTGCGCATAGGTAACCGCGTAGATGCCGATGTAATTTGCAATGGTACCCGTGCCGAGCACGACGAGCCCCAGCACCATGATGCGCCAATGCCGCGCGGCAAGGCCCATGCGCGTTGTCGGGAGGGCGGTTCTCGCAACGAATGTCGCCGAAACGTCCGGCGTATGGATGGTCTCCGGCAGGTGGCTGCGCAACCACAGCCCGAACGGCACGGTTGCAGCGCCCAACAGAAAGGCAATGCGCCAGCCCCAGGCATCGACCAGCGCCGGCGGCATGAAGCTCGTCAGCGCAATTCCAACGAGACTTGCCGCAAACAGCGCCGCGTTCTGGCTTGCACCCTGCCAGGAAACGCTCAATCCGCGTTTCTCCGGCGCGGCGGCTTCGAGGAGGAATGCCGTATTGGAACCGATCTCGCCGCCAAGCGAGAACCCCTGCACAAGACGGGCGAGAATGGCGAGCACCGGCGCGACAAAGCCGATTGCGGAATAAGGCGGAATCACCGCCATTGCCGTGATGGCTGCCCCGATCATGAAAAAGCTCAGCAGCATCGCCGGTCTGCGGCCGACGCGATCGGCGTAGGCACCGATGACCAGTGCTCCGATTGGTCTGGCGGCAAAACCTGCGCCGAAGGCGGCGAGCGACAGCATCAGACTCGCATAGCCGCTTTGGCCGGGAAAAAAGGCGTGGCCGATCTGGATGGCAAAGAAGGAATAGGTGAGGAAATCGTAGAACTCGAGCGCGTTGCCAAGCGTCGCCGCCGCGATATGCCGGCGTCTCAGCGCCGGCTGGTCCTGCGATACCGCTTCCACTGTCGTCCGCCTCCGCTCCTCTTACAGCATGGTCTGGAACGCTGCCGGCCCCACCATTCTCCCATTTATCAGGCAAATACAGGCGATTCTTGCGAGATGGCTCGAAAATGTGCTGGCCCGGGTCGCGAAAGGGCCATGTCCGTCAGCCATGCAAACGGAAATGGCGCGCCTTCCGTAACAATCAAAACGCGGAGCTGGAACAAATATTGGAAAAATAGGACCGGATCGTGATTGGTTGTTCCATAAGGGAAATTACAGCGAGCTCCCGTTCTTGAATTCACCACCGGTGATTTCGCACCGGTGTCGCGATGCAATTGGGTGCTCCGCTGTCGCGCCCCCTGGTTGCGAAACCCGCCGATCTGGCGTCTTGTCGACCAGATTGGAGGATCCCGATCTGGTCTGGAACAACCAAACAGCCGGTGATGTTTGCGGGGTGCGCACTGCTCCTGCGGCGCGCTGCGAGCGGCCCTGGCTTGTACTCGTGGCCTGCATCCTGGCATCGAGTCTCGCCTTCGTGGACGGATCGGTGGTGAATGTGGGGCTGCCGGCAATCGGACATCAGCTGCGCGGAAACGCTTCTGATCTGCAATGGGTGATCAACATCTATCTCCTGCCGCTCAGCTCGCTGCTGCTTCTCGGCGGAGCCATCGGCGACCATTTCGGACGCCGGGACGTGCTTGTCGGCGGTACGGCCGTTTTCGCCCTTGGTTCGGGGCTCTGCGCCGCAGCACCCGGACTTGGTTGGCTTCTGGCCGCGCGGATGTTGCAGGGCGCCGGCGCCGCGTTTCTCTTGCCGAACAGCCTTGCGGTGCTGGGTAGCGCCTGGACGGGCTCCGCGCGCGGGCGTGCGGTGGGTATCTGGTCGGCCGCGAGCGCAATCACCGCTGCCATCGGGCCGGTGCTCGGGGGATGGTTGATCGACACGGTCGGCTGGCGAGCGATTTTTCTGGTCAACCTTCCCCTCGCTGCCGCGGCAATTGCGATCACGCTCGGCTTCGTCCGCAATCCGCCGCGCGAAGCGACGGAGCAACCCTTGGATCTGTGGGGTGCCGTCCTGGCGACCGCATCGCTCGCGACGCTGATATGGAGTTTGACGACGGGCGCCGGAAATGGTGCAGCAGACCGATCCGTTCTTTGGACCGCCGCGCTTGGTATCGGCCTTGCCGGTGTCTTTCTCTGGATCGAGAAGCATCGTGACGAAAGCGCGATGATGCCGCTCTCCCTGTTCGGCTCCAGAAATTTCGTTGGCCTCACGCTTCTTACGATGCTGCTTTACGGTGCGCTCGGCGCGCTGCTTGTGCTCGTGCCTTTCGTGCTTATCCGTGGCGCGCATTACAGTGGAACGCTGGCGGGCGCAGCACTTCTTCCCTTCCCCCTTGTGATGGCTGCCGTGTCGCCGGTAATGGGCGAACTCGCCGGAAGGACCGGTTCGCGGACACCGCTCATCTTTGGACCGATCGTTGTCGCATTGGGCTTTCTTCTTCTGTCGCGGCTCAGTCCCTCGGGCCATTTCTGGAGCGATATATTTCCTGCGATGCTCATTATTGCCATAGGCATGTCCGCCGTCGCCGCACCGCTGACCACGGCCGTGCTTGCCTCGGTCGATTCGGATCACACCGGATTGGCGTCCGGCTTCAACAGCGCTGTCGCCCGCACCGGCGGCATGATCGGAACGGCAATGCTGGGCGGCGTTTTCGCCTCAAACGGCGCAGTCCTGTTCGATGCATTCCACAAAGCCATCCTGGCGTGTGCCATCGCGTCCCTTCTGGCGGGCGGATCGGCAACGATGTTGTCGGCAGCCACACGACCGCCCCATCATAAACCGGCGGGAGGATAATCATCCGCTCCCGACGAGTAGTTGGTTATCTCGACATCGTTGGCTTCTCGCTTGTTTCAGCATAAGCAAATGCGCTGTTGCTCATCGAGCGGTCTCCCCATTGCCCACTCGCGCAACCGCAGTGAGGCTTGTCGGCGGCTGAAAAATGGCGTGAAGTGACGAAACAACAGGCAGAGAGGAAACTGAAAATGAAGACGATTTCGCTTGCCGGACGAATGACGCCACTCGCCGTTTCGGCTGCAACTTTGACGTTGCTGACCGCGCCCGCACACGCCGCAATGACGCGTTATGTCAGCGCTCACATCCCGATAAATGGGCCATCGCAGGGGGTCGGCGCGACGCGACCCGCGGGTCTGTCGCCGGCCGGGAATTCGCTGACTCCGCCGGGACATCCGACAAATACCTGGACATTGCTCGCCAACCTGCCCGGGGCGACAGTGCATGACGTGGCATTTGTCAGTCCGACTGTCGGCTATGCCGCAGCGGAACTGGGGCAGGTCTGGGAAACGACCGACGGCGGAAGCAGCTGGACCGAAATTCTGAACCGCGGCTTTCCGTATTACTACTACGGCATCGCGGTGGATGGACAGAAGATCGTCGCATCGGGCTTCGACGACGACAACAGCGAAGCGATACTCACCGAGAGCACGGATGGCGGGAAGACGTGGAAGGCCGATACGGTCCTCAGCACCAATGCCTGGGCAGGCCGTGTGCGTTTCACGCATGGGTTGAAGGACGGGCTTGCGATGAGCGGCGAGGGGCTTGCCGATCCCAATGCCGCGTGGTGGCGCGTGCAGCCGGGCAACTGGGCGCAAGTAACACCCGACCCGAACGGCGGCTGGTTCGGCTATCAGTTCACGCTGCTCAAGGACCAGACGGCCTACGCCTCGGGGATTCAGTACTGCACGAGCGCCAATACGGGCGCGACCTGGACCTGTGGCCCGCCGGCCGACAGCGTTTATGACGGACCGACCGAATTCGTGTCCGACACGATCGGCTGGACAGGCGGTGGCGAGATTTCCCCGAATGTCGAAGGCTGGCTGCACCGCACGACCGATGGCGGGGCGACATGGAGCGGGCGCGTGCTCAACACTGCGTGGCCGATCCGCGAGATCGAATTCCTGGACAAGAAGATCGGCTGGGCCACGGGCGGCAATATCTATTCCAGCGTGGGCGGAATCTATTACTCCGCCGATGGCGGAAAGACATGGTCCGAGGATCTGAGCACCGAAGACGAGATCGGCGCTTGCGCCTACCAGAATCTCGGGACCGGCCAGACGCAAATCTGGTGCATCGGCGACGCCTACAGCAACGGTGCGTTCAGCAGCAATGTCTACAGCACGACGGTGACCACGCCAAAGTAAACGCGCCGCAATTTCACCATGCGATAAAGCGGGTGGGACATGATACGTGTCTTACAGTGGCGCGCGTCAGCGCGGCGAGGCCCGCCCGTTGGAGGCGAAACCTGTCCGCCGCACGCTCGAAGCCGCCGCAGCGCGGACTTCATTGATGCGCACCCGCATGAAAGCAAAACGGCGGACGCGTTTTTCGCGGCCGCCGCTTCCATTTGCAGACAGCACCCGGCTCAGAACCGGATCCAGACCCCGTTCCGCCAATAACCGCGGCCCGGATGCTCGCGCCACACGAAGTGCGCGCCCGGACCCCATTTCCAACCATCCGGGTGGATCACGATGCCGGCCTCGGCCGGGTATGCAAAACGACCGCGGACATGCCAGCACTCACCGGCCCCGTTGCAGGCGATCGCGGCAGAAGCGCTACCGGCGTCGAGCGCCAGCATGCCAACGCCGAACAGTGCTGCAGCCACGAGTTTAAGACTTGTCTTCATCCTCTACTCTCCCTTGTGAAGGAACCGCTCCCAAAACGTTGGGCGAACGTGCCAAATTCGCGCGGGTTCCGATAACGGCAGATTCGAAAATCCGGCGGAGATATCCGCGCCAGACTCGCTCCCCGCGTCAAAAGATAACAGTACGCTGCGATACCTTCCAGCCTGAACACCGCATCTGCGCCGTGCGTAATTCAGACGCGTCCTGCGCGCTTTCGGCGGCTAGGCGATTTTGGCGCAGCGATACCGGCTGTGGCGCGCTCGGCTGCCAGACGTTCGGCCTCGGCACGGTCGCTGGCTTCCTTGGCAAGCCGCAAAGCGCGAAGCCTTGCCGTTTTCGCATCCGTGGCGGCACGCTCCTTTTCGATCTCCTGCCGGACAAGTTCGTCGCGGCGCTCGGTGTGGGTGAAATGGCTCTGGGCATTGCGGCGTACCGCATCGCGCGGTTCGTTGGGCTGAGACATGGGTAGTGCTTTCGTTCGCGGCAGGCCGGGCTTGCGCGGCCGGACGGCGCGCTTTAGGCAGCCGCTTGCTCACAACGTAGCACAATGCAAAACAAAAGGCTGGAGAAATCGAGGAGTGGCCGGAAAACCGCAATATATTCCCGGCCTGGCACAACCAGTTGATTTATAAAGGAATTTCAATTTTTTTCGGCGGCGGCTTGCGGGGATAGCCGTCTCTGGCGGAAACTCGCCAGGAGCGGGCAAGCCCAGCGAATATTTCGAGACAGCGCGGGCGCCGGGCAGCCGGCGCTCAAGAGGCGGCGGAACCCTTCGTGACAGAAAGACGAATCCATCCTGTGGTGATGTGCGGTGGCGCAGGCACGCGATTGTGGCCTGCATCGCAGCATGCCCATCCCAAGCAGTTCCTGCGCCTCACCGGCGCCCAGTCCATGTTCCAGCAGACGGTGCTCAGGGTCGAAGCGCTGGCCACCGGGCGCCCGGTCATTATCGGCAACATTCAGCACGCAGACGCAATCGAAACCCAGCTCGATGACATCGGCGTTGGCGCAATGATACTTCTCGAGCCGTGCGTGCGCGACTCGGCGCCCGCCATCGCGGCGGCCGTCGCCGCGATCGCACAGGAAGATCCCGATGCGATCGCGGTCGTGGTCGCATCGGACCATTACATTCCCGACGATGCGGCGTTTCGCGATGCCGTGCTCGCTGCGGCAAAGGCCGCGCATGACGGATCGATCGTCACGCTCGGCATCAGGGCAACTGCTGCTTCGACTGCCTATGGCTATATCAAGCCCGGACCGGCAGGGGACGCAATGGTCGTACCTGTCGAAGCTTTCGTCGAGAAACCCGGCCCCGCCAAGGCCGCGGACTACGTACAGGCCGGCTATCTCTGGAACAGCGGCAATTTCATCTTTGCCGTGGATACGATGCTGAACGAACTGGACCGCCATGCTCCGCTTGTCGCCGATGCCGCCAAGCGGTCGGTGCGCGACGCGGAGCGGGACGGCCGGACGCTGCGCCTCGCCGCGAGTTTTGCGAGCGCACCGAAAATTTCCATCGATTATGCGGTGATGGAAAAAACGCAACACGCGGCCGTTTTGCCCGTCGACTTCTTCTGGTCCGACCTCGGCGCCTGGAATGCCGTGCATGACGCCTCCGCCAAGGACATGAGCGGGAATTCGGTGAGCGGCGACTGCACGCTCGTCAATGTGGAACGCTGTTTCGTGCGCAACGAGACCAATGTGCCAGTTGCTGCCATCGGAATCAGCGATATCGCGATCATCGCCGAACCTACCGGCCTCCTGGTATGCGATCTATCGTCAAGCCAGGCCGTGAAGAGCATTGCAGAAAAACTCTCCGTCGGCGGAAGAT
>DATJUM010000018.1:0-4007 GCA_035502355.1 Rhizomicrobium sp. | reverse complement strand
ATTCTCAATTGTGCGGAAAATCTCACGTGCGAGGTCGGCGCGCAGAATGCTGAAGAAGCGGCCTCCCGCCAGCGATTTGAATGCGCGCGTATCGAGGCCGCCGACCCGGCGCCCGCGATCGTCGACCATGCGGAGCTCTGTGAACTCGTAACCTTCGCCCCTGAGCTTGGCGATGAGGCCCATTTTCTCCGCCACGTCGTATCCCAGGCCCCAAAAATCGATCATGTAGCCGCCCGCCCGCAGCGATGGTGCGACCTCGACCAGAGTGGGCTGAAAGCCGTAACGCATCAGCCAGTAGGCCAGCGTTGGTCCGGCGATGCCGGCGCCGGCGACTAGCACGTTTCTGTTGCTTGAGACTTGCATGCCAATTTGGGAAAACTCTGCGCAGAACCGGGCCGGCTCTATGAGATCATTTCCGCTCGACGGCGAAATCCGCGACGGCCACCATGTGCTCATGGTGCGCGTCTATTACGAGGACACCGACTTCACCGGCATCGTCTATCACGCCAATTACCTGCGCTATATGGAGCGCGGGCGCACCAATTATCTGCGCCTGATCGGCGCCGATCACCGCGCCCTGTTCGAGGCGGCGGAGAAAGAAGCGCCGGGATTCGCCTTCGTGGTGCGCTCGATGCGCATCGACTTTCTTCGCCCCGCGCGCATGGACGACATACTCGAAATTGTCACCGAGCCGGAAGAGGTGAAAGGCGCCTCGGTCACGCTTCGCCAGCGCGCTATGCGCGGCGAAGAGCTTCTGGTCGAAGCGAGCGTGCGGGTTGCCTTCATCAGCGGCGGGCGGGCGCGGCCGATCCCGAAGCCGTTGCGTATCGCCATGCAGGCCGATCGCGATAGTGCGCAGTAATCGGGCTGCCGGCGGCCGCGCGCCGTCCTATATTGGCGTGGTCATGAGCGGTTCCGGGTTTGCACTATTCGAAACGGCCATCGGCCATTGCGGCATCGTTTGGAGCGAGCGTGGTATTGTCGGCGTGCAGCTTCCCGAAGGCGGCGCGCACGCTACCCGCAGCCGCGTTTTGCGGCGTTTTCCCGCGGCACGGGAGGTTGTCCCTCCGGCGGAAATTCAACGCGTCATCGACGACGTTATCGTGTCGCTGGCGGGAGAGCCGCAAGACCTTAGCCGCGTGCAACTCGACACTGGCGCGGTGACGGATTTCCAGCGCCGCGTCTACGACATCGCACGAACCATTACCGCGGGCTCGACGCTATCTTATGGCGAAATCGCCGAACGGCTGGGCGACAGGCAGCTGGCGCGCGACGTGGGCGAGGCGCTGGGGCAAAATCCGTTCCCGATCATCGTGCCTTGTCATCGGGTCATGGCGGCTGGCGGCAAGATGGGAGGTTTTTCGGCGCCGGGCGGGGTCCGAACCAAGCTCCGGCTGCTTTCGATTGAAGGCACCCAGCCCGGCGGCCCCACGCTGTTCGGTAATCTGCCGTTGGCGACAGCGCCCCGCCGGAGGACCTGAGAGGGGACATCGACGCCGCGTCCTGACTCATGTAAAGGCTATTAACATGAGCTGGTCGAAGGAAAACAAGGAAGCGCCGCGCGGCTATCACCACGGCAATCTCAAAGAGGCGCTGCTGCGCGCGGCGCTCGAGCTGATCGCGCAAAAGGGACCGGCCGGTTTCACCTTTGCGGAAGCCGCGCGCTGGGCGGGCGTGAGCCCGGCGGCGCCGTATCGTCATTTTCGCGACCGCGATGAATTGTTGGCCAACATCGCGTTGCGCGGCTTTCGTCAATTCGAGGGCGTGTTGGCGCGGGCCTGGAACGATGGCAGCCCGGACGTGTTCGTCGCCTTCGATCGCTTGGGCAAGGCTTATCTCGACTTCGCCCGTACCGAACCCGCTTACTATTCAGCCATGTTCGAAGCCGGCATTCCGCTTGCCACCAATTCCGAACTGCGTGAGGCGGGCGACCGCGCGTTCGCGGTGTTGCGCGCGGCGGCCGAAGCGCTTTGTTCCCAGACGCCGGCGCGGACCAGGCCTCCTGCATTGATGGTCGCCTTGCATATCTGGGCGATCACGCACGGCATCGCGTCCTTGTTCGGACGCGGCGACGAGGCGCGGCGTACTTTGCCGATGTCGCCGGAAGAACTGCTCGAAGCCGAAGTGCTGGTCTATCTGCGCGGGCTGGGTCTGACCGACGCACAATAGGCCCGGTTGATGGCTGTTTCACGAAATCGAGAGCCTCTTGACAGGGCAAGAGGTGCATGTAAATGTTATTTACATTCACACGTGGAGACCCGTCATGGTCCTCGCTGAGAAACTAGACGACCTCGGAAAGCCCGCTTGGATCGCAATCATAATCCTCGGCTTCATGGCGTGGTGGCCGATCGGTCTCATCGCGCTCGCACTTTTCCTCGGAACCAGAAGTCTCGGGAGCAGAAGAATGGGATGCTGGAATCATCACGGCAACGGTCAGTGGGAGCGCCACATGAACCGCTGGCAGTCGAAGATGGAACGCATGCAGGAGAAGATGGACCGCGTGCGGGCCAGGATGGAAAATGCGCGCAGCGGCGGCGGCTGGGGCGCCCCGCCGTCGAGCGGCAATCGCGCCTTCGATGATTATCGCACCGAGACGTTGCGCCGGCTCGAAGATGAGCAGCGCGAATTCAAGGAATTTCTCGAGCGGTTGCGCTTTGCCAAGGACCGGGCGGAGTTCGATCAGTTCATGAACGAACGCCGCAACCGTCCGCATGACGAAGGTCCGCAGCCGCAGCAGCAAGCCTGAACCTACCCGACCGCGTCGCCGGCTGCGGAAGTATGACCCCGAACAGTGGAAGTCGGTTTTCCGAACAGATCACGCGTAAGCGAAATAGGGCCGTCCATCGCGTAAGGTGGGCGGCCCTTCGCATTTCAGCGGTCTTTCACGGTCTTGGGCGGCCTCCGTTTGGATGTCCGCGCCATTAACGTCGCATTAAGGATAAGCGGGCTTCGTTAGGCCCGAACGATCGGTGTTGCGCCCTAGTTTGGACAAGTTTCGCGATGATTTCGGTCGGGCCGGTGACGGGGCCGGCTTGGGTCCTCGCGAAATTTTCAGGTCGTGGTCGGCGCGCAAAGCGGCTGTCCATGCGTTTGGTTCCGACGCAGTGCGCCGCCCCGGTCATTGGCCCTGGTCGGATCGCCGAAAGGACGCGCCCATGAATGCTGCCGACATCACCACGTCGGCCCTGCCGTTGACATCGTCCGACTTGTCGTTGTTCCACCTGTTTTGGCAGGCGCACTGGCTGGTCAAAACGGTGACGACCGGGCTGTTGGCGTGCTCGGTGTGGGTGTGGGCGATCGCCATCGACAAGACGGTCTTGTTCTCGCGCATCCGCAAGGCGGGCGACGGCTTCGAGCACGCGTTCTGGTCGGGCCAGTCGCTCGAGGACCTCTACAGCTCGCTCGCGGCCAAGCCGGGTCATTCCACCGGCGCGCTGTT
Source organism: Rhizomicrobium sp. (assembly GCA_035502355.1). Classification (GTDB taxonomy): domain Bacteria; phylum Pseudomonadota; class Alphaproteobacteria; order Micropepsales; family Micropepsaceae; genus Rhizomicrobium. Next base: position 568 of record DATJUM010000018.1, on the reverse strand, counting down.
CGTCGCCGCTATGCGCGAATGGAAACGAAGCTTGGAGGGCCATGCCAAGTCCTTCGCCGGGCTGCAGATGCGTGTCGAGAAGGTAATGAATGTCGCTATCGCGCGTGAGGTGGAGCACATGGAGCGCTGGCTCCTGGTGCTGGCGACCGTCGGTTCGGCCGGCCCGTTTATCGGCCTGTTCGGCACGATTTGGGGCATCATGACGAGCTTCCAATCGATCGCAGCGTCCAAGAACACATCGCTCGCCGTGGTGGCGCCCGGCATCGCCGAAGCTCTGTTTGCGACCGCGATTGGCCTCATCGCCGCCATTCCGGCGACCATTTTCTACAATAAGTTCACGTCGGAGGTGAATCGGCAGGCGCAGCGCCTGGAGGGCTTCGCCGACGAATTTTCCGCCATTTTGTCGCGCCAGATTGACGAGCGCGCGTAAGATGAACCGTCGTAGAATGACGCTGCGGCAGGGACTTTTGTGATGGGTATGGGTGGAGCGGCATCGGGGACGGGCGGGCGGCATCGCCGCAGGCGCGGCTCCGTCATGGCCGAGATCAACGTCACGCCGATGGTCGAC
>DATJUM010000017.1:0-34401 GCA_035502355.1 Rhizomicrobium sp. | reverse complement strand
CTTCTCACAACGCGGACACCGGATATCATTCACAGCTGCTGTCGCTCGGTCAGGAATCGGGTCTGACCAGCGCCTTCCATCTGCCCACCGTGGATCATTTCGGGTAATTCGTCCCAAAATGGGGGGCGGTCGCCCTAGCCTCGCACGGCTCGCTCTTACGCGTCTTCCGTTTCGTTGGGTTCACGGTCACCCGGCGGCGGCAGGGCGCGCGGACTGCCATCGTCATTCACGATGAATTCGAAGGTCAGTTGATCCTTTTCGCGGTCGAGCAGCACACGAACCGTCCCCCCGCTCTTCAGGCAGCCAAACAGGATCTCGTCGGCGAGCGGCTTCTTGATGTGCTCCTGGATGACGCGCGCCAACGGCCGGGCGCCGAACTGATGGTCATAGCCCTTCTCGCCGAGCCAGCGCGTGGCTTCCGGCGTCAGGTCGAACGTAACATCGCGATCCGAAAGCTGCGCCTCCAGTTCCAGAACGAATTTCTCAACCACCCGGTCGATAGTATCGCGCCCGAGCGGCGAGAACGGAATCGTCGCGTCGAGACGGTTGCGGAATTCGGGCGTGAAAAGGCGCTTGATCGCCTCTTCGTCGTCGCCCTCCCGCCGCGTGCGGCCGAATCCGATGGCCTCGCGGGCGGCCTCGGCGGCGCCTGCATTCGTCGTCATGATGAGAACCACATTGCGGAAGTCGATTTTCTTGCCGTTGTGGTCCGTCAGTTTGCCGTGATCCATGACCTGCAGAAGAATGTTGAAGAGGTCCGGATGCGCTTTCTCGATTTCGTCGAGAAGCAGTACGCAATGCGGATGCTGATCAACGCCATCCGTCAAAAGACCGCCTTGATCGAAACCGACATAGCCCGGCGGCGCACCGATCAGCCGCGAAACGGTGTGACGTTCCATGTACTCCGACATGTCGAACCGCAGCAGCTCCACGCCCATTATGCTTGCGAGCTGGCGGGCAACTTCAGTTTTTCCCACGCCGGTTGGACCTGAAAACAAATAGCAACCGATCGGCTTGTCGGCCTGGCGCAGTCCGGCGCGGGCGAGCTTGATGGCGGAGGCCAGCGCATGGATGGCTGCATCCTGGCCAAAGACGACCCGTTTCAGATCCGCCTCGAGATTGCGCAACGCCTCTGCATCCGTCTTGGAGACGGATTTCGGCGGAATGCGCGCCATTTTGGCAACGACATCCTCCACCTCCTTGATCCCGATTATCTTCTTGCGGCGCGCTTCCGATACCAGCATCTGCGAGGCGCCCACTTCATCGATCACGTCGATCGCCTTGTCGGGCAGCTTGCGGTCGTTGATGTATTTGGCCGAGAGTTCGACGGCGGCCTTGATCGCTTCCGAAGTGTATCTGATCTTGTGATATTCCTCGAAATAGGGCTTGAGGCCCTTGAGGATCTTGATGGTGTCGGGAACCGTGGGCTCGGCGACGTCGATCTTCTGGAAACGCCGCACCAGTGCGCGATCCTTTTCGAAATACTGTCGATATTCCTTGTAGGTCGTTGAACCAATGCAGCGCAGCGTTCCAGCCTGCAAGGCGGGCTTGAGCAGATTGGAGGCGTCCATGGCGCCGCCGCTCGTCGCGCCTGCACCGATGACCGTGTGTATTTCATCGATAAACAGAATGGCGCCCGGCGTGTTTTCGAGTTCTTTCACCACGGATTTGAGGCGCTCCTCGAAATCGCCGCGATAGCGTGTGCCGGCAATGAGGGCACCCATGTCGAGCGCAAAGATCGTACAGGCCTGAAGAACCTCGGGTACGTCGTGCTTGACGATCTTGCGCGCCAGCCCTTCGGCGATCGCTGTCTTGCCCACGCCCGGATCACCGACAAAGAGCGGATTGTTCTTCTGCCGCCGGCAAAGAATCTGAATGGTGCGGTCGACCTCGGCATCGCGTCCGATGAGCGGATCGATCCGTCCGGCTTTGGCCTTCTCGTTGAGATTGACGCAATAGGCTTCAAGCGCATCGCTGCCGTGCTTGGACGGTTTTTCGCCGTCCTCGTCGTCATCGGCGCCGCGCGCCGCCTTCTGCTGCGTCATGCCGGGCCGCTTGGCAATGCCGTGGCTGATATAGCTCACGGCATCAAGCCGCGTCATGTTCTGTTCCTGAAGGAAAAAGACCGCGTGACTCTCGCGTTCGGTGAAAAGCGCCACCAGCACGTTGGCGCCGGTCACCTCGTCGCGGCCGGAATTCTGAACGTGCAGAACCGCGCGCTGCACCACGCGCTGGAAACCGGTCGTGGGCTTGGCGTCCTCGCCGTCTTCGATCACCAGCGTCAGGAGTTCGTGATCGACATATTTGACCAGGGACCGCCGCAGCGCATCAAGATCGACATTGCAGGCCTTCATGACCTGAGCCGCATCCGCATCGTCGAGCAATGCCAGCAAAAGATGCTCAAGCGTGGCATATTCATGGTGCCTGTCGCTGGCGAGCTTGATGGCGCGGTGCAGAACCTGTTCCAGGCTGCGCGAAAGCGACGGCATCGGGGCTACTCCTTCTCCATCGTGCATTGCAAAGGATGTTGATGACGCCGGGAGAATTCAATCACCTGGGCAACCTTGGTCTCGGCAATTTCGTACGTGAAAACGCCGCAGATGCCGACACCGTGGCGGTGCACATGCAGCATGATCTGCACCGCCTCATCGCGCGCCTTGTTGAAGAAGCGCTCGAGGATATGCACCACGAACTCCATCGGCGTGTAATCGTCGTTGAGCAGAAGCACCTTGTAGAGGCTGGGACGCTTGGTTTTCGGCCGCGGCTTGGTAGCCACACCCGTGTTTGTGCCGCCATTCCCGGAACTGCCACGCTGGTCCCGATCGCTCATGCCGCTCTGACTGGATTCCTGTCGTTCACGCGCCGATAGGTGCGCGCACCCACTATATACGGAAGCCCCGGCGGATTCCCATGTCAAATCGGGCGTCCGCGAAAATGAAAAAGGCCCGGACCTCAAGGTCCGGGCCTGGTACACGTCCCGCGGGGGAATTTCGGAACGCGCTCTAACGCCAATTACGCGGCGCGCGTGTTCTCCACGACATCCACCCAAGCCTGCACGCGCCCCTGGAGCGGACTGATCGCGTCCTTCGCCGTCGAAAACGCAATTTCGCTGAGCTTGCCGACTTCGCTCACATAAGCATCGAAGGCAGACTTCACGAAATCGGTCTGCAGCTCGAAAGCCTCATGAACCGATTTGCTGCCGAACAGCGCCTTCGCGGCCGAAACCGAGTCCTCGAAGGACTGTTTCGAATAGGCATAGATTTCAGTGTGGATGGTTTCGACACCCTTGCCGGCCACATTGGCCGCTTTCACATAGGCCTCGACCGTCTCACGACCATAGCCGAAGAGGCGATCATAGCCCTTCACCACTTTGTCGAAGCTGGACTTGAAAGCCTCTGAACCGTTCTTGAGCGCCGTTTCGACGGACTCGGTGCCGTCGATCTTCTCGCCGGACTTCACTTTTGCGTTGACCATAACTTAAACTCCTCGCCTGGTGGCGCCGGTTCCGACACCAGCGCTTTGCTGCAATGCAGCAGGATTTATATGCAGTGCAGCAAAGCGCTTGTCAAGCAGGATTGCGCAATCTCCGCCGGTTTTTTTCGGACCTGCCCGGTGGAGCTTCTTACCTTTTCCTAAATATCGGAGATTCAATATGGATTCGCGATCGGGGTTGCGAAAACGTAGGCGATTTGCTCTTATGTTGCCGAGAGTTCACCGAGCCGCCGGAGTGGATATGCTGGAACGACCGCGTGCCGTGGGTGCGTTCAAGAGGGCGGTTTTGTATCTGTGGGTCGCGACAGCGGCTTGTCTGGCGGCGAGCCTGTCGTTTGGCGCGGCGAACGCCTCGATCCACCGTCATCGCTATTGGCAGCCGACCCGGCCCGTATTCCGGCTCACGGACCCTGAAAAGGATGCCGCTCTGATCGTCGACGGCGAAACCGGAAAGGCCCTTTATTCGCGCAACGCGGACGCGCTCCGGCATCCGGCATCGCTCACCAAAATGATGACGCTCTACCTCCTGTTCGAACAGCTGAAGAGCGGGCAAATGACTCTCGACACGCCGCTCTGCACCTCCGAACACGCCGCCGTCCAGCAGCCCACCAAGCTGAACCTCCGGCCGGGGACGTGCATTTCGGCCGACACCGCGATAAAGGCCATCGTCGTTCTGTCAGCCAATGATGTGGCTGTCGTCATCGCGGAAGCGATCGGCGGGACGGAGGCGCATTTTGCCGAGATGATGACGGCAAAGGCGCGTGCCTTGGGCATGACGCACACATTCTATCACAATGCATCAGGCCTGCCCGATCCGCTGCAGATCACTACGGCCGGCGACCTCGCTATTCTTGCGCACCACCTCGCCTATGATTTTCCCCAGTACTTCCATTATTTCTCCACCTATTCTTTCAGCTATCGCGGCTTGACCCACTTCACCCACGACAACCTCATCGGCAGGTATCAGGGCGCGGACGGAATCAAGACGGGGTACACAGGGGCCTCAGGGTTCAATCTCGTTTCTTCGGTCGTGCGCAACGGCGTGCACATCATCGGCGTGGTGATGGGCGGGACGACGGCGCGGCGGCGCGATGCCGAGATGATGCGGCTGCTCGATGATACTTTCGCAGAAATCCGACGGAACCCGCAGCTCGTGGCGCGGGCCAACGTGCCGTGGCAGACGCTGGCGGAAAATAGCCAGGCGAAACCGGTGATAGCTGGCTTCCAGTTCGGCAATTCAGACAAGACGGCATCACCACCCAACGTCCAGACGCTGCGGATGCCTGCTGCGCCAGTATCCGGAGAGGACGAAGATGCGGCCGAGTCGCGGCCGGATCCGGTCTATGATGCAATCGGCGCGGGCGCAGACCTGATCGTCTCGGCGCAATCCGCTCGCCCTGCCGCCGCCCCTCCGCCTCCAAAGGCGACCACCGTTGTCATGGCATCTCTGTCGCCTTCTGCGGCCGTTCCGTCCCATGTGGCGAAATCCTCGCCGGGTGCTGAGCCGCTTGCGGCGCTGCTGTTGCGCGGCTCGGTGCCGACGCCTCAACCCAAGCCGCGAATGATGATGGCGGCGCTTGATCCGGGAGTTGCTGCAACCGTCAAGCCGAGGCCGCGCGATGTCGCGCCTGGCCGTGCCGATTCCGTTGACGCTTCAACCTCCGGTGGCGAGCCGGTCGCGCAGCCATCGGCCGGCGGTGATTGGACTATACAGATCGGCGCCTATGACGACGAAATGACGGCAAAACTGGAGCTCGCCGCTTATGCCGAACGCGCCGTCGATATTCTCGGCCAAGCGGCGCGGATCATTGCGCCGTTCCAGGGTGTGGACGGGCACCTGTTTTATCGCGCCCGGTTCGGTCCCTTTGCGGAGAACAAGGCCCGTCAGGTGTGCGAGTTGCTGACCCGGCGGGGCCAGACCTGCTTCGCGGCAATTGCTTCGCGATAGGCTGACCACCACGATTGCAAAGGACTGTCGCTCCTTGCCGTGGCGCTGCCGCGTGTTCCTTCACGCAGCACAATTCCTGGAAGTCCGCGGAACGTGCCGGGACCTTTTCCGTGCTGCCTGTGGCCTCTAATGATGGCGCGGACGGAACAGGCGCAAGGACGTTTCCAGTGCAGTCCACGGCCGAGCCTCACTTCGGCGGCGAAATGCAGAAGATTGTCCGGGACATCACGGCTGCCGCCGAAACGGGCAATGAAGCCCAAGTATACGCGCTGGCGAATGACGCGCTTGATCGCGGTCTGCATCATCCAATGTTCTTCCATGCGCGGGCAAACTGGTTCTGGCATTGCGGGCTCTACCAGGAAGCACTGGCAGATCTTGAAGCGGCGCTGAACTTCACGCCACGCAACCCTCTGCTTCTCCAGGCGATTGGAGAATGTCTTCTCAAGCTGGGTGTCTGGAAATCCGCCGGCCGCGCGTTCGGCAAGGCGATCGAAATGGCGCCGAACAATGCGCGAGCACATTACATGCGCGGCCTCGCCTTCCAGATGAACGCAGAACGCCAGGCAGCCATCGCGGCGCATTTGCGCGCGATCGAACTTCGGCCCGAATATGCAGAGGCGCTCGCGAGTCTTGCGCTGATATCGGCCGCAGAGCCCAATCCCGAAAATGTCAGGCTTTACGCCGGGCGCGCGCTCTTGCTCGATCCCCTGCAGCCCACCGCCCATATCGCGCTGGCTCTGCAGGAGCTGAACGAACGCGCCGTCGCCAGCGCAGAGGAACGTGTGCGAGCGCTGTTGAGCGCAGCGCGCTTCGGAGAGGATCCGCGCGCCAACGATGTTCTGCGCGAAATTGGCGATGGTTTTGACCGTCTGGGCAATGTTCCGCTCGCTTTCCAGATCTATGCCGAGGTGAATCGCAAACGCCGCGGCATTCATGCCAGGCGATTTGCGAACAACCGTTCCTCGTCCAACGTGGCTCTTCAGCTCTCCTATTTCGAGCGGACCCAAGCCTGGGCGCCGTCAAGTCCCCCGCCCCCGCCGATGGATGCGCCGAGATCCCATGTATTTGTTCTGGGCTTTGCCCGCTCCGGCACGACGCTTCTCGAGACCGTGCTGGCCAGCAACGCACAGGTGGTTGCATTCGACGAGAAGGACTGTTTTTCGGACGACGCCAAGGCATTTCTCAAGACCGAGGAGGGACTGGAAACGCTCAAGTCGCTCGATGAACCGGGGCTCTCGCGCCTGCGAAACGGATATTGGGACAAAGTAAGGGAATATGGCCGACCGACGGCGGGAAAAGTGTTCGTTGACAAGTGGCCCTTCAATTCGCGGCGGCTTCCGCTCATCGCGAGGCTGTTTCCGCAAGCCCGCATATTGTTCGCGATCAGGGATCCGCGGGACGTGGTGCTAAGCTGTTTTCGCCGCAGCTTCATCATGAATTCCGACACGTTCGAATTTCTGGAGCTGGAGGATTGTGCGCGGCTGTATGCTGGAATCATGGAGCTGGCCAGCCGCGCACGGAACAGGCTGCCGATGAATTTGCTCGAAGTCCGCTATGAAGCCATGGTCGACGGATTTGATACAACCGTATCTGGAATTTGTGACTTTACCGGCCTCCGCTGGGAGGAAGGGATGCGCGATTTCCGCCACGCCGCCGATGGCACCGTGGATTTCCACGCGCAAAGCGGAAAACAGGTGCGAATGGGGCTGTATTCGGGCGCATCCGGCCAATGGCGGCGGTACAGAGAAGAGCTTGCACCGGTATTTCCCATTCTCGCGCCGTGGGTGGAGCGACTTGGCTATTCCCCGGATTGAGAGGGAACACACCGCCGTACCTTCGCCCTCTGAAACGGCCGGAGATCGGCGCGTCGGAAATGCGATGCATGTTATTGAAGAAATCCGGCGCGCATTCCGCAACGGCGAGCACGAGCGCGGCTATGGCCTGGCACACGACGCCATCGAACAAGGCGCGCGGCATCCCTCGCTTTATTATATGCGCGCCCTCCACAGGGCGCGCCGCGAGGAATATCAGGAAGCCCTTGCAGATTTCGAGGCCGCGTGCGCGCTCGCGCCCCGGGATCCGGTTCTTCTGGAAGCCACCGGCCATTGCCTGACCATGCTGGGTCGCTGTCGCGAAGCCGTCGATGCCTTCGATTCGGCCATTGCGGTCCGGCCGGATTTTGTGCGCGCCCATTACCGGAAGGGCATTGCACTCGGGCTGCTCAACGAAATCGACGACATGCGCGCGGCACACCGGCGCGTCGTGGAACTCGAGCCTCTTAACGCCGACGCGCTTGCGAGTCTCGCTTTCATCGCCGCCCGCAGAGGCGAAGCCGGCGAAGCCAGAACCTTTGGCGAACGGGCGGCGCAAATAACGCCCCGCCACAATATAGCGGGCGTCGCATTGGCGATGGCGGATATCGAGGAGAGCCGATATTCCGCTGCGCAGGAAAGGCTCGGCGACGTGTTGGGCGATACGGCCGCGCGGCAGGATGGAAGATTGAACATGGCCCTGGGCTTTGCCGCCGACGCGCTGGACAGGCATGGCCGGCATCCCGACGCGTTTCATCTTTACGCAGAGATCAACGCGCGGCGCCGGCAGATACACGAAGCGCGTTTCGCCGGGGATCGAGCCATCGAACAGGTCTCAAAACTCGTCGAGGCGACAAAACATTGCGAATTCCCCGCAGCGGAAACACCACCTGGCGGGAAAGCCGGCGATCCGGCCGGACATATATTTCTGCTTGGATTTGTACGAAGCGGTACGACGCTTCTCGAAACGGTCCTTGCCAGCAATCCCTGTGTCCTGGCAAGCGACGAGCGCGATTTTCTCGCCAACGCGGCGAACGCGCTTCTGCATGGCAATGAGGACCTGCGGCAGCTCGCAGTGCTCGCTCCCGACGGTCTTGCGCACTGGCGCACCGATTATTGGAATTGCGTACGCGGCGCGGGATTACCGGTTGAAGGCAAGGCTTTTGTCGACAAGGTACCACTGAATTCGCTTCGCCTGCCGCTCATCGCCCGCCTCTTCCCGAATGCCGGAATAGTTTTTGCCGTCCGCGATCCGCGTGACGTGGTTCTTAGTACATTCCGGCACCGCTTCAACATGTACCCGGCGAGCTTCGAATTTCTCGGGCTCGAGGATTGCGCGCGGTTCTATGCTGCTGTGATGCAGCTTGTCGATGCCGTCCGGCAGAAAGCCCCCTGGCTACCCGTTTGCGAAATCCGCTACGAAGATCTCGTCGCCGATTTCGATCGCACGATCGCAACGGTCTGTGCATTTGTCGGCATCGAATGGAACGAAACCATGCGCAAGTTTCAAAACGCATCCGCAGTCATCGACCGCCGCAGCCAGAGCGCCGCGCAGGTGCGGTGTGGACTCTACGGCGGCGCGATTGGCCACTGGCGACACTATGCTGAACAATTGGCGCCCGTGATGCCGATCCTTGCGCCCTGGGTCGGACGCTTCGGTTATCGGCAGGATTAGCCGGATCGATGAGTGCGTCCGTCCACGGCGATCGGAACGATTCGAAAATCATCGCCGATATCCTCGACGCTGCCCGTTCCGGCCGTCTCGACCAGACTTATAAGCTTGCGGACGGCGACCCAACGCTGCTCGTCCGGCTCGGCCAGTTTCTTCAGCGCCTGCGGCGTCCCCAGGACGCACTCGCAGCGTTTGACTCTGCCATTGCCTTGAGCCCGGAATTTGCCGAGGCTCATTACGAGCGCGGCGTGGCGCTCGGAATTCTCGGCAAAATCGAAGAGATGCGCGCCGCGCATGAGCACACCCTGGTGCTTGAATCCGGAAATGCCGCGGCACTCGCCAGCCTCGCACTGATCGCCGCGCGAACCGGCGATGTACGAACGGCGCGCGACTATGCTGCGCGGTCGCTCAGCCATGAACCTGATGGCGCGCTTGCCGAAGCAGCGCTGGCGCTTGCTGATATCCGCGACGGCGACATCACCGAAGCGCAGCGGCGCCTTGATCGTCTTCTTGCGGACGGGCGGCTGGTCAATGATACCTGGATCGATATTGCAGTTTCGGATGCCGGCGATGCCTTCGCGCGGCAGAACTGTTTTTCGCAGGCATTCGCTGCTTATGCCGCGGTTGGCGAACGGCGACGAATACGGCAGCTGCCCGCATTGCCGGGGCGGCGCGCCATCAATGCCATCCGGCAACGCACAGCGTATTTCAGGCGGACGGAGCCGTGGCCTGCCGGTACCGTGCAAACCGCGCCTTCTCCGGCCTTGGGCCATGTGTTCCTGCTCGGTTTCATGCGGAGTGGAACGACGCTGCTCGAAACAGTGCTGGCCAGCAATCCCGCGATCTCTGCCATGGATGAGCGCGAAGTGCTGGCCGAACCCGCACGGCGCTATCTTTTCAGCGACGAAACGCTGGGCGAACTCGCGGCACTGGAAGAACCGGAATGTGCCGCCTGGCGCAAGACCTATTGGACGGCCGTGGAAGAGGCCGGCGGCCGTGCCGCGGGGCGCGTGTTTGTCAACAAGATGCCGTTCAACTCGCTACGCCTGCCGCTCATCGCAAAGCTGTTTCCCGAGGCGCGCATAATACTCGCCATCCGCGATCCGCGCGACGTCGTTCTAAGCTGTTTCCGGCACCGGTTCGAAGCAAATCCGCTGACCTTCGAATTCCTCCGGCTGGAAGATTGTGCGCGTTTCTACGCTGCCACAATGGAATTCGTGGATATTTGCCGGCAGAAACTTCCCATCGCAGTCCACGAACACAGATACGAAAGCTTGGTGGAGGATTTCGACACGTCGGCACGCGCCGTCTGCGATTTCGTCGGCGTGGAATGGAACGAAGCGATGCGCGACTTCGTCACCGCATCCGGCGTCATCGCGGCCCGCAGTCAGAGCGCGGCGCAGGTCCGTCGCGGTCTGTACTTTGGAGCGATTGGCCAATGGCGGCGTTATAACGCCCAGCTCGCGCCGGTCATCCCGATTTTGGAGCCCTGGATCGCGCGCTTCGGCTATCCCGCCGCCGCTTGAACCTGTGGCGCCGCGCCAGGGCTTGGCAACAGCGCGGCAACGAGCGCGCGCACTTCCTGGCGCGCGGCAAGATGCGACATGCTAAGAGAAATGCCGAGTCGCGGCTGCGGCAGATCGAGCATGGTCAGTCCCGTCGGAAACAGCTCGCGATAGATCACCCGCTCGCCGAATCCGGGGGCAATGCGAAATCCGATCCGCGCGGCGAGCGCTTCGAGCGCGGCTGCCACACGCCGTTTGTTGCGCGCTTCCGTTGCCGAAAGCCGGTTGCGCATGACGACCCAGTCCAGCGCGGGTTTGCGCGCGAGCAGACGCTGCTTGCGGCAGTCCCACACGAAATCGCTGTAGACGCTCGGCCTCTGGACCGCGAAAGTTTCGGGGTCGACGCGTGCCAACAGGTCGAAATCGACAAAACTGTCATTGACGGGCGTGACGAGCGTATCGGCCGCCGCGTGCGCGAGGCGCGACAGTTGCGTTGCCGCACCCGGCGTATCGATGATGACAAAATCGAACCTTCCGTTGGCGTCGGCGAGCGCACCGGCCAGCACGCGGCTTTCCTCATCCGCGGCGGCATCGCGCAACGGAGCCGACGATGGCAGCACCTCCAGGCATTGCGGCGTGGCCAGCTCATTGCCGGCGCGTTCGCGCCACGCCATGCGGTTTTCGATCTGGCGCGACAGGCTCTTCTGCCGCGTGTCGAGATCGATGACGGCGACGTTTCTCCCAAGGCGGGCGAGAGCGACAGCCACATGCATCGCGGCGGTGGTTTTCCCCGACCCGCCCTTCTCATTGCCGAACGTGATTACGTGTGGCCGCTGGGAATCCATGACGGGCATTTGCCTGATCGCTCGCCCATTCGTATCGGCAGCCGGGTCGGCGGCCAAGCGGCCGCCAATTCGTGTGCACAAGAAAAGGGTGCATGGCAGGCCATGCACGCGTTCCGTTGAACTGCATCGTTCCGCTCTCGCCCGCATCCAGGGACGTACGAATCTGGCGGCTTAAATGCCCGCTTCCGAACTCAGCAGCGCGGCATTGCCGCCCGAAGCCGTGGTGTTGACGGTGAATGTCCGCTCGAGCGCGAATCTCTGGAGATAGTGCGGACCACCAGCTTTCGGTCCGGTGCCGGACAATCCCTCGCCTCCGAAGGGCTGCACCCCCACCACGGCACCGATCTGGTTGCGGTTGACGTAAGTATTTCCGGCATGGACATGGGTGCGAACAAACTCCGCCGTCTCCTCGATGCGGCTATGCACGCCGAGCGTGAGACCATAGCCGGTGGCGTTGATCGCCTCGCACACCTCCCCGAGCTTGTCGCCCGAATAGCGCACGACATGAAGGATTGGACCGAATACTTCGCGCTTGAGAAAACCGATGGAGCCGATCTCGAAAACATGAGGCGGAAAGAAAACACCGTGCTCGTGCTCTGGTCCGAGCGCGAGTTTGCGCAGCAATTTCGCTTCGCGAGTCGTGCGAACGGCATGCGCTTCGAGGCCTTCCCGCGCAGCTTCATCGATGACCGGCCCGATATCCGTCTCCAGCAGGAACGGATCGCCGAGCTTGAGTTCATCCATCGACCCGAGGATCAGCTCCAGCATGCGATCAGCCACGTCCGACTGAAGAAAAAGCACGCGCAGCGCGCTGCAGCGCTGGCCCGCGCTATCGAATGCCGAAGCAATCACGTCGCGCGTCACCTGTTCCGGCAGTGCCGTTGAATCCACGATCATCGCGTTCATGCCGCCGGTCTCGGCGATGATCTGCGCAAGCGGACCCTCGCGAGCCGCCAAGGAACGGTTGATCGCCCAAGCGGCCTCGGTAGAGCCCGTGAGTGCGACACCGGCGAGACGCAAATCCGGAAACAGGGCGGCGCCAAGCTGCGAGCCGCGGCCCGGAATGAAATGCAGAACATCCCCGGGAACACCGGCCTGATGGAGCAATTCCACAGCCGCGGCGGCGATCAGCGGCGTTGGTTCGGCGGGCTTGGCAAGAACGGCATTGCCAGCCGCCAGCGCACCCGCAACCTGGCCGGTGAAAATCGCGAGCGGGAAATTCCACGGCGAGATGCAGGCGAAGACTCCGCGGCCGTGCAGGCTGAGCTCGTTTTCCTCGCCGGTCGGTCCTGGAAGCCGGATCGGTTCTTCGAACAGCGCCCGGGCGCGCGATGCGTAGTAACGCAAATAATCGACCGTCTCGCGCACTTCGCCCAGCGCATTGGGCAGCGTCTTGCCGCCCTCGCGGACCGCCAGCGCCATCAGCCGCGCTCTATCCGCCTCGAACAGGTCGGCGGCGCGTTCGAGAATTTTTGCCCGCGCATCCCCGCCCAAACGGTCCCAGCCGATCTGAGCACGATAAGCAATGGCAAGCGCGTCCCGCGCGTCCGCCTGCCCGGCCTCGATCACCTCGCCCACGACGCGGCGCCTGTCCGACGGGTCACGAACCTGTTTCGGCGTTCCGGTGCGCGGCTTGCCACCTACAAGCGGAGCAGCACGTTGCGGCTTCGCCAGCGCGGCCTGCATCCGGCCGAGCACCGGACCGCTCACTTCCGGATCGGCCCAGAGAAAGCCGGCGGAGTTCTTGCGATCGGGCAGCATGTCGGGCGGCTTTGGAATGCGGGCGCTGCGCCGCGGATGCGAATGTTCAAGCTGTTCGACGGGATCGGCCACGATTTCGGAGATCGGCGCGTCCTCGTCCGCGAGCCGGTTCACGAAGGACGTGTTGGCGCCATTTTCGAGCAGGCGCCGCACGAGATAGGCGAGCAGATCCTCATGCGTACCCACCGGCGCGTAAATGCGGACTCCCGGCCCCGACCGGCTCGGCCCTTTCGTTTCGCGATAAAGCCCGTAAAGCGCTTCGCCCATCCCGTGCAGGCGCTGAAATTCGAAACCCCTGTTGTCACCAGCAATGACCTGGACAGCCGAAAGCGTGTGCGCGTTGTGCGTGGCGAATTGAGGATAAATTGCGTCGCGTTGCGCGAGCATGGCGCGCACGCAGGAGAGATAGGACGTGTCCGTTCCGACCTTGCGCGTGAACACGGGATATTCCGGCAGCCCTTGCTCCTGCGCGCGCTTGATTTCCGTGTCCCAATAGGCGCCTTTCACCAGACGCACGGGAATCCGGCGATCCTGCCGCTTTGCGAGATCAGCGAGCCAGGCGATCACCGGCAGCGCGCGCTTTTGATAGCCCTGCACCGCGAGGCCCAGACCGTTCCAGCCGCGCAAGGACTCCGCCGCGCCCATCGCCTCGAACACGTCCAGCATCAAATCCAGACGCTCGGATTCCTCGGCATCGATGGTGAAGGCGAGATTGGCTTCGCGTGCCTGCGCGGCGAGCGCCACGAGCCGCGGCAGGAGCTCGGTCATGATCCGCACATGCTTGATCCATTCGTAGCGCGGATGCAGCGCGGACAATTTCACTGAGATGCTCGGCCGCTCGAATATCGAGGCCTGCCGGTCCGGGCGGTCGGCCGCGATCGCGTTCAGCGCCTGCCGATAGGCTTCGTAGTAGCGGGCCGCATCGTCCTTCGTATACGCAGCCTCGCCCAGCATGTCGAAGGAGTAGCGGTAGCCCTGCTCCACTTGGGAGCGCGCATTGCGCAACGCCTCGCCGATCGTGCGGCCGAGCACGAACTGGCGGCCAAGGATGCGCATGGCATAGGTTATGGCCTGCCGGATCAGCGGCTCGCCCGATCGCGCGACAAGGCGCTTCCAGATGCCCGGGAAATCCCATTTCACTGCCTCGTCGAGACTCACCACCCGACCGCTCAGCATCAGCGCCCAGGTCGAGGCGTTGACGAATAGCGAGTGTGAGCGGTTCAGATGGCTGCCCCAGTCGCCGCTCTTGATCTTGTCGCGAATAAGTCGGTCGGCCGTCGCGGCATCCGGCACACGCAGCAGCGATTCGGCAAGGCACATCAGCACCACGCCCTCTTCGCTGGACAGCGCGTATTCCTGCGTGAAGGCATCCACGGCGCTGCGCTTGTCGCGCGCCTCGCGGATTCGCCGGACAAGATCGGTCGCCAGAGCCTCGGTGGCCGCGCGCTCGCCGGGCGAGAGACGGGCTCTTGCAATCAGTTCGCCCGACAGCTTCTCCTCATCGGCCAGCCAGGCGTTGGAAATCGCTTTGCGCAGGGGATCGGGATTCATGACCAGCTATATAGTTCGTGGTTCGGCGGATTGCGCGTGCCAGGCAGGCGCACGGATGATCTCCCTAGCATGAAAAAGCCCGATGTCATCACGACCATCCCCGGCCTGCGCGCCGAGGTGGCAAAATGGCGTCGCGAAGGACATGGGGTCGGTCTCGTGCCGACCATGGGCGCGCTCCATGCGGGGCATCTTTCGCTCATCGCGAACGCAAAACGCCGTGCCGCGCGGGTGATCGTCAGCATCTTCGTCAACCCGACGCAATTCGCCCCGCATGAGGATTTCGACCGCTACCCGCGTGATCTCGCCCGCGATCTGGCTTGCCTGGGCGAACAGGGAGTGACCGACCTCGTATTCGCGCCTTCCATCGGCGAATTTTATCCGGAAGGCTTCGCCACGAAAATCGAACTTGCCGGACCGGCGCTGGGCCTCGAGGCGGATTTCCGTCCGCATTTCTTTTCCGGTGTGGCCACAATCGTCGCCAAGCTGCTTATAGCAACGAATCCGCATGTCGCGGTGTTCGGCGAAAAGGACTATCAGCAGCTGCTGGTGATCCGCCGCCTCGTACGCGACCTCGGGCTTGATATCGAAATCGTCGGCGCGCCCATCATGCGCGAACCCGACGGCCTAGCCATGTCCTCACGCAACGCCTATCTCGACCCGCGTGAGCGCCAGGTGGCGGCCCAACTCAATCGCGTGCTCGCCGATGTTGCCGCGCGCGTCCGCGACGGATCAGCGATTTCAGCAGCGGAGAAATCCGGCGCCGACGCCCTAGGCGCGGCCGGATTCAATTCCGTCGATTACGTCGCCCTCCGTGATGCCAACACGCTCGCGAAAATCGAGCACCCCGCCGTCCAAATGCGCGTCCTCGCCGCGGCCACAATCGGCAAAACCCGCCTCATCGACAATTTGGCGATTTAGAAAGCAGACCACTTTCGGAAATGCCAGCAGAAAGCGACAGGCGACCAAAACGCAACCTTGTTCCATCGGGGCGCACCTGGTCGATTATCCTGCGTGCAGTCCGCGCAGGCTCACAACAACCCCAGATCCGCCAGTTCGGCGCAAAGCGCATCCGGCAGGCCTTTGCCACGTTTAAGACTGCGGGCGTCGGGCGGGGCATCCTTGGGGTCGAGATAGCGCCAGCCCTGGAACGGGCGGTGGGCGCGGCGCAGGGTCGGCACCAAGACGGGCTCGTAAACAAGCCCGCATTTGGGCGGACCGTTCTTGCTGCGCACCTCTCTTATATCAATCAGCGTCTGCCGCGCCGCGACCTGGCCCTTGATGACCCAGTAAAGCGAACCGCCATCGAGCAGTTCGGCCGCGCGCTTCGGCGTCTGCCTTGTGACATGCATGAGTTCAAGCTTGGCGCGTTTCTTCTTCAGCGCGGCGATGCGGCCCGTCTGCCAGCGCGCCAGCTCTTCGAGCGAATCCACGCCGACGCAAAGCTTGATGAGATGCAGAGTCATACGGCGGATTTGGCGAAGCGAACGAGCACAGCACCCTCCGCGACCTGATCGCCGGGCGCAGCGTCGACGCTTTCGATCCGGGCGTCGGCCGGAGCGGCGAGCGTGTGTTCCATCTTCATCGCTTCGAGCACGATAAGCGGTGTCCCGCGTTTGACGGAGGTTTTGGGCTCGGCAAATACACGGATCACTTTGCCGGGCATCGGCGCGACAATGCGGTCGGAAACGGCGCCGCCGGATTCCGCATCCTCGAATGGATCATGCGGCGCGAGTACGAAGGTTTCGCCCTGCTCCATCACCGCAACCGCACCGGACGCGAGACGCACCGCAACCGCATGCGGCGATGGCCGGATTTCCGCCCCGTCGATGGTGAGCGTCACGCCGCCGCCGCGATGATGCGTGGCGACGATCTTCGTGCGATCGGAATTGCCGCCGAACTCCAACGTTTCCCGTGCCTCGCCAAACAAACGGAACCCGTCCGGCCCATCCCAGGGATCGCTGCGGGCAGCGCCTTGTCCACGCTCGCCGATAACAAACAAAGCCGCGCGCGCATAAATCTCGGGCGATGGCTGCACCACCGTCAGTTCCCCGATGTGGCGCGGAATAAACCCCGTGTCGATCTCGCCGGCAAGAAATTCGGGATGGCGGAGCGCGCGCACGAGAAAGCCCGCATTGGTCTGCACGCCGGCGATCTCGCCTGCGGCCAGCGCGTTCGCGAGCCGGTGCGCCGCGCCCTCGCGCGTCGCGTCCCAGGCGATCACTTTCGCGATCATCGGATCGTAGTACACCGTCACGGAATCGCCTTCGCGCACGCCGGTATCCACGCGCACACCATCGCCCTCCGCCGGCAGCCGCAACCGTTCCAGACTGCCGATCGAAGGCAGGAACCCCTTGCGCGGATCTTCGGCGTAAAGCCGCGCCTCGATCGCGTGGCCGTGCGCGCGAAGCTCTTCCTGCCGCCGCGGCAGCGTCTCGCCTGCGGCGACGCGCAATTGCCATTCGACGAGATCGAGCCCGGTGATCATTTCGGTGACAGGATGCTCGACCTGCAGCCGCGTGTTCATCTCCATGAACCAGAAGCGGTCGGATTTGAGGCCCTCGGACGCATCGGCAATGAATTCGACCGTGCCGGCGCCGACATAGCCGACGGCCTTCGCCGCCTTGACCGCCGCAGCCCCCATCTCCGCACGCATGCTCTCGCTCATGCCGGGCGCGGTCGCTTCCTCGATCACTTTCTGATGGCGGCGCTGCAGCGAGCAGTCGCGTTCGAAGAGATAGACGGCATCGCCATGATTATCGGCGAATACTTGCATCTCGATGTGGCGCGGCCGCGCGACATATTTCTCGATCAGCACGCGGCTGTCGCCGAAGGCGGAACTGGCTTCACGCTGCGCGCCTTCGAGTGCCGCTTCGAATTCGTCGGCGCGGTCCACGCGCCTCATGCCCTTGCCGCCGCCGCCGGCCACCGCCTTGATGAGCACCGGAAAGCCCAGTCGCACAGCTTCCTGGGCAAGCTTCCCGGGCGATTGGTCCTCGCCCAGATAACCCGGTACGACCGCAACGCCGGCTTTCGCCATGATCGCTTTCGCCCGGTCCTTCAGCCCCATCGCACGGATGGCATCCGGCGGCGGCCCGACAAACGCAATTCCGGCTTTTGCACAGGCTTCGGCGAATTCGGCGTTCTCCGACAAGAAACCATAGCCCGGATGGATCGCCTCGGCGCCACTCGCTTTGGCGGCGGAAATCACCGCAGCGATGTCGAGATAGCTCTCGCGCGCCGGTGCGGGACCAACGCGCAACGCCTCATCCGCCATCGCCACATGCGCGGCCTGGGCGTCGGCGTCCGAATAGACCGCAACGGTCGCAATGCCCATCCGATGCGCCGTCCGCATGACGCGGATGGCAATCTCGCCGCGATTGGCGATCAGGAGTTTGGAGAACATGTCAACGAACCCAATGCCACGGCGTCGGAACTCCATTTACGCGATTATTCTCTCCCATCCCTATCGGTGCTTCGCACAACAAACCGGTAAATTTCCAATTTTTGTGTGGAAGCCAAAATGGTGAAACGCAACAAAGGTCCTTGTTCTTTTTTTGTTCTCGTGCTAGAGTGACCCTTTGTCCATTCTTGCGAGTCCTCGTAGCTTTGGACTCGCAACATGAATTACGGAGGGGGCGAAATGCCAACAGCGCGAGAGGTTGCCACTGCATTGGCTTACGAATTTTTGAAAAATGGAAACTACAGCGCTTCGTTGGGACCGATTGATGTTCCTGTTCTTGCACAAGTTGTCGCTGCCGCGAGCACGGACGAGGAAGAGCAAGCAATAAGTTACGCGACTCGAGCGGAACCTTTTGGTGGTCTTGCGGTACAGTCGGTAGGAGTTGAAGAAGGGGTCGAGAACCCTACGGTTCATATATATTTGACCCGCGGATCAACTCGCCTAGCAAAAGCTTTGCCATCGGACGTGGATGGCGATCCTGTTCGTATTCATAGAATGGGAGCAATCACCGTTCGCCCAGAATCCGCTGCTACTTCAACCAATCGCGGGCACTTCTTTGAGCGGAATTCTAGGGTGTGTTGTGGTAGCTCATGCGCCCCCACCTCAGAAAACTGTTCAGGCACTCTCGGAGCGTTGGTTCGTAAGCCGCATTCTGCGCAAATATATCTTCTGTCCAATAATCACGTTTTTGCCGGCTGTAATCATGTCCCGCACAATCAGCCCATTCTTTCTCCCAGCAGTAATGATGGGAATCCGGCGGCACGTGCACCAGGGGAAATCGGCAGGCATCACGAAATCCATGAATTGCGCTCCTGCGCCCTGAAATTCAGAAAGCTGTGGATAAATGCGGTACATTCAAACGGGCGAAGCGACCACGGGCGAGGGCTCGGCGGATTTTGGATGGAGTGATGATTCCGACGTCCCAGAGCCGCGTGGTGGCGTAATAGGGATTGCTGTCGTCTTCGCCCGCAACTCATTCCGCCGCCGATCCTAGAGTCTGCAAAACGAGCCTCGGGTTTTTCGCCACGAGGGTCAGCAGTGAGCGCGCAGCAGGATCGATGGCGTTGCGGCCCTGTTCCCAATTGCGCAGGGTCGCAACCGGAATGTGCAACGCGCGGGCAAACTCTTCCTGCGTCATTCCAAGCCGTTTCCGCAGCACCTGCGGCGTGAAAACATCCTCCAGGGCTGGAACGCGATCCGCGTCTTCGCCGTCTTCGACCATATGCCGGCGAACATCCGCTTCCGTCGTGGCACGGACCTTCTTCCAGTCGGCCTTCGGACTGGAAGCCTTGATCTGATCTAGAGTCCTTCGCACCACCGCCATAACGCTTCCTCATCCATTCTGGCGCGGCGCGATGAAATAATCCGGCGCACGCCGTCGCGATCCGTATACACCGCCGCCAACACCCGGCCCTGGACCGAGCCGATTGCGACGACGCGCGTCTCACCCCACTGTTCACGCACATCGCACCATTCGACCACCGGGCCATCAAAGACCAGCGCAGCTACATCGAAGCCGAAACCGCGCTCGCGCAGGTTCTTCGCGCTCTTCGCTTCGTCCCATTCAAACTGCATGAGAATATACGCGAATCGCGTAGTTTTGCAAGGGCTACATCCCTCGTGGCGGAGCGAGAGGGAGGCCTGGGGTGAGGGGGCCTCTCCGCCGCACCGGTGTCGAATATGTGCGTCGATGCAGAGGCTATACTTCAACAACTGTCGCGCGTCTCTCCCCCTCACCCTAACCCTCTCCCCCTGAAGAGGGGCAAAGGGGATGAACGCGATTATCGCTCTTGAGTGGGGAGCGTGGATCTTGCGCAAAAAATTCCTCCCCTGCATATGCGCGGGGGAGGAAGGTGGTCGAAACCGCGGGTCAACCCCGACCGTCAGGGCTCCTGACGGTTACTTTGACGAAGGTACATAGGCCACGCCGCGATAAACGTTGCCATAGACCGGAGCCGATACCACGGTGAAGGCTTCTTTCGTCGGCAATGTCGTGGCCGAAAGCTTGTCCGTGATCTCCACGACTTCGTTGGGATCGGCGCCGGGATCGCCGGCGGCGCTGTTTGTCGCCGTCGTCGCCCACAGCTTCACCCTGTTGCCCTTGACGTTCCCGGTGAGATTGCGCAGGCCCACCGTTGTTACCGTGGGATACTGGCCGTCGTAACCCGTCAGCGTGTAATTGGTACCGATGAGGTTGTTGGTCAGCACATAATCGAGCTGCCAGGTGCCGTTCACGAGGCTCCATTTTTCAAGGCCGGCATGGCTCGTCTGATCGGTCGAGTTGCCCGCCCCTTCGTCCGACACATACATGGTCGTGGCATTGGCGAAGAAGACGGCGAACGGCGTGTAGTTGCCGCCCGTCTCCTTGGTCGAATCGGTGGGAAAGCCCGGCACGATGCTGACGGTGGCGCTGGCCGCGTCGCTGAGCGAGGGAAGACCCGGGGTCACGGTATAGACCGTGTCGATGCCGTTGCTGCCGCTGCCTTTGGTGAAATAGAGCGCGCCGCCATACTCGGTCACGCCGCGGAAATTGCTGTCCTTGCCGGCCTTTTGACCTGAGACCGACGCGTACATCGGATCGACCTGTTCCGAATTGCCGGTCGGGATCGTCCCATAGTTATAAGAAGGCCAGTCGAGAGGGTTGACCACTTCGAGGCCCGTCGTCTCCGTCACGTCGGGGTTGGTAATTCCCTGATCATACTCCGACGTGTAGCCGTTGTTGGAATTGCCGACGGTATAATAGGTGTCGGCGTCGGAGCTGTAGAGCGCCGAGCGTCCATTGTTGCCGCCATAGGTGATCGTCGGCGTGTAGGCCAGGCCTCCGTCCGCCGCCACGCTCACGATCGTGCGCGGGAAGGCATAGGTGTTGCCGAAGAAACAGGTGACGGGATTGGTCGGATCCTGGCCGGCGACGGCATCCGCATTGGAGGCGTCCAGCGCGCCGACGCCCGCTCCGCCATAGCCGACGAAGGTGAGCACCGGCCCGTACCAGGCATTCGAAACATGCAGACCCAGTTCCGATTTCGACGAGAAGCTGGTGACGACCTGGTCGGTGGGGATCGACAGCGGCGCCGAATTCGGATTGCCGGTCTCGGCATTGACGTCGGTCAGCGTGATCTCGGAGGTGACGCCGAAGCTCGGGTCGGCGCCGGCATTGCTCCACACATTGACGTAATCATTGCCCGCGACGGCGGTCGAAAACGGCTGGCAGGTGGATTCGATCGAGGCGCTGGGGAGCGAGTCGCCGGTCTGCAGATTTTCCACCGCGCCCTGGCTGTTGTCATAGGTGCTGCTGCTGATGACGAGCGAATTCGGCTTCAGGAATGGCGGTGCCGCCTCGGCAAGACTTGCCGAATAACAAATGGCGAAAAGGCTGCATCCGGCCAGAAGCCAAGTCGGCCGGATCGCCCGGGTCGTAGCGTACATGGTACCTCGCTGTTTGTGGTGAGAGATTGGGACGAGCGCACCGGATCCCGCTCCATGGAATCCGTGCGCCAGCGGGGAAGCTGCGGCGTCAATGTCTCAGGACCGTGTCGCTCACGTTAAGATTCCGCGACAGCGAGGGCGAATGCGCTATGGCTCGAATGCCAAGTCCAACGCAATTTGCCCTCTCTCACTGTCTGTACCCGGGGGGCTGGCCGTGCGGGTTGGAGTGACAGAATGTCTGCTACATCCGGAAGACGCCGAAGCGGGTTTCCGGAACCGGTGCGTTCAGGCAGGCCGACAGCGCGAGCGCGACGACGCGCCGCGTATCCGACGGCGCGATGATGCCGTCGTCCCACAGCCGCGCGGTGGCGTAGTAGGGATTGCCTTCGTCTTCGTATTGCTGGCGGATCGGCGCCTTGAAGGCTTCGGCCTGTTCCGGCGTCCATTTGTCGGCGTCGCGGTGAACAGTCGCAAGCACGCTCGCGGCCTGCTCGCCGCCCATCACCGAGATGCGCGAATTCGGCCAGGTGAACAGGAAGCGCGGCGAATAGGCCCGGCCACTCATGCCGTAATTGCCCGCGCCGAACGAGCCGCCGATCAGCACGGTGATCTTGGGAACGTTTGCGCACGCGACGGCCGTCACCATCTTGGCGCCGTCCTTGGCGATGCCGCCGGATTCGTATTTCCGCCCGACCATGAACCCCGCGATGTTCTGCAGGAACAGGAGCGGCACGCGGCGCTGGCAGCACAGCTCGATGAAATGCGCGGCTTTCAATGCGGATTCCGAAAACAGGATTCCGTTGTTGGCGATGATGCCGACCGGCATGCCTTCGATATGGGCGAAGCCCGTAACAATGGTCGTGCCGTAAAGCTTCTTGAATTCATCGAACACCGAGGCGTCGACCAGGCGCGCGATCACTTCACGCACGTCGTACTGGACCGACAGCGATTGCGGCACGATGCCGTCGAGTTCCCAGAGGTTGTAAAGCGGCGCGTGCGGCCGTGCGAGCGGGATATCGGGCGCTTTGCGCACATTCAGATTGGCAACGATACGGCGCACGATCGCCAGTGCATGCGCATCGTCGGTCGCATAATGATCGGCGACGCCGGAAATCCGCGTATGCACTTCGGCACCGCCCAGATCTTCGGCGCTGACGACTTCGCCCGTCGCTGCTTTGACGAGCGGCGGGCCGCCGAGAAAGATCGTGCCCTGCCCTTTGACGATGATTGTTTCATCCGACATCGCCGGCACATAGGCGCCGCCCGCGGTGCAGGAGCCCATGACGGAGGCCAACTGCGGAATGCCGAGCGCCGACAAGTTGGCCTGGTTGTAGAAGATGCGGCCGAAATGCTCGCGGTCGGGGAATATTTCCGCCTGGTTGGGAAGGTTGGCGCCGCCGGAATCGACGAGATAGATGCAGGGCAGACGGTTCTCGCGTGCAATCTCCTGCGCGCGCAGATGTTTCTTCACCGTCATGGGATAGTAGGTGCCGCCTTTGATCGTCGCATCGTTGCAGACGACCACGCATTCGCGGCCTTCGACACGGCCGATGCCGGTGATGATTCCCGCGGCGTGAATGTCACCGTCATACATGCCGAAGGCGGCGAGCGGCGATAGTTCGAGAAACGGCGTCCCGGGATCGAGCAGCCTTTCGACGCGCTCCCGCGGCAGCAGCTTGCCGCGCTCGGTATGGCGTTTGCGCGAACGCTCGTCGCCGCCTCGCGCCGCAATCTCCATGCGCGATTTCAGCTCGCCGATGAGCTTCTCCATCGCCGCCGCATTCGATTTGAATGCCGTATCGCGCGGGTTGATCGTCGATTTGAGTACGGTCACGGCAGGCTCCCGAGTCGCAAAGTGCTATCTCTATCGGAAAGCGGAAGCGCGCCACGTTTTGAAGGAATGAACCGCAAAGATGCAGTGACGCAGAGGTCTTTCTTGCGCTTTCGCGCGCAATTCTTCTCTGCGCCTCTGCGACTCCGCGTTTCAATAAGCAGCCGCGCCGCGATTCCGGAGAAGTTCTGACTCAGGACACCAGCTCCACTGCGACTGCTGTCGCTTCCCCGCCGCCAATGCACAGCGCCGCTATGCCGCGTCTCAGTCCGCGCCGCTCCAGCGCATTGAGAAGCGTGACGATAATGCGCGCGCCGGACGCGCCGATAGGATGGCCGAGCGCGCAGGCGCCGCCATTCACATTCACCTTTTCGTGCGGCAGACCCAGGTCACGCATCGCAATCATCGCCACGCAGGCGAAGGCCTCGTTGATCTCGTAAAGATCGACTTCGTCCTTGTTCCATCCCGATTGCGCCAGAACCTTTTCGATGGCGCCGACCGGCGCGGTGGTAAACCAGCGCGGCTCGGCGGCGTGGCTCGCCTGCGCAGCGATGCGGGCGAGCGGTTTCAGCCCGTGTTTGGACGCGAAATCCTCCCGTGCCAGGACAAGCGCCGCCGCGCCGTCGGAAATCGAGGAGGAATTCGCCGCCGTCACGGTGCCGTCTTTCGCAAAGGCCGGCTTGAGTGTTGGAATCTTCGCGGGATCGGAGCGGCGCGGCTGCTCGTCGGTCGCAACCTCGCTCTCGCCGCCCTTGCCGGAGATTTTCACGCCGACGATTTCGGCCGCGAAAGAACCGTCCGTCTGCGCACGTTTGGCGCGCAGGAGCGATTCGGTCGCGAATGCGTCCTGATCGGCGCGGGTGAATTGATAATGCCGCGCCGTGTCCTCCGCATAGGTTCCCATCAGCCGGTGCTCATAGGCATCCTCGAGACCGTCGAGAAACATGTGATCCTTGATCTCGCCATGCCCGAGCCGATAGCCGCCGCGCGCCTTGGGCAGCAGATAGGGCGCGTTGGTCATCGACTCCATGCCGCCCGCGACGACGATGTTCGCACGGCCCGCCGCGAGTTGGTCGGCGCCGATCATCACCGCCTTCATCCCCGAGCCGCAGACCTTGCTGACGGTCGTGCAGGGTACGCTGTCGGGCAAACCGGCGAAGCGCGAGGCCTGACGGGCGGGCGCCTGGCCGATACCGGCCGACAGCACGCAGCCCATCAACGTTTCCTCGATCTGCTCCGGCATCAGCTCCGCGCGTTCAAGCGCCGCCGAAATCGCGGCCGCCCCAAGCTCCGGCGCCGATTTCGACGCGAGCTCCCCCTGGAACGCGCCCATCGGCGTTCGTGCGCCCGAAAGAATTACAGTGTCGGAATTGGCCATGAGGGAGCTCCGTTCTCAGTTGTTGTCATCGGGCGGCGAATGCGACCCGGTCGTGTTCGATCCCCCGATAGATGGTTTTTGTGACCGGCCGGGGCAAGCACTGCGCCCGAGAGCGGGAGCGTCTCGATCCGTTCGCGCACCGATAGGCGGAAACTGCGACGCAGGGCATTGTCACAATACCTTTAAGAACCGAACCTAGCTTCGCGCGGCGCCAACGAAAAGAAGACCCGATGACCGACGCGACTCTTACCATTCCTCACACCCACGGCCAGGCCGGGCATCCACTTCTCGAGAGCAAGACGGGCAAAGGGACCGCCGCCGTCTTCGTCCTTCTCCTGCTCGGCGGCATCGCCTATGCAGGCCATGGTTTTCTGAACGACATCCAGAGCGTCCATGAATCGCTGGCGCTCGGCGTCTTCGGGCTCCTGGGCCTCGCGCTCCTGATCGCGCTGGGGTTCGAGTTCGTCAACGGCTTCCACGACACGGCAAATGCGGTCGCAACCGTCATCTACACCCACAGCATGCCACCCGTGGCCGCGGTCATCTGGTCCGGCTGTTTCAACTTTCTGGGTGTGCTCGTCTCGACCGGCGCGGTGGCCTACAGCATCGTCACGCTCCTGCCCGTCGACCTCATCCTTCAGGTCGGCAGCAGAGCCGGTTACGCGATGATCTTCGCGCTCCTGATCGCCGCCATTATCTGGAATCTCGGCACCTGGGCGCTCGGCATTCCCAACAGTTCGAGCCATGCGCTGATCGGCTCCGTCATGGGCGTAGGGCTTGCCAATCAGCTGATGGCGCCCGCCTCGCAGCATACCGCGGGCGTGGACTGGTCGCAGGCGCTCAATGTCGGCGAGGCGCTGTTCTTCAGCCCGCTGATGGGATTCGTGCTTGCCGGCCTGCTGTTGCTGGTCATGCGCGCGCTGATCAAAGCGCCGACGCTCTATGCCGAGCCGAAGGGCAATAGACCCCCGCCCTGGTGGATCCGCGGCACGCTGATCTTCACCTGCACCGCCGTGTCTTTCGCGCATGGCGGCAATGACGGCCAAAAGGGCATGGGTCTTATCATGCTGATCCTGATCGGCGTGGCGCCCACGGCCTATGCGCTTAACCGCACCATGCCCGACAGCCAGATGTCCGCATTCATGCAGTCGGCGACGGCTGCCGAACAGGTGTTCGCCGCGCATGCGCAAGGCGCCCCCGCCATGAGCGCGGACGAAGCCCGCGCGCGCGTCGGCACCGCGTTGCGCGCCCGCGATCTGAACCATCCTTTCGTGTATGAAGGGCTCTCGGTGCTGTCGCAGGACATCACCAGCCAGGTGCGCAATTACGGCTCGATCCGCCAGGTGCCGGCGAAGGCGACGCCCAACGTGCGCAACGACATGTATCTGACGGCCGACTCGATCCGCCTGCTCCCCAAATCGGGTGCGAAGTTCACGGCTGCCGAGGCCGCCACGCTCAAGGCCTATCAGACAAATCTGCAGAACGGCACGCGCTTCATTCCCGGCTGGGTGAAAGTGGCGGTCGCCATCGCGCTCGGCCTTGGCACGATGGTGGGGTGGAAGCGCATCGTGGTCACGGTGGGCGAACGCATCGGCAAAACCCATCTGACCTATGCACAAGGCGCATCCGCCGAACTTGTCGCCGCAGCCACCATCGGCGCTGCCGAGCTTTACGGCCTGCCCGTCTCGACCACGCATGTGCTGTCGAGCGGCGTGGCCGGAACCATGGCGGCGAACCGTTCCGGCCTGCAATGGAGTACCATCAGGAGCATTGCCTCCGCCTGGGTGCTCACCCTGCCCGCCGCAATGCTGCTCGCCGGCGTGCTTTACTGGGCGCTCAGGATGGTGATTTGAGGCCATCGCTTGTTTGGGGGAAAATGGGTCTCACACAGAGACGCCGAGCCACAGAGATTTCGAACAACACAGCGATGTGGTGAGAAATCAATTGGCAATTCGCCGGATGCCATCCTTCAGGCGCACTGCCCCGAAATTGATCAACAATCCCACGGGCAAATGAAGCAGGCGCAAATAGGTGAGCAGTTGTTTTGGATTCACAGACGAAAGCTGCTCCACGGACTCCAGTTCGACGACAACAGTATTTTCGACCAGCGTTTCAACCCGGAGTCCCGAATCGAATTACATTCCGTCATATTCAAATGGAATGAGCCACCCTGTGTTAACGGTCAGACCTCGGCGCGCGAGGTCGCGTGCCAATATGGACTGATAAACGGACTCAAGCAGGCCGGGACCGAGACCGACGTGCAGCTTGAACGCAGCATCGATCGCTCCAGTTATTCCGTCGAGATCACGTGTGTCGCCCAGACTCATTGGATGTGCCCCAAAGCGTTTCGGCACATTGTTCATCTATAATGTCGCAAGAAGTTCCGCGCCTCGTCGCAATATGTCTTTTCCGTGCCTCTGTGCTTCCGTGTGAAATGGATTTGCACATCATTCCAGATGGGACGGTGGCCAAAGCCGACGGACAGATCGTTGATGCGATTCTTTGATGAGGTCCTCAGCCCGATTCCTCGAACAGCTCGCGCCCGATCAGCCAGCGGCGGATTTCGGACGTGCCGGCGCCAATGTCGTAGAGCTTGGCATCGCGCAATAGCCGTCCGGTGGGGAAATCATTGATGTAGCCATTGCCGCCGAGGCACTGGATGGCTTCAAGCGCCATCCACACGCCTTTCTCTCCGGCATAGAGGATCGCGCCCGCCGCATCCTTGCGCGCCGTCTCGCCGCGATCGCATGCCTTCGCGACTGCATAGACATAGGCGCGCGCCGCCGAAAGCGTGACATACATGTCGGCGAGCTTGCCCTGCATGAGCTGGAACGCGCCGATGGGCTGGTCAAATTGTTTGCGCTCGTGCAGATAGGGAATGACCACATCCAGACAGGCCTGCATGATGCCGAGTGAGCCGGCCGCGAGCACCGTGCGCTCGTAATCAAGGCCGCTCATCAGCACGCGCACGCCCTCGCCTTCCCGCCCGAGTACGTTTTCGGCCGGCACTTCGCAATCCTCGAACACCAGTTCCGAGGTATCGGAGCCACGCATGCCGAGCTTGTCGAGCTTCTGCGCCGGCTTGAATCCCTTGAAGTTCTTTTCGATGAGGAATGCGGTAATGCCGCGCGGGCCCGCCGACGGATCGGTTTTGCCATAGACCACCAGCACTTCGGCTTCGGGTCCGTTGGTGATCCACATTTTCGTGCCATTGAGAATGTAACGCTCGCCGCGTTTTTCCGCGCGCAGCCGCATCGACACTACGTCGGAGCCCGATCCCGTCTCGCTCATTGCGAGGGCGCCGACGTGCTCGCCGGAAATCAGCCTGGGCAGATAGCGCCGCTTCTGTTCCTCATTGCCGTTGCGGCGGATCTGATTGACGCAAAGATTGGAATGCGCGCCGTAGGAGAGACCGACGGAGGCCGACCCGCGGCTCACTTCCTCCATCGCCACGCAGTGTTCGAGATAGCCGAGCCCCGAGCCGCCATATTCTTCGTCGACGGTAATTCCGAGAAGCCCAAGCTCACCCATCTGCGGCCACAGGTGACGCGGGAATTTGTTCGTGCGGTCGATTTCTTCGGCAATCGGCGCGATCCGGTCATCGCTGAAACTGCGCACGGTGTCGCGCAACAGGTCGGCCGTGTCGCCGAGGCCGAAATCAAGCGTCGGATAGGAATTGCGGATCATGCGCGCGTTATGTGCGGGATTGAGGGGATTGCCAAGATGGGGCGATTGATGGCCCGCCAACCGGAGCGGCGTAAAGCCCCGGTCCGCCTTCGCTCTGTCTTCGCCGAAGCGAAGCTTCTGCTTCGCGCCAGGCAGGCAAGGCTTCGGCGGACAACCTTCACGGCTGCGCTGCGAAGGCTGGTGCGGTCGAGAAGACTCGAACTTCCACGGGTTGCCCCACTAGCACCTCAAGCTAGCGCGTCTACCGTTCCGCCACGACCGCGAGTCAGGGGGCGCGGTGTAGCAAATCGCTGCGCCCGATGGAAGCTGCGCCGGAAGCGGGTGGATAAGCCGCGGCCGCAATCCTAGATTTGGCCCATGGACAGAGAGCCGATAGCAGAAGCGGTGGGACTGCGGCCCGAATGGCGGATCGCGCCGGAGCTGGTCGCCTATCCCGACGCGATCGCCTTCATGGAGCGGCGGGCGGCGGAAATTGCCGAGCATCGTGCGGCGGAATGCGTCTGGCTGCTCGAACATCCGCCCATCTACACGGCCGGGACCAGCGCACGTCCCTCCGATCTTCTCGATGCGCGCTTTCCGGTTTTCCAGACCGGCCGCGGCGGCCAGTTCACCTATCACGGCCCGGGCCAGCGCGTGGCCTATGTGATGCTCGATCTCAGGCACCGCGCGATGGATGTGCGCGCCTTTGTCCGCGATCTCGAGGAATGGCTGATCCGCACCCTCGTCCGCTTCGGCGTAAAGGGCGAGCGGCGCGAGGGCCGCGTCGGCATCTGGGTCGCCCGCCATGGAGGCCGCGAGGACAAGATCGCCGCCATCGGCGTGCGCGTCCGGCGCTGGGTAACGTTCCACGGCATCGCCCTCAACGTCGCGCCGGACCTAAGTCATTTCAACGGCATCGTTCCGTGCGGCATAAGCGGCCACGGCGTCACCAGCCTCGCCGATCTGGGTGTCGACGTTTCGATGGTGGATGTGGATGCCGTGCTGCGGGCGGAATTCGAAAATGTGTTTGATACCCCGACCGAGGTTTGCACCGGCATGCATGAGGGCCGTCCGAGAACAACTCAGTCCGACGGCCTTCGTTGAAGCCCGCATTCTCCGGGGCGGTCGAGACGACACGACCGTCCCCGCAAGGCTGAGGGATTCACGCATTCACGGAAATGCGTGATCGGACCAGTTTCCTCTCCCGCACTTGCACGGGGGATGGAAACACTGGCATCAAAGGATCTTACAAAGACGGCCGTCTGTGGAACCCATGCTCGGCGGGCGGATCGGCCGGGTGAAGATCGACGTTTTTGACGCGCGCGCCGGGCGGCCCGCGCATGCAGACCGCGACGAAGGCTTCGACCTGTTTGGTACTTCCCGACGCCAGCGCCTCGACCGTGCCGTCGGAGCGGTTGCGGATCCAGCCGTCGAGGCCGAGCTTGCGCGCCTCCTCCATCGCAAAATAGCGAAATCCGACGGCCTGCACGAAGCCTTCGATGCGCAGCCTGAGCGTGGTGATGTCCGCTTCGCCACTCATGCGAACTCCAGGATCACGTCGTCCACCGCGAGGCTGTCGCCTTTCCGCGCATTGATCTTTTTGATCGTACCGTCGCGTTCGGCATTGAGCACATTTTCCATCTTCATCGCTTCGATGACGGCGAGCGACTCGCCCGTTTTCACCTCCTGCCCTTCGGAGACATTGATGGAAACGACCAGGCCCGGCATCGGGCACAACAGGAATTTCGATGTGTCCGCGGCCGCCTTCTTCGGCATCAGCGCCGCAAGCTCGGCGGCCTCCGGGCGGCGCACCGTCGCAAGCAGTGCCGTTCCGCCCTCAGCGAGACGATAACCGCCGCGATCGCGATAGAATTGAATGGTGTGGCGCGCGCCATTCTCGACGATATGCATTGCGGATTCGCCGATCTGCCAGGCGATTTGCGCTTCAAATGGCTCGCCGTCGATGAACAGCTGCAACCGGCCGTCGCGGAGCCGCGCGTCGGCAACGGAAAACGCCTGCTCGCCCAGCGTGACGATGAAAGCAGTGTTGGACGCGAGCGGCCCGTTGAGCGTGCCGGAAATGGCGCTTGCCCGTTCGGCTCGCATGATCCGGGCCGCAATGGCAGCAGCTACAAAACGGCCGGTGCGCGGTCCGTCGAGAGGGCGCCCATGAAATCCGTCCGGAAATTCCTCGGCGATGAATCCGGTCGAGAGCCGGCCCTCGCGGAAACGCGGGCTGTGCATGATAGCGGCGAGAAAAGGAATGTTCTGGCTGATGCCTTCGATGCGGAATTCGTCGAGCGCGCCCGCCATGGCGCCGATCGCGCCCATGCGCGACGGCGCGTGCGTGCACAGCTTGGCGATCATCGGATCGTAATAGATCGAGATTTCGCCGCCTTCATAGACGCCCGTGTCGTTGCGCAGGGTAATTTCATCCGTGTGACCTTCGGCGGGCGGGCGGTAGCGCACGAGACGCCCGGTCGAAGGAAGAAAGCCGCGATAGGGATCCTCGGCATAGATGCGCGATTCGATGGCCCAGCCATCGAGCTTCACATCCTTCTGGGTAAGCGGCAGTTTCTCTCCTGCCGCCACGCGGATCATCAGTTCGACAAGATCGAGGCCGGTCACGAGTTCCGTCACCGGATGTTCGACCTGCAGGCGCGTGTTCATTTCGAGGAAATAGAAGTTCCTGTTGCGGTCGACGATGAATTCCACCGTTCCTGCGCTGTCGTAGTCGACGGCTCTGGCGAGCGCCACCGCCTGTTTGCCCATGGCGCGGCGCGTGGTTGCGTCGAGAAAGGGCGACGGCGCCTCCTCGATCACTTTCTGATGCCGGCGCTGGATCGAGCATTCGCGTTCGTTCAGGTGAATGACATTGCCGTGTTTGTCGCCGAGCACCTGGATTTCGATGTGACGCGGCTCGGTGACGTATTTCTCGATAAAGAGCCTGTCGTCGCCGAAGCTCGCTCGCGCCTCGTTCTGCGAGGAGCGTATCGACTGAAGCAGATCCTTTTCGGCATGAACGATACGCAGCCCCTTGCCGCCACCGCCGGCCGAAGCTTTCACCATCACCGGATAACCGATCTCGCCCGCCAGCGCACGGGCATGCGCATCGTCCCGGATCTCGCCGACATAGCCAGGCACAACGGAGACGCCGGCCGCCAGTGCGAGCTTCTTCGATTCGATCTTGTCGCCCATCGCGGCGATCGCCTTCGCGTTCGGCCCGATAAACGTCACCCCGATTTCGGCCAGCGCGGCCGCAAAACCCTCCCGCTCGGAAAGAAAGCCATAGCCGGGATGCACGGCCTCAGCGCCGGTGTCGCGACAGGCCTGAACGATCCGGTCGATCCGTAGATAGGATTGCGCGGAGGGCGCCGGGCCGATCGCCGCCGCCTCGTCCGCCATCTCCACATGCAGCGCATTCACATCTGCTTCGGAATAGACCGCGACCGTGGCGATGCCCATGCGCCGGGCCGTCTTTATGATGCGGCAGGCGATCTCCCCGCGATTGGCAATCAACAGCTTCCGGAACACCAGGGATCGCCCTCATTTGTGGCAAGGCGGTTTTAGGGGCTGGCCTTCCTTCCGTAAACGGCGTCGCATCGTGGTAAACCGCATACGCCAACCGAGCGCAACAGCAGGGAGATGGACATGGAATTTCTGGTATCGCGCGGCTCGCGGGATTTGGGCCTGCCCTTCTCCGATGCCGTCCGTGTTGGCGGAATCCTTTGCGTGTCCGGCCAGATCGGCAACCTGCCCGGCCGGCTCGAACTGGTGCCGGGCGGCATCGAAGCCGAAACGCGGCAGATGATGGACAATATCGCCCATGTCCTGAACGCCGCCGGCCGTTCTTTCGACGACGTGTTCAAATGCACGGTGATGCTGGCCGATATGGAGGACTGGGCGGCGTTCAACCGCGTCTATACAAGTTATTTCCGTCCCGACCGCCTGCCCGCCCGTTCCGCCTTTGCGGCAAAGGCGCTGGCGCTCGGCGCGCGTGTGGAAATGGAGTGCTGGGCGTGGGACGCCGCGGGGGACATGATACGGATTTGACAGCCAAAATCCCGGTTGTCTAATGAGCCGCGATGGCCCGGTTGGCGCGAGTGGTGGCAGCAGGCGCACCGCATCTGGTGACGCAGCGGGGCAATCGCGGCCAGAACGTTTTCTTTTCCGACGCCGATTTCGAACTTTACAAGAGCCTGATCGCAGAAGGATGCCGTCTCGCTCACACCGTCATCTTGGCTTGGTGTCTGCTGCCGGACCGCGTCCATCTAATCCTGGTGCCGCACAACGAAGACGGGCTCAGAGCTGCGCTCGGCGAACCACACCGCCGCTATACGCGCGAGATCAATACACGCCAGGGCTGGCGCGGTTTCCTATGGCAGGGCCGCTTCGCCTCATTCCCCATGGATGCGGCCCATCTGCCTGTCTGCGCCCGTTTCGTAGAGCTTGCGCCTGTCTTCGCGGGTCTTGCGAAACGGCCGCGCGATTGGCGCTGGTCGAGCGCACGCGCGCATCTTGCCGGCCGCGACGACGAGCTTGTCCGCACTGCGCCTCTCCTCGACCGGGTGCACGACTGGCGCGGGTTCCTCGCCGAAGGCACGAGCGGGGAGGAACGCGAAGCGATCCGCTCGCACGAGAGTACGGGCCGGCCGCTCGGCTCGCCCGCCTTTGTCACCCGCCTCGAAAAGCGCCTCGGCCGCACGCTTGCGCGGCAGAGGCCCGGTCCAAAGCCGGCGGGGGAGCGGAAGTAGTTCTAACAATTTTCCTCCCCGCACTTCGCGGGGGAGGTGGCGCGAGCGGAGCGAAGCGTCGGAGGGGGTAAGCGGGTGCGCCACTGCCCCCCTCCGCCCCTCCCGTCTTCGCCAAGGCTTCGACGAGCCAAGCACATATGCCAGCCCGCCGAAGCTTCAGCGTAGGCGGGTCGGGGCACCTTCCCCGCTCGCGGGGGAGGAAAATCACAGTGGAATGTTGCCGTGTTTCTTCCAGACCTGCGGGACTTGCTTGTTCCGGAGCATGCGCAGCGCGCGGATGATGCGCCAGCGCGTAGAATGCGGGCGGATCACGTCGTCGATATAGCCTCGTGACGCGGCGATGAAGGGATTGAGGAACCGATCTTCATATTCTTTTGTGCGAATGGCGATCTTTTCGCTGTCGCCGATGTCCTGCCGGAAGATGATTTCGACGGCGCCCTTGGCACCCATCACCGCGATCTGCGCGGACGGCCACGCATAATTTACATCGGCGCGCATATGTTTGGAGGCCATCACGTCATAGGCGCCGCCATAGGCCTTGCGCGTAATGACCGTAACCTTCGGCGATGTCGCCTCGGTGAAAGCGAACAGGAGCTTGGCGCCATGCTTGATGATGCCGCCATGTTCCTGGGCCACGCCGGGGAGGAAACCCGGCACGTCGACGAAGGTAATAATCGGAATATTGAAGCAGTCGCAAAAGCGGACGAAACGTGCGGCCTTGCGGCTTGAATCGGAATCGAGGACACCGGCGAGCACCATGGGCTGATTGGCAACAAAGCCCACGGACGAGCCTTCGAGGCGCCCGAAGCCCGTGATCATGTTCTTCGCGAAATTCTCGCCGATCTCGAAGAAGTCGCCTTCATCCGCGACTTTCAGGATCAGTTCCTTCATGTCATAGGGCTTGTTCGGATTCTCCGGCACGAGCGTGTCGAGTGAGGGCTCTTCGCGCCGGGGATCGTCGCTTGTCGGCCAGGACGGCGGCGGCTCGCGATTGTTGAGCGGCAGGAAATCATAGAGCCGGCGCACCTCCTCGAGCGCGACCACGTCATTCTCGTAGGCGCCGTCGGCGACCGAGGATTTGGTCGTGTGGACGCGCGCGCCGCCGAGTTCTTCGGGTGTCACGTCTTCCTGCGTCACCGTCTTCACCACATCGGGACCGGTGATGAACATGTAGGACGTGTCGCGCACCATGAAGACGAAATCGGTCATGGCCGGTGAATAGACATCACCGCCGGCACAGGGGCCCATGATCACCGAGATCTGCGGCACCACGCCGCTCGCCAGCACATTGCGCTTGAACA
>DATJUM010000016.1:0-8641 GCA_035502355.1 Rhizomicrobium sp. | reverse complement strand
TCTCGGAGCCGCAGCTCGGTCGCTCACAAATCCCGGCGACCGAGATGCGGCGACAAGAGGATGGGACAACCATCCTCTTGGTGAGCAGTGAGAGAGCAAAATGTCGAAAAATCGCTTGACTCCAAACACAGTCGCTTTGCGCCGAAGGTGGCGAGCGACGGATGAGGGCGGGCAACGCGATCGTTCCTACCACCCTGTTTCTGCTGCCGCGCGCACCGGGCTCATTTCCGGCCGCGCTTCGGCAGCGCGGCAGCGAGTACGTCGTTGACACGTGACTGCCAACCGTCGCCAGTCGCTTTCCAGCCGGCCACAATGCGAGGATCGAGGCGCAGCGAAACACGCTGTTTGGGCGCGGGTGATTTCGGCCGCCCGCGCCCGCGCTTCATGGCTTCCACCACCTTCGGCATTGCGGTGCGCAGCGGCTTTGCACGCGCAAACTCTGCCGCAGTCATTTCAGGAATGTCCTTGTCCGGACGGATGCGTT
Organism: Rhizomicrobium sp.; assembly: GCA_035502355.1. Classification (GTDB taxonomy): domain Bacteria; phylum Pseudomonadota; class Alphaproteobacteria; order Micropepsales; family Micropepsaceae; genus Rhizomicrobium. Next base: position 8,157 of record DATJUM010000016.1, on the reverse strand, counting down.
TTTTGTCTTGAGCCATAAAGTCCGACCTCCCTTTGATTTGCCTTTCGGAAACTGATGATCCGGATGTTCCTCCCGCGGATGCAGAACGCCACGACGTGCAGCCGTCCGCCCTTCGTCGCGAATGCCCAATAGCGCACAAACTTCCGAACGTTAAGAGTCCGCTTTGTTTGCTATCTCGGAAAGCAGCTTGGGAACTTCCATAGTTCTGATTAGGATACGGGCGGGCTCTTCAATCGGCCAATTAAGATACTTTTCTCGAGTTACTGCCTCAATAGAAGAGCGATTTTTTCTGAACTTGTCCAAACGCTGCTCATTCGAAATTCCTGTCGACGCCCCGAAATTGTCATCCAATGCCTCGCGGCTGATCGCGCATTGCACAACTCCATTTCCTGACTCTCCGACGAAAGCCACGATGTCGCGTTCAAGATCGTAGTGCGGCCTCGGCTCAAAAAACTTCAAATCAAGGCCGGGGATTATGTGTCGCAGCTGCCCTGTAGTCATCAAAAAACTGTCCCGAGTCGATTGCGGTATGTAACTAAGGCCTTCGCAGAGCAGCTTCTGCCAAATTGGACCTCTCCCGTAGGCTTCCTGCCAAGCTGCCTTGACTTCGTACGGCCTTTTCTCATTCAGGGCATTCAATAACGCAGCCGACTGTTGGAGATCTTTGTCTTGTTTCGCGGCCCCTTGCTGACGACGGCGCGATACAATCAGCTTATGAACAGCATAGCGTTGTGGCGATGGGACGAGGACGTAAATTCCGGCACCGTGCAACAGCACAGCGGGTTCGGGATCATATATCAGGAAATCCAGGAACCTAAGCGGCTCGGCATCGGTCCGAAATGCTCGAAGAGGTCGGGGAACATCAGTGTCCTTGCCTGTGTTGGGTGTGAGAAAGTCAACCCGGAGACCGCTGCTGGCGGCGTAGCTAGTGACGTTTTTTTCGTGTATGTGTGGAACTGGTCGAAATGATTTGTCTACCTTCTTAAGAAGATCAAGCACTGGAGGTATTTTCTCGTCTACGGCTATTGAAATGTTTTGAAATTGCGCAATATCCACGTCTCCAGTTTGCAGAATCGTTTTAGGAAGGCGCATGCCTAACATTGGAGAATAAGTTTGATAAGCCACTGTTCCGACAAGGACGCCGCGAAGACGAAATATGCCTGCCATTGCTAAAGCTGCGACGGTGTCTCCGATCTCTTTTATGGGGCGTGGTAAGCCGAATGAGCGCACGAGAGTCGAGACCAACGCACGGCGTTCTCGTTCGTCATCTCTTGACTGCCTGTGATAAGCGATTTGATCCAGGAGTTCGGGCGTTTCAGGCCCCACATACTTCTGCTGGCGCCCGTCGTCGTTCTTTTTCTGGAAATACCAGTAGCGTTTTCCCTTTATTGTCTTGAGGACGAATGACCCATCGTCCGTGAACGCACTGTTGAATGCGGCTGAGGCACTGCGATCAAGCAGTTCTGCGTAGGTGGTTTGCATGAACAGAGAAGGTGCGGGCATGGCTACCGCGGCTATACTCGTCTCGCAAGTTGCGTATAACTCTACACCCCAGAAAGGTTATACGCAAGTCGCAGTTTGAGTATAACAGCCTCGGTATGGACGCCAACCAAAACCTCCCCCCTCCGGATCATTTCCCGAGGGGGAAACCGCCATTATGCAAACGGTTCTATTCGGTACCGAACTTCTGTATTGGTATCAATCAGTACCATAATGGTCGCTGATCGAGCAACAGGAAACCATCCTGCGGCGGCAGGATCGGCGGCACGGCGCGCGGCGGCGGACTGGCGATGAGGTTCGCCTCGCTGCTGTTTCTGGTGATGCCGGCTCCCCGTATGCTATTGTCATACAGGCAGCCGACGAGAATCGCATCCATCCATGGCGACATCCGTATTGAGTGTGCGCGTCAGCGACGACGAGCGCTCGCTTCTCGAAGCGGCGTCGGAGCAGGCGCATACGAATTTGAGCGATTTCGTCCGGCGCAAGGCGATCGAGGCCGCGGAGATCGAATTTCTCGAACGCCGCGTGGTCGCGATTTCCGCCTCCGACTGGGAAGCGTTCGAGGCCTGGGCGCACCGCCCGGCGCGAAAGATAACGGCCCTGACGAGGCTGCTGCGCACAAAGCCCAAGTGGCAGAAGTAAGCGCGCCGCGGCCGCTTGCGGAAACAGACGATCGCGGGTCATTCGATTGCGAACGGGAGTCGATGAATCTTTGGTTCCGGCGTCACGCATGGGCGAACCACGCCGCCGGAATCTCGCGCGTGAATGTTGTTTGCGACGGCATAACCGGCACCATTATCGGCTATGTGACTTTGAGCGCGGCGCAGATCGGGTGTTCGAGCCTTCCCAAAGCGCGGCGGCGCAACAAGCCGGACCCTCTCCCGGCAACGCTGCTTGGCCAACTGGCTGTCGATCGCGGGCATCAGGGCAGGGGGATCGCGCGTGCCTTGCTGCAATTTGCGCTCAGGACTGCGCTGCGCGCCTCCCGCGATATTGCGAGTTGGGGCGTCATCCTCCATCCGCTTCATGCGCCATTGAGGGCTTTCTACGCGCAATACAGTTTCCAGGACCTTCCCTTTGATCCGCGCCGCGCCATGGTCGTTCGCATGATCGATCTGGAATCGGCGATGCAAAGCGAGTGATTTCATCGCCGGTGTGCCGCCGTTCAGGCCTTGCGCGGGCGCTGGCGGGGCGCGATGGCGTGCGCGCCATAGGCCTTCCCTTCGACATCGCAACCACGGCGATCGCCCAGTTCTGGCATGAACGCTACCAGCGCGACGAAGGCCATCAATGGCTCCGCGCCCTTACCTACGATCTCTTCCACGATCACCGCACCAACTGGGTTTCCTGAAATACGGGGCGCACTCGCGTTCAGGCGTGCAACACTTTGCGCAGCGACGCCTCGATCTGGCCGCCGCACCAGGCGTCGCCATAGTCGCGGCGCGCGCTTGCGGCGAGCTTTGCCAAAGGCGGCAGATCTGCGACCCGCCGTGTCAGATCGGCCGTCATGGGCGCGGTGTCCTCGAGCATCGCCGCGATCGCGGGGAAACGCTCGGTCATGGTCGACCACAGTGTTGCCGTCACGATATCGGCGATGCCGGGTTCTTCGCCGCCCAACAGGAAGCCCTGGTCCGCCTCCAGTGCGTGGCGATGGCCCGTCTCTTCCCAGAGCGACATCCATTTCTGCAGGCGGGGGACGAAGTCGCGCCAGCGTTTTGGCGTCCACATCTCGCGGCCGCCATCAAGCGTCATCTCGTCGAGCACGTCATTGGCGTCGTGGACGATCTTCATCGTCATGGCGCGCTCGCCCGGGTCGTCCGGCATGAGACCGAGCGTCTCGCCAAGATAGAGGACGATGGCGGGCATCTGGGCGATAGCGAATTGCGCCTTTTTGTCGATCAGGAGCGGCGGCCCCGTGAACGGGACCGGCATGTCTTTCACCGGACCGCTCATCAGCTCCGAGATCGCCTCGTCGCCCGCCTCGGTCCAGATCAATCCGGCATAGGCGAGAATCGCACGCACGAACTGGCCGCGGAATGGCACGGACCAATAATAGAGTTCGTAATCGGACATTCGAGGGCTCCAAATCAGGGGGCGATGCCCGACCATAACGCCCTGCGGCCCAGTAGCGTGACAAGGGTCGCGTCGGCGTGGGGGGGTGGCGAAAGCGAGTCAAAGCCTTTATGCAGGCGGCCGAAAAATTTTTCACACCGCAAAAGAGGATTCCTCATGCACGCGAAATCGATTGCCGTGGCGATGCTGCTCGTTCTGGGCGCAGCAGCGCCCGTGGCCACGCTGCCCGTGGCCGCCCAGGCTGCCCAGCAGGATCAGTTCAAGATGATCGACGTCAAACAGGGCACGGGCGCGGTTGCGAAGGCGGGCCAGATGGTGACGGTCAACTATACGGGCTGGCTCTATGTGAACGGCGCCAAGGGCAAGAAATTCGATTCGTCCTTCGACCATGGCGCGCCGTTCACGTTCCCGCTCGGCGCCGGGGCGGTCATTCCCGGCTGGGACAAGGGTGTCGCCGGCATGAAAGTGGGCGGTCAGCGCACGCTGATCATCCCGGCCGACATGGGCTATGGCGCCCGAGGCACGCCGGACGGCACGATCCCGCCCAATGCGACGCTGATCTTCGACGTGGAGCTTCTGAAGGTGGGCTCATAACGACGGCGGACATAGCCGGGCGGCAGGTCGCGTTGTGTTTCGCCTGGAGCCGGCTGGATGATGTCGGGGCCAAAGTGTGTGCCGGCACGCCGACTGATTGATCCCGATGCGCCGGGGTGTCCTTTACACCGCGGCGGGGAAACGGCTGCCGCGCGGGCGGGGAGGAAACGCTGCGCCGCAGGATTATCGTTTCCGATTCACGTTTTGAAATCCGGAACAATCGAGTTTCAGACCTTGCAATTATACGCAAGGTGCGGCCTGCGTATAATTTCTCGCGGTGTTATTCCCGTCGGTCGTATTTCAAACCGCGCAACCCTCGCATCAGCCACCATTGAACGATCCTGAACCGCCGGCGGAGGGATTGTCCGGAACGTGGCTGCTTGCTTCGCAATGCCGTTGCCAACTGGGCGAGCGCTTGTTGTAGCGCCCGGCGATGCCTGCCGAATTCAACCGACGGGTCGATGGTGCCGGTGTTGGCCTTGATGCGATCATGCGTCAGCCTGAAGCCGGGCATGGTCGCGACCGGCCTCATCTTCAGGCCTTTGAGCACCTGACGCAGTTGGCGGGCGCATTTGCTGCCGCGATGGCCGCCATAGGTGACGATGATGGCGGGCTTTCCCGACCATTCCTTGTAGAGATGATCGAGCGCGTTCTTCAGTGGCGCCGGATACCCCCAATTGTATTGCGGTGTAACAAACACGAAGCCATGGGCTTCGGAAATCTTTCGGCTCCAGGCCCGCGTGTGCTCGAAAGTGTAGTCGCCGCGGGCGGGGATGTCGGGTTCGTCGTCCATGGGCAGCGGCCAGTCCCTGAGGTCGACGATCTCGAATTGCGCGGCCATGGCGGCGCGGCCGATTTCGGCGACCCATTCGGCGATCTGCGAACAAAGGCGCTGTGCTCGCGTGCTGCCGACGATGACGAGTATGGTGTAAGCGTGTATCATACACGCAATATGGAACTTTGGCGAGGCGGCGTAAAGGTGCAAAATACACGCAATTTGGAAAGACTGGGGGGTGCGCTGATCGATCTCATCGGGTTCCTCAACAGCCCGCAGCGCGACGACGTCTTGCTGCGCGAGGCCGGGGTCATTCTCGACCGCGCCCTGTTTCCTCTGCTGGTTGCGCTCGGCGTGCGGGGCGCGCTCTGCGTCGCGGAGCTGGCCGGCCTGGTGGGGCGCGACCACACGACGGTCAGTCGTCAACTCGCCAGGCTCGAAAGCCTGAATCTCATTGTGCGAAACGGGGAAAAGGCGGACCGGCGCAGACGGGCGGCGCAACTGACGGGCGATGGGCGACAGGTGGTGCGCGCCATCACATTGGCCCGCCGCCGGCTCCTGTCGCGGGTGCTTGCGGATTGGAGCGAAGCTGATCGTACCGCGCTTGCGGATCTGACCCGGCGCTTTGCAGATTCGCTGGCCGAATTCGCCGGCGACCGCGGCTGACAGGCGCGAACCGCACGCCTTCGTCGTCCGCGCCGAGCGATGGCTCACGACCCGGTTCAAGCCACTGAATTCGCGCAAGAAATCTCGGCCAGGAACGCCTGTGCGACATGAACGTTGGTAGAGGTCGGTGCAGAGCCCGAAGGGGGGTTCAAATCAGAAATTGTTGGACAGTCCGGCAATCCGGGGACCTTGAGCCGGGGATCGTTGCGGCCAGGTTGTGGCGGCATGACGCAACGCCACGAACAGGAACGCCCCCCGGCGGGGCGTCGCCGGAACCGTGACGGACAGCAGCCCGGGCACCGCCGTCTTAATGATGGAGCCGGTGGCATGGGAACGGTTCGGCGCCGCCGCTCCCTCGATGAATATTCTGGCCGGCGGTGGCGAGATGGGCGAGCGGATCCGGGCGCTGGACTGGTCGCGAACGCCCATCGGCCCGATCGAGGAATGGTCTCCTACCCTGCGCATCATGGTCAGTTTCATGCTGGCGAACCGCTTTCCGCTGCTTCTGTGGTGGGGACCGGACTACATCTCGATCTACAACGACGCATATCGGCCGGTGCTCGGCGCGAAACAATCCTGGGCGCTCGGAACGCCGGTACGGGAATGCTGGTCGGAAATCTGGGACATTCTGAAGCCCCTGATCGATGCGCCGTTTCATGGCGGTCCGGCGACCTGGATCGAGGACCTTGCTCTCGAGATCAATCGTCACGGATTTCTCGAAGAGACGCATTTCACGGTCGCTTACAGCCCGGTTCCTGATGAAAGCGCTCCGGGAGGCATCGGCGGCGTGCTGGCGACGGTGCATGAGATTACCGAGAAGATCATCGGCGAACGACGGATCATCGCGTTGCGCGATCTGGGCGCGCATAGTGCCGAAGCCAGGACCGCCGAAGAGGCTTGTGCCATCGCGATTGCGGCGCTGGGCAGCCATGCCAGGGATGTGCCGTTTGCAGCCCTGTATCTGTTCGACGATCGGCAGCAGACCGCGCGCCTGGCCTGTGGGGTTGGCATCGAGCCGGGCGACCCCGCGGCGCCTTTATCCATCGAGGCTGGGGCGACGCCGGACTCCGACCAACTCTGGCCTGTTGCCGAATTGCTTCGATCCGAGAAAACTATCGTGTGCGAGGGGCTTTTGCCGCGCTTCGCAAGAATTCCATCCGGGCCGTGGTCCGATCCCCCCAATACCGCCGTCCTCGTGCCGATCAAATCGAATGTCGCGCATCAGCTTGCCGGATTTCTGCTGGCTGGCGTCAGCCCCCGCCTGAGACTTGATGAGCAGTATCACAGCTTCTTCGAGCTGGTGGCGTCCCAGATCGCCACAATCATCGCCACGGCGCGGGCCTATGAAGAGGAGCGCAAGCGGGCGGAAGCCTTGGCGGAAATCGATCGCGCCAAGACCATGTTCTTTTCCAATGTCAGCCACGAATTCCGCACGCCGCTGACCCTGATGCTGGCGCCGCTTGAAGATGCGCGGGCCGCGCCGCTGCCGAAGGAGCAACGCGAACGGCTTGATGTCGCGCATCGCAATGCGCTGCGCCTGCTGAAGCTCGTCAACTCGCTGCTCGATTTTTCCCGTATCGAAGCAGGACGCACCCGGGCTCGCTACGAGGCGGTTGATCTCGCCACGCTCACCGCCGAGCTCGCCAGCAATTTCGAATCGGCTTGCGAGCGCGGCGGACTCGAACTGATTGTCGATTGCGCACCATTGCCCGAGCCGGTCCATGTCGACCGCGACATGTGGGAGAAGATCGTCTTCAATCTTCTTTCCAATGCTTTCAAGTTCACGTTCGAAGGCAGCATCACCGTCAGCCTGCGGGCTATGGATGGCGCAGCGGAATTGTCGGTGCAGGACACCGGCGTCGGTGTCCCAGAAAACGAATTGCCACGCCTGTTCGAGCGCTTCCACCGCATCGAAGGGCAGAAGAGCCGTACCCATGAGGGCAGCGGCATCGGGCTTGCGCTGGTGCAGGAACTGATCAGGCTGCACCGCGGAACCATTCGTGCCGAGAGCCGAATCGGTTCCGGCACAGCTTTCATTGTGACCATCCCGTTCGGAACGGCGCACCTTCCGTCCGACCGCCTTGGTGCTGCCCATGATCTCACCAACACCGCCGGAGGCGCCGCGGCCTATGTGCAGGAGGCGCTCCGCTGGCTGCCCGACAGCGCGCCTTCCTCCGAAGCGCCGGACCTGTTCGAATGGCCCGCTGGCACTCCGCACTCGCTTGGCGGCGCCCATGTGCTGGTTGCCGACGACAACACCGACATGCGCGCCTATGTCCGGCGATTGCTGGAGCCCTATTGCCAGGTGAGCGCGGTTGCCGATGGCGAGGCGGCACTCGGAGCGATACGCGATCATCGCCCCGATCTCGTGCTCACGGATGTGATGATGCCGCGGCTCGACGGATTTGGTCTCGTGCGCGCCATCCGGGGCGATCCGGCACTCAGGGATCTCCCGATCATCATGCTGTCGGCACGAGCCGGTGAGGAAAGTACGATCGACGGTCTCGCTGCGGGCGCAGACGAATATCTGGTGAAGCCGTTCTCGGCGC
>DATJUM010000015.1:0-35199 GCA_035502355.1 Rhizomicrobium sp. | reverse complement strand
TCTCGGAGCCGCAGCTCGGTCGCTCACAAATCCCGGCGACCGAGATGCGGCGACAAGAGGATGGGACAACCATCCTCTTGGTGAGCAGTGAGAGAGCAAAATGTCGAAAAATCGCTTGACTCCAAACACAGTCGCTTTGCGGTTCACACAGGGCTTGCGCGTATGGCGATCGGTTCCCGGAAATAGACTGTTTGTTCTGTGTCGGCCGCGCCACGCGCGCGAAGAATGCGAGACTAATCCGGCGGGCTGAGTTGACACATATGCAGTTGCCGGCGTAGCAACGCGTCCCTGTCCGCGGGCATTGCGTCCGCGGCAATCCGCGCGAGCCGATCGATGGATTGCATCACATATCAGCTATGCCTGACGGCCGCGGCGCTCCGGGTTCCGGTACGCTCCGCCGTCCCATCGGCTCGCGAGGAGAACGTGGCCTAGTTTACCCGCCCGTTCCAGACGTTTTCCTCCGGGCCCGCAAGGCGCTTCGGAGATCGCTTCCGTTTCCTCCGAACTGCCTTCGAGCCCGGGCTTTGAAGAAAAGACCGTGTCATGACCGATATCGCCGAACGCAATCCGATCGACGCGGGCCGCCGCGTGGCGGGCCATGGGCTCGAAGCCTGGTTCGAAGAAGCGCGCGAACTGCTCAAGCTCGCGGGCCCGCTGGTGCTGACCCAGCTGTCGCAGATGGCGATCATGACAACCGACGTGGTGATGCTCGGCCGGCTCGGCAAAACCGCGCTCGCCGCGGCCGCGCTCGGCAACACGATTTTCTTCTTCACCTGGCTGGTCGGTGCCGGGCCGACGGCCGCCGTGGCGCCCATGATCGCCCATATTCTCGGCGCCAATCCCCGCGACCGTGCCGGCGTGCGCAATGCGGTGCGCATGGGCTTCTGGGCGATGCTGATCATTTCGGTGCCGCTGATCGGGTTGTTGTTGTTTACCCGGCCGATCCTGTTGTTGCTCGGGCAAAGCCCGGAACTCGCGGCGGGCGCGGGCCGGTTCACCGCGGCCTTGTGCTGGGGATTGCCGTTCTCGCTCGGCTATCAGGTGCTGCGCAATTACTCGACGGCGCTGTCGCGGCCGCGCGCCTCGCTTTACGTCATGGCGGCGGGAATATTCTTCAACGCGGCCGGCGATTACGGGCTGATCTTCGGCCATTTCGGCCTGCCCCGGCTCGAGCTGGTCGGGTCGGGAATTTCGAGCGCCTGCTCGTTCGCGTTCGCCTTCTTCGCCATGGCGCTTGTCGTGAAGCTGATGCCGGCGCTGAACAAATTCCGCATCTTCCGCCGCTTTCACCGCCCCCATTGGCCCCTGCTCGCGGAGCTGTTCCGTCTCGGCATGCCGATCGGGCTCACCATGATGTTCGAAGCCATGCTGTTCAATACGGCGACGCTGATCATGGGCACCTTCGGCGCGACATCGGTGGCGGCACACCAGATCGCGCTCAACGTGTCGTCGGTCACCTTCATGGTGCCGCTCGGCATCGGCATGGCGGCGACGGTGCGCGTCGGGCTCGCGGCCGGGGCGGGCGACGGCCAAGCCTTGCGCCGCGCCGGCTACACCGCGCTCCTGATGGGCGCCGGATTCATGAGTCTGGCCGCCCTCGCCTTCTGGAGCTTTCCCGCCGAAATCGCCGGGCTTTATCTCGCCCACACCGCCGCTAACGCAGATGTGATCGCATTGGCGATCGTGCTCCTCAGGGTCGCCGGCGCCTTCGAGATCTTTGACGGGCTGCAGGTCGTGGGTGCGATGAGCCTGCGCGGCTTGAAGGATGCGCATATGCCGATGTGGATTGCGGGCCTCAGCTATTGGCTGGCGGGCTTTCCCGTGTGTCTCTGGCTGGCCTTCGGCTGGCACATGAAGGGTCTCGGCATCTGGATTGGCCTCGCCACCGGCCTGTTCGCCGCGGCTGTCCTGATGGGCGGGAGATTTTGGTACCTTTCCAGGGCGCGTTGACCATCCCGGCGGAAAACCACCCGCCCTATTGGGTTTGCCGCAAGAAAAGAGTAGTATCCCTCCACGCTCGGGCAATCCGCGATCAAAGCGGGAGGAGCTGGAGGATGCAAAAGGTTACAGGGTTTCTTGCCGCGGCCGTCCTGGGGCTTGTTCCGGCGACCGCCGCGAACGCACAATTGCCGCCACCGGCCGGTCCCGTTGCGGCGCATAGCGATGTGAGCGCGTTCCCCGACCTTGTGCCCGGCGACAATATCGAAATTGCCTGCGAAGCGGTGGAGAAGCGCGCGGCGGATTCCGATGTGCGCGTGGTGCTCACCATTTCGGCGGTGCCCGGCGAATCGGCGCCCGGATATCAGAAGGTGCTGGCAACCGACGAGCAGCTTCTCAAGGATGCGGTGCGCGTGCGCATTCCCGAATTGCCGACACTCGAGGATCATACCGTCGGCGTCGATGTCTATGTCGTCGGCAGCACCACCGCGCAGCATTGCGATGGCGGCCGGGTGAAGATTTCGTAAGTTGCGCTGCTCAGAGAACCCCTCACCCGGAGCCGTCAGATTTCGATAGCCTTATCTGCAGCCCTCTCCCACAGGGGGGAGAGGGGAACTCCGAATCCCGCACAAACAGATTGGTTACAAGTCGTTGCGTTGTGCCGCGCAAGATTCCCCTCTCCCCCTGTGGGAGAGGAATGCAGGGATCGGTCCATCGTTCGGCGCGGTATGGGTGAGGGGGCAGCCAGATATGAGTCACGCGGAGACGCGGAGCGCGCGGAGCGGATTCCGCCAAGGCACGAAGTTCACCGAGGAAGAATCGCGCGCAAAGCGCGCAGCAGTTCTTGGTGTCCTGGTAGTGAATATTTCTTCTTCTCCGCGGCTCCGCGCCTCCGCGCCTCCGCGTGAACCTCTGCGCCAAGCCCCGGATCGAAATGTTGACAAATGATGGCGTATGTCCGTCATCGCCCGGCACCGCCGGGCGATGACGGCACATGGCATCCTCAAGCCGCGGCGCGGTGGCTTTCCTCTTCTTCGAACGCATGGCGGCCGCGCTCGCTGACATCTGACACCGCGTGGGACAGGTTGGACGTCCCGTTCTCGGTCATGTCGCGCATCAGTTCGGCGAAGCGTCTGGTCTGATCCGCATAGTCGCGCGCAACATTGATCATCCATTCCTGCTGGATGGCGAGAAGGTCGGAGATACCGTCGCAGTCGCGGCTGCTCTCGATCGCATGGCTCGTCTGTTCCAGCCGCCGGTTCACGAAGTGCAGCGATTCCTCGCGCATCGCATGCATCATCTTCTGCAACATCGACCAGTTCTGGTCCATCAGCCGCGCCATCGGCGTGCCGAACAGGTCAAACGGATCGAGCGGATTGTGCTGCATGCGCCGGAATGCGTGCCGGGCCGTCCCTATCGTCTCGTGCGCCGCGCGCTCCATTTCGTCTCCGGCCTCCGTCTCCTCTCCGTTCTCCATCTCGAGTTCGTTTTCCGGCTGCCCGTCGTCAACGCCGGAAAACCGCTGCCGTCGCTTCGCTCTCGCCATGACCTGCTCCTGTTCTGTTCAATCGGTGGACGCTCGACGGGTGCAACGCCACACACCGTCGCGCGTTCCGGCCATCCTGGATCAAATTCATGACAGATTTCAGAGCATTCCGACCGCCAGCACGACCAGCGCACCTGCAGCAATCCACAACGCAATCCGCACATGGCGGGTGCGCGCCACCTGGGCCTGCGCGATCTGCCGCGCGGTGTCGGGATGAAGCCGCAATCCGCCATCGGCGAGCATGGCCGAGACGATTTCCGCATTGTGCAATAAATGCGGGAATTCGCGCGCCAGGCGCCCGAGCGCATTGAGCCCTTCCGCGGCATCGCGCAGCCGCGCCTCGGGTCCCACCTGCTCCATCATCCAGCCTTCGACCACCGGCCTTGCGGCTTCCCAGATGTCGATGCCGGGATCGAGCGCGCGCGCCACGCCCTCTACTACAACCATCGTCTTCTGCAGCAGGACAAGCTGAGGCTGCAATTCCATGTCGAAGCGGCGCGTGGTGTCGAACAATTGCTGGAGCAGCCGCGCCATCGACACCTGGCTTGCCGGATGTCCGAAGACAGGCTCGCCGATGGCGCGCAGCGCCTGGGCGAAGAGCGGCGCGGGATGGCGCCGCGGGACGAATCCCGCCTCGTAATGAACATTGGCGACGCGCTGATAATCGCGGGCGAGAAATCCCGCGAGCGTGTCGGCCATGAAGCGGCGCATGGCCGTATCGAGCCGGCCCATGATGCCGAAATCGACGCAGACGAGCCGGCCTTCCGCGTCGATGAACAGATTTCCCTGGTGCATGTCGGCGTGAAAGAACCCGTCGCGCAATGCCTGGGTGAGAAACTGGCGCACGACCAGCACGGCAACCGCTTTCGGATCGTGTCCCGCCGCTTCAAGCTCCGCGGCGCTCCGCAACGGCGTTCCGTCGATCCATTCCGTTGTCAGCACGCGCGCAGCCGTGCGCGGCCAATCGACCGCCGGCACGCGGAACGCCGCGTCGCGCGCCGTGCGTTCGCCAAGTTCGGAGGCCGCCGCGGCCTCCATGCGCAGGTCGAGCTCCAGCGCCACGCTGGCTGCCAGCGTATCGACAAGGGCACGGACGCGCAGGCGACGCGCCTCGGCAAAGAACCGCTCCGCCCAGCGGGCCGCGAAAGCGAAGGCCGACAGATCGCGCGCGAACTCCGCCTCGACGCCCGGCCGCAAAATCTTCACGGCCACGGCGCGTCCGGGCACATCGTTGGTTGTCGCGCGATGCACCTGGGCCACGGACGCCGCCGCGAAGGGCTCGCCGAATGTTTCAAAGGCCGCGCCCGGCGGAACACCGAGTGCGGCTTCCACTTCCTGCTTCGCGCGTTCCGTCGGAAAAGGCGGCAGGCGATCCTGAAGCGTGGTCAGCGCCGACGCCGTTTCATCGCCGATGATGTCGGGCCGCGTCGCAAGCAGCTGGCCGAGCTTGATATAAGCGGGACCGAGACTTTCGAACGCCAGCGCCAGCCGCACGCCCGGCGCCAGATTTCGATCCGCCGCCCGCCCACGCCCGAGCAGCGAGCGCGCCAGCCGAAGCTGCGGCGGCACGCGTTGCGCAAACTCGCGTGGAAACAGCGCATCATGCCGCGCCAGCACCCGCGCCGCGTATAACAACCGCCCCGCATCGCGCAACGACCTCAACATGATCCGCGCCCGGCCTTGCAAATGCGCGACGTTTGCAACGAGCAGTTATCAACCGCAGAGGCGCAGAGACGCTGAGGGGCAGCCGTGAAATCGGCCGCGGATGTACGCAATTTGCAGCGGGATTTCCTGCGCGCTTCGCGCGCAATCAATTTCTCTCCGCGCGAGCGGCTCGAAACAAGCAGAACCGCGTTCCTCTGCGTCTCTGCGCCTCGGCGGTTCAACCCCTGCAGCCGTTTCATGACCCTAGATCCGCCAGGCGGAGTGCATGGCGGCGATGCCGCCGGCCAGATTGCGCACCCTGACCCGGCTGAGGCCGGCGCGCGCGATCATCTTTGCGAACGCCCCCTGGGCCGGAAAGCGGCGGATGCTCTCGGCGAGATAGCGATACGCCTCGCCGTCTTTTGTCACCCATTCGCCGAGCCTCGGCAGCACGGCGAAGGAATAACGTTCATAAAGCGCATCGAGCCCCGGCGCGTCCACGCGCGAAAATTCGAGACAGAGAAAGCGCCCGCCCGGCTTCAGGACCCGGCGCATCTCGGCCAGCGCCGCTTCGATATGGGTGACGTTGCGGATGCCGAACGCAATGGTGCAGGCATCCATGGCGCCGTCGGCGAATGGCAGTTTCTCCGCATCGCCCAACGCCCATGAGACATCGCGCGCGTCTGCTTCCTCGGCGCGGCGCACGCCTTCGGCGAGCATGTCGGGATTGATGTCGCAGACGATGGTTTCGGCTGCTCCGCCACGCCCTCGCGCCATTGCGCCGATACGAAAGGCGATATCGCCCGTGCCGCCCGCCACGTCGAGAATTCGCTGTCCCGGCTGCGGATTGAGCCATTCGACCATCGCATCCTTCCACAGCCGGTGGACGCCGCCCGACATAAGATCGTTCATCAGGTCGTAGCGCTTTGCGACCGAGGAAAACACGCCGCTGACCAGCTCCGCCTTGTCCGAAGCGGGCACATCGCGATAGCCGAAGGACACCATGCGCTATCAGGTATCAGGGATCGGGGATCGGAAAAAGCATGATATCGTTGCCGCTTCCCATCCCAGATGCCTGATCCCTGATGCCTGAGCTTCCCGAAGTCGAAACCGTAAGAATGGGGCTCGCCCCGGTTCTCGAACATCACCGGTTTACCAAAGTCGTCACACGCCGGGGCGATCTGCGCGTGCCCTTCCCGCCGCATTTTGCGCAGCACCTCACCGGCCGCACGGTCGTCCAACTCTCCCGCCGCGCCAAATATCTGCTCGCCGAACTCGACGGCGGGGACACGCTTGTGATCCATCTCGGCATGTCGGGCCGGCTCAGCGTCTATGCGGAGGGACATGAGCGGCGGCTTGGAAATTACGTCTATGAACGCCCGCCGTCCGGCGCAGGCCGCGGACCGCATGATCACGTCATCATGGAAACGGATGCGCCCGCCGAAATCATATTCACCGATCCAAGACGCTTCGGATTGATGCTGCTGATCGAAACGGCCGCGCTTGCCGATCATCCCTTGTTCAAGGGATTGGGCGTCGAGCCCCTGTCGCGCGCATTCACGGCTGGCTATCTTGAGGGTGTGTTAAAGGGACGGCGCACACCGATCAAATCGGCGCTGCTCGACCAGCGCAAGGTCGCCGGGCTCGGAAACATCTATGTCTGCGAGGCGCTGTTTCATGCCGGCATTTCGCCGAAGCGCCGGGCGCGCACGATCGATCGCACCCGCGCGACAGCACTTGTGAAGGCGATACGGCGCGTCCTGCACGCAGCGATCAAAGCCGGCGGATCGAGCCTGCGCGACTACGCCAGGACTGACGGCGCGCTCGGCGAATTCCAGCACCGCTTCGCCGTCTACGACCGCGAGGGCGCGCCCTGCCCGCGCAAAGGCTGCCACGGCACCGTCAAGCGCCTCGTCCAGAGCGGCCGCTCCACCTTCTGGTGCCCATCCTGTCAGACGTAGATTTCGACGCCCGTGGATTCACGGCACGATCGGGAGCCAGACGGCGCTCGGATGATCGGCCGAATGCAATATGGTGATGGTCGCCTTGCGATAGTCCGACGGCCTGGTCACCAGCGGATTGTCCACATAGGTCTGCGGATTGCGGTCGTAAAGCGGGAACAGCGTCGACTCGATCTGCACCATGATGCGATGCCCCGGCAGAAACACATAGTTGGCATTGGGCAGCGTGAAGCGGTAGCGCTGCGGCGTGTTCGGCGGGATCGGCGAAGGGTGCTCGAAGCTGTTGCGATAGCGGCCGCGGAAAATGTCGGTGCCGATGGGAAGTTCGTAACCGCCAAGCTCGGGCTGACTGGGATATTCCGGCGGGTACACATCGATCAGCCTGACGACGAAATCCCCGTCGGTGCCGGTGGTCGTGGCGATGATGTCGGCAACCGGCGCGCCTTCGAGTTTCACCGGCTGGGTCAGCACCGGTGTTTCATAGCTCAGTACATCCGGCCGGTCACTGATGTCGCGCTGATCACGCACAAGCCAGGTCCGCCACGCATCGGTATCCGAGAATCGCACCGGCCGCGGCAAATAGGTCACCGGTTTCGCGGGATCGGAGACATAGGAATCGCCCGCGCCGCCGCGCTCGGGCTTTTTGAAGCCGAGACCTGAATCCGCCTGCAGATAAAGCGGCTTCAACCCATGCGCACAGCCCTTTTCGCAGGCGATCGGCCAGTCGGAGAATTTCTGCCAGTGGTTTTCTGACGGATTGTAGATCGTTGCGCGGGCGAGATCGGCAGCCGGACCGCCTTTCAGATAGTGATTGAAGAACGGCAGCACCATGTCATGCCGGAATTGCGCGGCCGTGTCGCCGTCCCACTTGAAGGGGCCGAGATTCCATCCTTCGCGATTGACTTGGCTATGGAACCACGGGCCCATGACGAGCCAGTTGTTGGACTCGTGGCCGACGGCTTTCAGCGCCGCGAAGGAATGATTGGCACCCCACATATCTTCCTGATCCCACAGGCCCTGCTCCCAGAGCGTGGGAACATTGGACGGATGCGCTGCAAGCTTGCGGGCGAGATCCTGGTCCTGCCAGTACGCGTCATAGGCGGGATGCGCCAGCATCCTGTTCCAGAGGGGGAGCTGATCGAAGCCATTGGCTTTCGCCACGCCTGCCGGCGAGCCGGCATTCATAAAGGTCTCGTAATCGTCATAGGCGCCGCGCGGCATGTCTTTGCCATCATCTCCGTCGCCTTTCTGCTCGGTCTGGCTCGCGAAGTAATCGAGATTGGGCTCGCGGAAGGCGCCGTAGTGATACCAGTCGTCGCCCATCCAGCCATCGACCATCGGGCTTTCCGGCACGGCAGCCTTCAATGCGGGATGCGGACCGAGAAGGGCCATCACCACCGTCCAGCCTTCATAGGAAGACCCGATCATTCCGACCTTGCCGTTGGACTGGGGAATATTCTTCACCAGCCAGTCGATCGTGTCCCAGGCATCCGTCGTATCGTCGGTCATGGTGTGGTTGAACGGGCCGCGCGCCGGACGCGTCATCTCATAGGCACCTTCCGAGCCGTATTTGCCGCGAACATCCTGATAGACACGGATGTAACCCGCGCGCACGAAATCCTCATCGGCCAGCGGCAGCAGCGAGAGCATCGAGGGGCTGTTGTTGCGCTCCGCGCGTTTCTTCGCGTTGTAGGGCGTGCGCGTCAGGACGATCGGCGCGTCCTTCGCGTTTTTCGGTATGACGATCACCGTATAGAGCTTCACGCCGTCGCGCATGGGGATCATCTCCACGCGCCTGATATAGTCGTTCCGCGCATCGGGCTGCACGAATTTGGCCGGGATATCGCCGGCTGGCGTGCCGGTCGGCGGTGCGGCCGAAAGGGACGACGCCAACACCGCGAGCCCCGCAAGCGATGCAGCCAATGCTGCAGACCCATATAAAGACATGCTCAATCCCATGATGATCATCCCGCGCGCGGCACTATATGGACGGCGGCACCGCCGAGGAAGCCGCATCCGGACTGCGCATGAACCGCGGCAGCACGGGACAGCCGTTCCGCTCCGCCTGCCCGGCCACGACCCGGCACAGCATCGTGCAAATTTTCGGAGAAATTTAGCTGCCTTGTGGGCTCGCAGTTAAGGCAAATGCGTGTGAGTTCTTAGTTACCCCGTTAAAACACTGGTCATTCATATTTTTTTGGAATTACATGATGGTAACACAACAGGAGGCCACGCCATGCAATTGGGCGACATCCTGGTCGCACAGGGACTTGTAAGCTCCGGCGATCTCGAGGAGGCACTCGAGCGTCAGCGCCAGCAAGGCGGCCGGCTGGGCGAAAACCTCATCGCCCTTGGCCGGATCAGCGCCGAGGACCTCGATTCGGTTCTCCACTCCACCCCGCTTGCGCCGCGATCGCTCGAAGAAACGGGAATCGCCCTTGGCGACCTGCTGAACCTCGTCACCAAGGCGATGTATGCGAACAGCCTCGAGACGCCGTCGATGATCATCGAGCAGCTGAAGCTTCCCCCGCTCGCAGTGCAGCAGCTGCTCGAGCAGGCGAAGGACCGCAAGCTTGTCGACGTGCTGGGTTCCTCGGGCCTGCGCGCGGTTTCGGAACTGCGCTACACGCTCACCGAAAAGGGCAAGCAATGGGCGCTCGATGCAATGGCGCTCAACCAATATATCGGGCCTGCGCCTGTCCCGCTTTCGGCCTATGTCGAGCGCGTCGCCCGCCAGGCCATCGCGAATGAGCGCGTCGATCGCGACTCGATCGATTCCGCCTTCGCGAAAATGATCGTCGCGGAAGATTTCGTCCAGGAAATCGGCCCGGCCATCAATTCGGGCCGCTCCATCCTGCTCTACGGCCCTCCCGGCAACGGCAAGACAACCGTCGCGGAGAAGGTCGGCGACATGTTCCGCGACGTCGTCTACATTCCTTACTGCATCGAGGTCGAAGGCCAGATCATCAAACTTTTCGACCAGGGCACACACAAACAAATTCCGCACGCCAATCCGGCCCGGCCGGGCACACTCCGGCGTGAGGATTTCGACAAGCGCTGGGTGCCGTGCCGGCGGCCCTTCATCGTCACCGGCGGCGAGCTCACGCTCGAAATGCTCGATCTGAGCTTCAACACCCAGGCAAAGTTCTACGAGGCACCGCTGCATATCAAGGCACTGGGCGGCATCTTCGTCATCGACGATTTCGGCCGGCAGATCGTCTCACCCGAAGCGCTGCTCAACCGCTGGATCGTGCCGCTGGAAAGCCGCGTCGATTTTCTCAAGCTGCACACCGGCAAGAGCTTCACGCTGCCCTTCGACGAACTTGTCATCTTCTCTACCAATCTCGCGCCGAACGAATTGATGGATCCCGCCTTTCTGCGCCGCATTCCCTACAAGATCGAAATCGGTGCGCCGTCGAAGGAGGATTATCGCCGCATCTTCCGCGCCGTCGCCAAGGGCGCCGGCTTCGAGGACGCCGACGAGATGTGCCAGTTCGTGATTACCGAACTCAGGGAGAAGAACGATTTTCCGCTGGCGAGCTATCAGCCGAAATTCATCCTCGACCAGGTGCGCGCCGCCTGCAAATTCCGCGGCATCGCGCCCCAGTTCCGGGCCGAATTCGTGGAACGCGCGCTGAAAAACCTGTTTACGAAAGACTCCCCCGGCTATGGCGCGCGCGTCAACCGCCCGACCGTCGCCAAAGCGGCGTAACCAGTTTTCCATCAGACGGGTGAATTCGAGGACCAAAGATTCACGCGGGGACGCGGAGATCGCGGAGTTTCTTGGACACCAAGACACCAAAGGCACCAAGAAGGAAATGGCGCGCGGAGCGCACAATAACTTGGCGTACTTGGTGTGGTGGGCTTTTCTTCTCCGCGGTCTCCGCGCCCCCCCCGCGTGCCCATCCGTTTTTGACGCAGAGTAACTCGCGGCAATCCATTTACCCGAGGGCGGCCTTTCTGCGGGCGAGGCTTTCGGGCGGCCAGAGAGTCTTCATGTCGTAATAAATGTCATAGGCGGGCACTTCTGCGGGCAGGCCGACCCAGGGCAGTTTCGAACGCATGAAGATGTGTACATCGGGTGGCATGCCTTCCGGCGCATCCAGCGTTCCCACCCGCACGAAGCGCAGCGGCGGCCGCCGGCCATAATCGCTCCACAGCGCCGTGCGGCACGCGGGACAACGATAAATGTCATGCGGGCGCCCGCTATCCGTCGGCACGGTAACGGGCTCGGGCGCACCCCGGAGGAGTTCAATGCGATCGGTCTCGATCAGCGCGTTGATGACAAAAGCACTGCCGGTCTGGCGCTGGCAATCGCGGCAGTGGCAGCAATGAACGAACATCGGCCACGAAGTGAGCCGGTAACGCACCGCGCCGCAGGCGCATCCGCCTTCGAATATCTGTGTCACGTGATCCTCCGTTCCGGCACCCAGGGTGTCCCGCTCGCATTTTGGCCGCGCCACATTCCGCCGCAATCGCCCGTTTGATACAAGCGGGGGACGCCCGCAGTTTCAGGATGCCATGACGAAAATCCGCATTACGGACGAGATTGCAATCGACGAGAGCGAGATCGCCGAGAGCTTCATTCTCGCGGCGGGTCCCGGCGGGCAGAACGTCAACAAGGTCGCGAGCGCGGTGCAGCTGCGCTTCGACGTAGCGCATTCGCAGTCGCTGCCCGATATGGTGCGCGCGAGGCTGATCCGGCTGGCCGGACGCCGGCTTTCGAAGTCGGGCGAACTGATCCTGACCGCGCGGCGCCATCGCAGCCAGGAACGGAACCGCGAGGATGTCCGCGTCAGGCTCGTCGCGTTGTTGCGCGAAGCCGCCACGCCGCCGCGCCCGCGCCGCAAGACGAAACCTCCTTCGGCGAGCAAAAAACAACGCCTGGAAAACAAGGCGGCGCGCGGTCAGCTCAAGCGCCTGCGGGTGAAGCCTCGTGGGGATTGAATCCTGCTTGCCTTCGCAAGGCTTCCCGCGCAAGGGATACGGCGCCAGCATCGGAGGCCGGACATGGAATATCAGAACATTCTCGTGAAGACGGAAGGCGCGGTGGCGGTCATCACCCTCAACCGCCCCAAGGCGCTCAATGCACTCAATTCCGAGCTGCTCCACGAACTGGTCCACGCGCTCGAAGCCATTGACGCGGATGACAGCCTTCACGTGACCGTGCTGACCGGATCGGAACGCGCCTTTGCCGCCGGCGCCGATATCAAGGAGATGGCGCCAAAATCCTATATGGACATGTACAAGGCGAATTTCTTCGCCGCTGCCGCCGACCGGATCGCTGCAATCCGCAAGCCCATCGTCGCAGCGGTTGCGGGCTATGCGCTGGGCGGTGGCTGCGAACTCGCCATGCTGTGCGATTTCATCATTGCCGCCGACAACGCGAAATTCGGCCAGCCGGAAATCAATCTCGGCGTGATGCCGGGCATCGGCGGCACCCAGCGGCTGACGCGCTTCGTCGGAAAATCCAAGGCGATGGAAATGTGCCTGACCGGCCGCAACATGGAGGCTGAAGAAGCCGAGCGCGCAGGCCTCGTGAGCCGCGTCGTGCCGGTCGCCGAACTTCTGTCAGAGGCAATGAAGGCCGCACAGAAAATCGCCGCCCAATCCGTGCCGATCGTGATGATGACCAAGGAGACAATCAACCGCGCCTACGAAACGACTTTGGCGGAAGGCATCCACTTTGAGCGGCGCGTCTTTCACGCCATGTTTGCGACCGAGGATCAGAAGGAAGGCATGGCCGCCTTCGCGGAAAAGCGAAAACCGGAATTCAGAAACCGCTGACGCCGCCGCATTGACCGCAAGCCCGGACGCGGGCTAAAAACCGCGCCCCTTCTTCCAGGACAATGTGCCCATGCCCAATATCGATTCCGCCAAGAAGCGCGTCCGCCAGAACGCCAAGCGAATGGAACGAAACCATGCCCGCAAGAGCCGCGTCCGCTCGTTCACACGCAAGGTCGAGGAAGCTTTGTCGGCCGGCGACAAGGCGGCGGCGCTCCTGGCGCTGAAAGCTGCCGAGCCCGAATTGATGCGCGGCGCGACCAAGGGCGTACTGCACAAGAACACCGCAAGCCGCAAGATTTCCCGACTGACCAAACGGGCTTTCCAGCTGCCCGGCTAAGCCCTTGATAAGCATATCATTTTTTTTGTGAGAGTTATAAGTCCTTTTGAATACTACCTTTTTTCTTCAGTAGCCGGACGTTTGACCATGATACAGGGAGATTCAAAAAAGTTTCGCACAATCTTGGAATTTAATAACAGGAATCGACCTTTTCCTAATTTATACAAGGGGTTA
The DNA here is from genome assembly GCA_035502355.1 of Rhizomicrobium sp. Classification (GTDB taxonomy): domain Bacteria; phylum Pseudomonadota; class Alphaproteobacteria; order Micropepsales; family Micropepsaceae; genus Rhizomicrobium. The sequence continues at coordinate 21,812 of DATJUM010000015.1, read as the reverse complement.
AATTGTGTCACGAAATTGCAACAATCCAAAGTTAACCACTTGCAAACCTTAACGACCCGTGTATTCTGCTTTGGCTGGCGGCGGTCACGGGGTGAAAACAAGCCAGAAAAGCGACAGTAAAGCGTTGGGAAAGACGGCAGTCGAGAGCCGAATGGCCAGAATTGCGTCTTTGTAGGTAGAGTCTAGCTTTGCAGTTTTACTTGCGTGTGCGGTACGTTCATGCGTGCCGGAGAGAGAGATTTTGCCGGAGGGTAGCGTGACTTCTGTCGGAAACACGAACGGGTACGCCGGCGATATTCTCCCCGCCCAGGCCTGGGAACTTCTGGAGCGCGATCCAAAAGCCCAGCTCGTCGACGTACGCACGCGCGCCGAATGGGCATTCGTCGGCGTCCCGGATATTTCCGGCCTGGGCCGCGATCTGCACAAAGTTGAGTGGCAGCTGTTTCCGGACATGTCGCTGAACACGGATTTCGTGCGCGACGTTGCGGAGCGCCTGCGCAACAGCGGAGCGGGCGCAGACGCGCCGGTGCTTTTCCTCTGCCGGTCGGGGGGACGGTCGCGGGCGGCGGCCATCGCCATGACCGCAGCGGGCTTGAAATCCGCCTTGAACATCGCCGGGGGGTTCGAAGGTGATGCGGATGCGACGGGGCACCGGGGAACAGTGAATGGCTGGAAAGCCTCGCGGCTTCCCTGGCGGCAGAGTTGAAGAAAAGGAGGTGCGCACCGGAAATACACAGCAAGACCAGCGAAATAAAGGAAAGAATACGGACAAATTTCCCGAAGGGGGAGCCGGAGATGGAATGCTCCGGTCAATTTTGAGGTACGGGGATGACTCAACCACTGAAAAAAGCTCCCGATTGGCTTGCCATTTGGTCGGCGGCGCGCGACAGGCTGCGCCGCGAACTCGGGGGCGCTACGTTCGATGCCTGGATCGGCAAGTTGAGCTTGCTGGATTTCCGCAATGACGAGATCAGACTCGGCGCTGTCCGCCCCTTTGTCCGTAACTGGGTCGCCAATCATTATATGGGTCGCATCGAAAAAGCGCTACGTGCAGAAGGCGGGAATCCCGCATCGCTGACGATTGTTCTCGCACCGGCAGAAAGCCCACGCATCGGCAGCCCTGCCCCGGAGGAGCAGGTCCGGCAGCCGGCTGCCGTCACGGCTCTTCCCTCCGCTCCCTCCGCGGCCATACCAAATCCGGGCGATCGCTCGCTCTTTTCCCGCAGACCGGACCCTGCCCTGTCGTTCGCCGCTTTCGTCGAAGGCATGTCGAACGCACTCGCGCTGCGCGCGGCGCGCAGCTTTGTGGAAGACGACGCCGATGGCATCTCCGTGCTCTATATCCATGGCAGCTTCGGATTCGGAAAAACGCATCTTCTGAACGCGATCGCCTTGGCGTCCGCCGTACGCGGCCAACGTGCATTGCTGCTTGGCGCCGAAGATTTCATGCGGCAGTTTCTGGGCGCGCTCGGCCGGCGGGAAACGCTCGGCTTCAAAGACGAATTGCGTGCCGCCGATATCTTGCTGATCGACGACCTGCAGCATCTCTGCCGCAGCTCGGCCACGCTCTCCGAATTCCTGCATACGCTGAATGCCTATGCCGATCTTAGGCGCAAGCTTGTGGTCGCCTCCGATCGGCCACCATCCATGCTCGAAAATCTCGGTGCCGATGTGCGCTCGCGCCTGTCGGGTGGAATCGTCACATCGATCGAGAAGCCCGAGCGGACGACGCGACTGGCGATCCTGAAGGCCCGGGCCGAAGATTATTGCAGAAAGCATACGAGCGTAATCATCCCCGAAGATGCGCTGGCACGCATCGCCGACCTGGACGATGCAACCCCGCGCGACCTGCTCGGTTATTTCAACAATCTCACCGTCCATGTGGGACTGACGCAAAATCCGGTGGCGCTGAATGTGGCGGTGAGCACGATCATAAGCCGCGGCTCCACGCGCCGGATCTCCATCGAAGATATCCAGCGCAAGATCGCCGATTTCTACAAGCTCGATCCGCGCGAGTTCCAGTCCGCACAGCGCAGCAGGCGCGTGGCGCGGCCGCGTCAGGTCGCGATGTTCCTCGCCCGCACCATCACCGAGCGATCCCTGCCCGAGATCGGGCGGCGGTTCGGCGGACGCGATCATACCACCGTGCTCCATGCCTGCCGGCGCATCGCCGCGCTTTGCGAGGAAGACCCCACCTTCGCGCAGGAGGTCGAGTTCCTGAGACGCGTTCTGGCACCCGATAAATAGCGCCTGCAACCCGGCCCTCCGGATGATCCCGGAGGGCCGTCGCCGGCCTTGATGTGCTGTTCCCGCGCGGCTCGCGCCCTGCTATAGTTTTCCGCCTGAGTCACCGCTCGGTGGAACTCAGGCGTCAGTGGGTTTCCGGAAGCTCGGAACAGGCCGCCGGCGCCCACTATCCGCAGCCATGTTTTCAAGCGCAGGGTCATGAAAGTCACCATCGAACGCGGCGCATTCCTCAAGGCGCTGAACCATGTCCAGAGCGTCGTTGAGCGGCGCAATACCATCCCCATCCTCTCCAATGTGATGATCGAGGCGGGCAAAGGACGGCTGAAGCTCACGGCGACCGATCTCGACATGGAAATCATGGAGACGCTGACGGCCGACGTGATTCGCAACGGCGCAGCGACCGCGCCGGCCCACATGCTCTACGACATCGTCCGCAAGCTGCCGGACGGCGCGCAGGTGCAGGCCGAATTGCTCGCTGCCGAAGGCGGGCGGCTCGCCATTTCGGCGGGCAGCGTGCGCTTCGAACTTGCCTGCCTGCCAAAAGAGGACTTTCCGCAGATGACGGCGGGCGCCCTGCCCTTCCGCTTCCGCCTCCAGGCCAATGACCTCAAGCGGCTCATCGACAAAACCCGGTTCGCCATTTCGACCGAAGAAACACGCTTTTATCTCAACGGCATCTATCTGCACGCCCATAAGGACGGGGGCGGCAAAGGCGAGATGCGCGCGGTCGCCACGGACGGACACCGGCTCGCGCGCTTCCAGTTCGAACTTCCGGACGGTGCCGCCGACATGCCCGGTGCCATCGTGCCCCGCAAGACGATCGGCGAGTTGCGACGGCTGCTCGACGACATGGACGGCGCGATCGACGCATCGCTTTCCGATACGAAAATCCAGTTTACGACCGATGGCGTGGAACTCACGTCCAAGCTGATCGATGGAACCTTTCCCGACTACCAGCGCGTCATTCCTTCCGCGAACGACAAGGTGCTGACGCTCGACTCGCGCGAATTCGCGCTGGCGGTGGACCGGGTTTCCACGATTTCCGCCGACAAGACGCGCGCCGTGAAACTGAGCCTCGCCGAGGATCGTCTCACGCTCTCGGTCATCAACCCGGATTCGGGCACGGCAACCGAGGAGCTGGGCGCGTCCTACACCGCAACGCCGCTCGAAATCGGCTTCAACGCGCGCTATCTGCTCGACATCACAAACCAGATCGAGGGCAAGGAGATCCGCTTCGTGCTGTCGGATGCGGGATCGCCGACGCTGATCGAGGACGCGGAAGACAGCGGCACGCTTTACGTTCTCATGCCCATGCGGGTCTGAGTTTGACGCACGCACTTGACGAGACGTTCGAGACCTCTGCACCGCATTGCCCGCTTCTTGCGGTGACGCGGCTCGCGCTCGCCAATTTCCGCTCCTATGCGCGGGCCGAACTCGTGCTCAGCGGCCGTCCTGTCGTGCTGGCGGGCTCGAATGGAGCCGGCAAGACAAATTTGCTCGATGCGATTTCGCTGCTGTCGCCCGGCCGCGGCTTGCGCGGCGCACAGCTTGCCGAGCACACGCGCAAGGCGCCCCAGATGGCGGCGGGGGACGTGCTTTGGGCCGTTTCCGCCACGATTCGGCGCGACAACGAAAGTTACGAGATCGGAACCGGTCTCGTTTCCGGTGCGGGTTCCGAACGGCGCGAAGTCCATCTGAACGGTGCGCCGGCGCAGAATTCCGCCGATCTCGCGGAAATCGTGCAACTGGTGTGGCTGACGCCCGCCATGGATCGCCTGTTCAGTGACAGCGCAAGCGCAAGGCGCCGGTTTCTCGACCGGCTGGTGCTTGGTTTTGAGCCTCAGCATGCGCGGCTGAGCCTGCGCTACGAACAGGCAATGCGCGAACGCGCGAGGCTGCTGCGCCTCGGTCCGCGCGATCCGGGCTGGCTCGCGGCGCTCGAAAAGGAAATGGCAGAAACCGGCGTCGAAATAGCCATGGCGCGGGCGCGCATCGCGGGGCGGCTGAATGCATCGCTCCATCACCGCGAGCAGGCGGGGGTGTTTCCCGCGGCACAGCTCGCGCTTGCTGGCGACACCGACAGGCTTGTGGCGGAAAAAGGCGAAGAAGCTGTCGAGGCGCAGCGAGCAAACCTTGCGGCGGCGCGGATTCGCGATGCGGAATCGCGCCGAACGACGGTCGGCCCGCATGTCAGCGATCTCACCGCGCGGCATACGATGAAGCGGATGGACGCGCGCGACTGTTCGACGGGCGAACAGAAGGCGCTGCTGATTTCGATCGTGCTGGCGAATGCCCGGGAACTCGCGCAGCTGCGCGGCGGCCATGCGCCGCTGCTTCTGCTCGACGAGATCGCAGCCCATCTCGATGCGCGGCGGAGGGCGGCGCTGTTCGAGGAAATCCTGGCGCTTGGCGCCCAGGCCTGGCTCACCGGCACCGACATTTCGCTGTTTGAAAATCTGGGTTCGCGCGCCGATATATTCCTGGTCGAAGCCGGCCAGTTCACCCGCCAGAGCTAATCACACGAAAGCGCATTCAGAATGCCGATTCCAGTCGCAGCAGCATTTTTTTGCACGCGGAGACGCGGAGACGCGGAGTATACATTTTGCCCGCGTCTCCGCGTCTCCGCGTGCAAATACGAAACGGGCAACAGCTGATGGCCATTTCTCCTGCCACACCGGAGCCGAATGATTACGGCGCCGAGTCGATCAAGGTGCTCAAGGGCCTCGATGCCGTGCGCAAGCGGCCGGGCATGTATATCGGCGACACAGATGACGGCTCGGGCCTGCATCACATGGTCTATGAAGTCGTCGACAACGCGATCGACGAGGCCCTGGGCGGACACGCGACCCGCATCGACGTGGTGCTGAACGCCGACGGCTCGTGCTCCGTGCGCGACAATGGCCGCGGCATCCCGACCGACATTCATGCCGGCGAAGGCGTCTCGGCGGCCGAAGTCATCATGACCCAGCTGCATGCCGGCGGGAAATTCGAGCAGAGCGCCTACAAGGTTTCCGGCGGGCTGCACGGGGTCGGAGTCTCCGTGGTCAACGCGCTCTCCGAATGGCTCGATCTGCGCATCTGGCGGGGCGATCAGGAATATTACATGCGGTTTCGCGACGGCGATCCCGAAGCGCCCCTCAGGGCGGTCGGCGAGACGCGAGGCCGCCGCGGCACAGAAGTAACATTCCTGCCCAGTCCGAAAACGTTTTCGAAGACTGAATTCGATTTCGCCACCATCGAACATCGCCTGCGCGAGCTCGCCTTCCTCAATTCGGGCGTGACGATCGTGCTCGCCGATCTGCGCGGGGTCGAAAAGAAGGAAGTGACGCTGCACTATGAGGGCGGACTCGAGGCCTTTGTCCGTTATCTCGATCGCGCCAAGACGGCGCTCATACCGGCGCCCATTCTGCTGCGCGGCGAGCGCGACTCCGTTTTCGTCGAGGTAGCGCTCATGTGGAACGATTCCTACCACGAGAGCATGCTTTGCTTCACCAACACCATTCCCCAGCGCGATGGCGGCACGCACCTCGCCGGCTTCCGTGCGGCGCTCACCCGCGTGGTAACGAAATATGCAGAGGAATCCGCACAGGGAAAGAAAGAGAAGGTTCCGCTCACCGGCGACGATTGCCGCGAGGGGCTGACCTGCGTGCTCTCCGTCAAGGTTCCCGATCCCAAATTCAGCTCGCAGACGAAGGACAAGCTCGTCTCCTCCGAAGTGCGCCCGATTGTGGAAGGCACGGTCTATGACCAGCTGAGCGCCTGGTTCGAGGAACATCCGAACGAAGCCCGCGCAATCGTGGGCAAGGTGATCGAGGCCGCGACAGCGCGCGAAGCGGCGCGGAAGGCGCGCGAACTGACGCGGCGCAAAGGCGCGCTCGACGGCATGTCGCTGCCCGGCAAGCTCGCCGACTGCCAGGAGCGCGATCCGGCCAAATGCGAGATATTCATAGTGGAAGGCAATTCGGCCGGCGGCAGCGCCAAGCAGGGCCGCAATCGCGAGAACCAGGCGGTGCTGCCGCTGCGCGGCAAGGTGCTGAATGTCGAGCGCGCACGCTTCGACAAGATGCTGTCGAATGCGGAAATCGCCACGCTCATCACCGCGCTCGGAACGGGCATCGGGCGCGAGGAGTTCAACCCCGACAAGTTGCGCTATCACAAGATCATCATCATGACGGACGCCGATGTGGACGGCGCCCATATCCGCACGCTGCTGCTGACCTTCTTCTACCGGCAGATGCCGGAGCTGATCGAACGCGGCCACGTCTTTATCGCGCAACCGCCGCTCTACAAGGCGACGCGCGGCAGATCCGAGCGCTATCTGAAGGATGAACGCGAACTCACCGATTACCTGATCGCCGAGGGCTCGTCGGGCGCGGTGTTCACCTTGCACACCGGCGAAACCATCGCGAGCGCCGATTTCAATGCGCTCGTCGCCAAGGCGCGCGCCGCCGTCGCCGCACTTGACGGGTTCCCGCGCCATTACCCGCGCTTTCTGCTGGAGCAGGCCGCCATCGCTGGCGCGCTCAATCCGGAGGTACTCGCAGATGCTGCGCGCGCCACCGATACCGCCTCTTATATCGCCCGCCGCCTCGATCAACTCTCGGACGAGACTGAGCGCGGCTGGCATGGCGAACCGACGCCCGACGGAGGACTGAGATTCTGGCGCGAGGTCCGTGGCGTGCGCGAGGCGGTGGCGATCGATGGCGCGGTGATATCGAGCGCGGATGCGCGCAAGCTCGACAGGCTCGCGCCGGATCTTCAGGGGGCTTATCTGAAGGCGGGTACACTCACGCGCAAGGATGAGACGCGCGAGATCCGCGCGCCGAGCCAGTTGCTCGATGCCGTCTTCGAATGGGGCCGCAAAGGGCTCGCGCTGCAGCGCTACAAGGGCCTCGGCGAAATGAATGCGGAACAGCTGTGGGAAACGACGCTGGATGACAATGCACGCACGCTGCTGCTCGTAAAGGTGGAGCACGCCGACGAGGCCGACGACCTGTTCGCCAAGCTGATGGGCGACATCGTCGAGCCGCGTCGCGAATTCATCCAGGAAAACGCGCTCCACGCCGCGCTGGACGTGTGAGATTCGATGAGCGATCCCTCCAGACCGCTCGATCGCGCGACCCTCGAACAGGCGTTCGAACGGCTTGGAGAATTGGCGGCGGCGCACGAAAGAGTCGTTGAAATATCCGTTTACGGCGGCGCGGCGCTCATCCTCACGATGCCCTATCGCGTCGCCACGCGCGATGTCGATGCGGTGTTCGAAAGCGATCGGCCGTTCGTCCGGCGCGCGGCAAAGGTCATCGCTTCGGAGTTCGGATGGCCGGAGAACTGGCTGAACGACGGTGTAAAAGGATTCCTCAGCCGCAGCGATGCGGATGCCGAATCCAAAAATCTCTTCAAAACCTATCCATCCCGCGGCCAAACCGGCTTGCGGATTTTTGTTGCTTCGCCATCCTATCTGTTCGCAATGAAGTGCCTGGCAATGCGCGCAGGCGCAGTCGACGAAACGGGCGATATCGCGGATATCCGGAAAATCGGGGAAGTTCTGGGAATTCGGACGGCCGAGGAGGCGCTGAACGTCGTCGCGCGCTACTATCCGGCGGGGCAAATTCCGCCGAAGACGCGGTTCGGTATCGAGGAGATTTTCGGACAACCGCCACCGTCCGGAAACTAGCACATGTCGCAGCTTCGCCCGCAAAGCATTGCTGAAATAGCGGAGCGTGCGGTGCGCGGGTCGCAGTCATTCGATCCATCGGTCGCAGAATTCCTTGATGAATGGCAAACCATGTCCGGCCGCGGGCGCCGGCGCGCGATCCTGATCGAACCCATTGGAATCGACCACGTGAAAGACGCCTATCTCGCGGCCCTCGCCGAGCACCTTGCGCGCGAGGAAAGATTCGATGTGCCAGCATGGACGGAAAACGTTTCACGCTTCCTGGACGTGCCTTTTTTTGCGGGCGGCCTGGAATCGCTGAAAGCCATTCTGCTTGCCGAATCGCCGCCGGCATTCCGACGCCGGCTCATCTTCATCAGCGCGGACGCATTATCGCGGCCTGATCGAACTGGCATACTGCGCGAAAACGCCTGAAGGAGACAATTCCATGCAAATACGTGCCGCGGTGGCCTGGGAAGCGGGCAAACCCCTGTCCATCGAAACAGTCGATCTGGAAGGCCCGAAAGAGGGGGAAGTCCTCGTCGAGATCAAGGCGACCGGCATCTGCCACACCGACAAATACACGCTGTCCGGCGCCGATCCCGAGGGGCTGTTTCCGTGCATTCTGGGTCACGAAGGCGCCGGCGTCGTTGTCGATGCCGGGCCGGGCGTGCGCACACTGAAGAAGGGCGATCACGTCATTCCGCTCTACACGCCGGAATGCCGGCAGTGCAAATCCTGCACGAGCCGCAAGACCAATCTTTGCACGTCGATCCGCGCCACGCAGGGCAAAGGATTGATGCCCGACGGCACGAGCCGCTTTTCAAAGAACGGAAGACCGATCCTGCATTACATGGGCTGCTCGACCTTTGCGAATTACACGGTGCTGCCGGAGATCGCGCTCGCGAAGGTCCGCGAGGACGCGCCATTCGACAAGATCTGTTACATCGGCTGCGGGGTGACGACCGGCATCGGTGCGGTGATCTTCACGGCGAAAGTCGAGCCGGGTGCGAATGTGGTGATCTTCGGCCTCGGCGGCATCGGCCTCAACGTCGTGCAGGGCGCGCGGATCGCCGGCGCCGACATGATCGTCGGCGTGGATGTCAATCCTGCGCGCGAGGCGCTCGCGCGCCGGTTCGGCCTCACCCATTTCGTCAATCCGAAAGACGTGAAAGGCGATCTGGTGGGCCATCTCGTCCAACTGACCAAGGGCGGCGCAGATTACAGCTTCGAATGCATCGGCAATACCGACACCATGCGCCAGGCGCTCGAATGCTGCCATCGCGGCTGGGGCACCTCGGTGATCATCGGCGTCGCCGCCGCCGGCAGGGAGATTTCGACCCGGCCATTCCAGCTCGTCACCGGCCGGGTGTGGAAAGGCACAGCCTTCGGCGGCGCCCGCGGCCGCACCGACGTGCCGAGGATCGTCGACTGGTACGTGAACGGCAAGATCGCCATCGACGAGATGATCACCCACACCCTGCCGCTGGAGCGGATCAATGACGCCTTCGATCTGATGGCGAAGGGCGAGTCTATCCGCAGCGTCGTGGTGTATTGAGCACTGCAATATCCACTTGGATCGGCGTCATCCCTGTGGCATCTGTATCCGGAATATTACTGTCAGGGCGATGAGGGGTTAAGGCTATGAAGATGCGGGTTTCCATTTTGCCGTTTGTGATTGCTGCCGCCATGCTTGGGAGCGGAGGGTTTGCCCTCGCCCAGAACGCCAAGGCGACGGCCGTGCGGTCGTCGATCCTGGTCCTCGACAGACAGGCGATTGTGATGGGCTCAAAGCTCGGACAGAACATCCACCAGCAAATCAACGACGATGTGGACAAGCTGCGGGCGGAATTGGGGCCACAGGGCCAACAGCTGCAGAGCGAGATGCAGGCGCTTCAGGTGCAGCCATCCTCGCCCGATCATGACAAGAAAATGCAGGCGCTACAGGTCAAGGAGGCCGACTTCCGCCAAAAGGTCCAAGCGAAGCAGAGCCTGATCCAAGGCGGAGAGATGGTGGCGCAGCAACGCTTTACGGCGGAACTGACTGCAGTCGCGAATGCCATCATGCAGGAGCGCGGTGCGGATGCCGTCGTGGAGAAAGCGTCGGTCTTCACCAGTGTCAGCGGCATCGACATTACCAAGGACGTGATCCAGCGCCTCGACCGAAAAATCACGAGCTTCAAGGTGCCCCTCGTCAATCCACCTGCGGGCAGCGGAATACAGATGCAACGATGATCTTTGAAGGCACCCGGGGTCAGGCGAGACGAAGGCTGAAGCTCGCACGGAGTGCCGGATAGAAATTCGGGACTTCGGGATAGGCGTCGAGTACCTGCCCCAGCGCCTTCTTCAGTGGTGCGAGCCAAGGCTCGAATTTCCGGCTGTTTCCTATGCTGCCGCGATAGATCGGCCGCCGAGCTTGTTCGACGCTGACCGTCACGATCGCCTGCTCCCTCTCATAGAAATGCAGACAATTCTCTTCGAAAGGGAGTCCGAGATGGCCCAGGAGACGCCGCACCTCCTTCTCCGGGTCTTCGACCAAATGCTCGTAAAAAACACGATGAACCCGGCCCGGTAACACCTCGTCGAAATGGGCCATCAGCTCAACATACCCCGCGTAGTACCGGCCGAGATCGTCGAGGCTGTGCAGCCATTGGGGCCCTTCCGGAAGGTAGTTCGTGAAACAGGAAAGACAGCAATCCAGCGGATGCCGACGTACGTCGATGATCCTGGCGCCGGGAAAAATGAGATGGATCAATCCGGTGTAGATGAAATTTTCCGGAAGCTTGTCGACGAAGAACGGCGAACCGGCTTTGCGCCGCGGACGTGTTCGTTCCAGATATTCCTCGCCCAGCGAGCGGAATAGCCCGATGTCTGCGAAACCAAGCATTTCGGGATAGCGGTAGGCGTGGCGGTCGCCCGGACGCCCCGCGCGCAGACGCATCGCAAGTTGGCTCAGGTCGCGCAACTCGCCGGTTCGTTCGATTGCGGAATGGGCTGCGAGGATCTCCTGAACAAGTGTCGAACCCGCCCGCGGCATGCCCACAACAAAGATCGGCTCTGCGCTTGCGCAGCCGGCGCCTTCACGCAGGCGAAAGAATTCCGGCGTGAACACGGCCCTGGACCGCCCCGCGAGGTCAAGGAAAGGCTCGGTTGCGCCGGAAACGCCGGTGCTCTGAAATTCGTTGCTTAGCCGATAATTCTCGAATGATTCTGCGTAGCGTTGCGCGTCCTGCAATGCCTTTCCGAGCGCAAAGTGCAATTGCGCGCGCGTCGCGGTCAGCAATCCTGGCCGCGCGAGCAGCCCGCGCAGATGATCGATGATCGGCGGCGCGAACCGGATCGTTTTCACCGTCGCGAGCGTCCGGTAACCGGCCGCGAAAACCGGCAGGATTTCGACGGCCTTCCAGAAGGCGGCGACGCATTCGTCCTGTCTGCCGATTGCCCGCAATGCCCGTCCAAGCGAAATCCAGGCGCCGGGCCTTTTGTGCCCGTCTCCGAGAAGCAGCTCATATTCCGCGATCGCCTGATGGAAATCTCCCGCATCATACAAAGCGGAAGCCCTGAGTTCCCGGTAGAAGGATTTGGCCGGATCGCGACGCAGGAGATCATCGAGCACGCCGAGCGCAAGATGTCCTTTATCCTGGGCAAGCAGCGCAACCGCGTAAAGCAGGCGCGTCGGCTGGCATTCGGGTTCGCGTTCGATGAGTTCTCTGAGCGCGGATTCCGCCTCGGAAAATCGCCGGCTCTTCATCGTGGCCGCCACCAATTCGATCGCACTCGCAGCGCCCTTGCCAGGCCCGCCTTCCGAATGGGCCAACGCGCCGGCAAGTGCGCACCATGCGTCCACGAATGTAGGCGCCAAGTCTATCGCGCTGGCGAATGACGCAATCGCTTCCCAATGTTGGCCCAACGATTCGAGAGCGAGACCAAACTCGAGCTGCGCGAAAGCAGAATCCGGCTGCAATGCGACGAGAGGTTCGAGGATCGCTTTCGCCTCGGCGACCTTCCTCTGACGCCTGAGGGCCGCCGCCAAAACCAAAAGCGCATCGGCGTTTTCCGGCTGCGCCTTCAGAATGTCTCGCGCCCGCTCTTCCGCTGCAGGCGGATCCGAATTGAGCAGCCGACGGACTTCCGCCGAACTCGCAGCGGCTGGCGCCGCCGCATCAGCAGTCTGGTTCAGGGACAAAGCTCCGACCCTCGGTTACCGCGAATCGGTTCGGAATCCGGGACATAAAAAAATACCGCGGCCGGACGTTCCGGCCGCGGTGATATATCAGGCTTAACAAAGGATGTCGTTACTTCGACACGCCGATCGCTGGATCGTACTCGGTTTCCTCATAGCTGGTGCCCCAGGTCGTGCCGCCATTGCTGGTGCCGGCCAGATAAACGTCATCGTTGACTTCATTATACACTTGGAAACCGGCCGCTTCGAAATTGCTGCCGGTGGTCGTGATCGCAACCCAGTAGGGCGTATTCGCCTTCAGATCGGTCTTCGAGATTTTCGCGGTCGTGATGCCGCAGCACTCTCCGAATTCCGTATCGGTCGAGCCGGTCCCTTGAGCAAGCATGGCGCCCGGCTCGTTGCTGCCGTTGTCGGCGTAGAGCGTTAAAGTAACTGAGTCGTCTCCAGACACATAGCCGACGCCAGCCGACAGCGTACCCACCTTCGCGGCCTTGCTAAGGACGAACTGCTCGGCAACACCATAGGCAGCTCCAAAGAAGCTCGACGGTCCGCTGAGCGTACTGCCATAGCAGCAGAAATACGCTCCATCCGGATTTGTCGCGATCGTCTGCCAATAATAACTGCCTTTCTTGGCAGTGTGGACGGGCGAAGCTTTGCCCGGCATTACCGACACGAACCGATTGTCCTTGCTCAGCATCACGTTGGGACGGGCATTTGCGGCAGTCGCGATGAGCGCGATCGCTGCGGTTGACAACAGGATTTTCTTAAACATCAAAACCCCCTTTGTTTGATTTGATAAGATGAGGGGAGAAACCCGGTGTCTCTCCCTCCCGGAGGGTAAACACGGAGTTAGGTCCACCGCAAGAGGCGACTTGCTTCGCCGGATGACGATCAAGCACGGCCGCGGTTCCCCTTCGGTCGCGGTGGTGCTCCGTTTACCATGAGGCCGACAGGATGGGAGAACGGCCCAAGAAGTCGGGCTGCGGGCTGCGCCCGCCGCGCAAATTGTGTTCCGGTTGGCCGGGATTAAGCGCGTGCCTCCACGAACCAGCACGCGGCCGGCGGCGTGACGCCGATTGGGGAGAGATATTTCCCGTAGGCGAACGAAACGGCCTCGCGAATCTCCGCACGCGTCGCCTCGTCCAGCTCCGCTGCTGCGCGAGCGAGCGGGCCGATATTGAGCACCTCGGCCGCAGCCTCCGCAAGTGTTCCTCCCATGTTCATCGTGGCGTCGAATGCCTCGATCTCAATGTGCGAATAATGTGCAGATTCGAGAAGGGCGCGAAGGCGTCCGCCATCGGCGAAAGCAAATGGTCCCGGAGCGCAAGGATCGGCCGGCTCCTGAGGCTGCAGGAGATGCATGGCCGCCTCCATCGGAGCGGAAGCCCACAGATTCTCGTCCATGCCGCGCCAGCACACAAAAACGAACCGGCCGGAAGGCGCGAGCGCATTTCTGATATTCGCGAACGCAGCCACCGGATCGGCGAAGAACATGACACCGAAGCGGGAAAAAATCAGATCGAAGACCGGCTGGAATTCGTAGTCCGATGCGTCGCCCTCGAGAAAAACAATGTCCGCGTTCTGTGCCCTGGCGCGCGCCCGCGCGACGTCCAGCATCGGACGCGAAATGTCGATGCCGGCTGCGGCGCCCGCGCTGCCGGCACGAAAGGCCAGAAGAAATGTTGACGTGCCGCAGCCGCAGCCGATATCCAGAATACGCTCGCCTTGCTGCGGCGCCGCGAAACGCAGGACTGCTTTGGTGATTTCCTCCATATGGAGATCGATTTTCTCCTGCAACCGCGCCCAGCGCTCTCCGGCGGGTCCATTCCAATATTCGATCTGTTGCGCGTTCAGAGATGGGGTCATGAATTTGTCTTTTCTCGCCGACGGGCAAGCGTGCGAAGCCGCAGCGCATTCAGACGGATGAATCCGGCCGCGTCTTTCTGATCATAGGCGCCGCGGTCGTCTTCAAAGGTTACGAGGTCTTTCGCGTAAAGCGAATACGGTGACGAGCGGCCGGCCACGATCACATTGCCCTTGTAGAGCTTGAGCCGCACCGTGCCGGTCACAAATTCCTGGCTCCTGTCGACGAGCGCCTGCAGCATTTCGCGCTCCGGCGAAAACCAGAAACCGTCATAGATGAGCTCCGCATAGCGGGGCATCAGCTCGTCCTTGAGATGCGCCGCGCCGCGATCAAGCGTGAGCGATTCCATGGCGCGGTGCGCCGTCAGCAGAATTGTCCCGCCAGGCGTCTCATACACGCCGCGCGATTTCATGCCGACAAAACGGTTTTCCACGAGATCGATGCGGCCGATTCCGTTGGCGCGACCGAGTTCGTTCAAGCGTGCGAGCAACGAAGCGGGAGAGAGCGCCTTTCCGTCGAGCGCAACCGCATCGCCATGTTCGAATCCGATTTCCAGGAGAGTAGGTGCGTCGGGCGCCTCTTCGGGACTGACCGTGCGCTGATAGACGATCGGATCGGGCGTCACCGCCGGGTCTTCCAGCACCTTCCCTTCCGATGAGGAATGCAGAAGATTCGCATCCACCGAAAAAGGCGCTTCGCCGCGCCTGTCCTTGGCGATCGGTATCTGGTGGGCTTCGGCGAATTCGAGCAGCTTCGTGCGGCTCGTCAAATCCCATTCCCGCCACGGCGCAATCACCTGGATGTCCGGCTTGAGCGCATAATAAGCAAGCTCGAAACGTACCTGGTCGTTTCCTTTGCCCGTTGCGCCATGTGCCACGGCATCGGCGCCCGTTTTGGCGGCGATTTCGATCTGTTTTCTTGCAATCAGCGGGCGCGCAATCGAGGTCCCCAGCAAATACGCCCCTTCGTAGAGCGCATTGGCACGAAACATCGGAAACACATAATCGCGGACGAATTCCTCCCGCAAATCCTGGACGAAGATGTTCTCGGGCCTGACGCCGAGCAGCTCGGCCTTGGCTCTCGCCGGTGCGAGCTCCTCACCCTGCCCCAGATCGGCGGTGAACGTGACGACCTCCGCGCCATAGGCGGTCTGCAGCCATTTGAGAATGACCGACGTATCGAGCCCGCCCGAATAGGCGAGCACGATTTTTTTCACGGGCCTCGGCACGGAAATCTCCCGGAAGGATTCACACCGACTATATTGACCGCCTCGCCTCCCACAAGCGCGTCTCTGTCTTGGCGACCGCCGGACCCGCGGGTTACGCTTTATAAGATTGCCATTCCCGTGCGCGCTCCCCCAGGGGACGCCATAGCTCCGAGACTCGATGACCGCGTATCAGCAAGGCGAACCGCGTCAACCGACAGCTGCCGCAGAGACGGACGTTTTCGCCGTGGCCGCGGCGGAATTGCGCGCGGCGCGGCCGTTGCGGAATCCCAAATTGCGGGAAGCGGCGGAATGGCTCCGGCAAAAAATGCCGGAAGCCGCGGAACGTCTGCTCTCGAATTACCTCGAAAAGAATCCCGACGATCCCGGCGCGCTTCATCTGATGGCCCAGACCGCCTATGCCCAGGGCCAGAAAGAAAAAGCCGAGGCGCTGTTCGTCCGCTGCCTCGAATTCGCGCCGGATTTTGCCGCCGCGCGCTACGAATATGCGAACACGCTCTTTCAGCTGAACCGGCCCTCTCTCGCACTGGCAGAGCTCGATGCTCTTCTGAAGGACGAGGCTCACAATCTTCTCTTTCTTGATCTCAAGGCGATCGTGTTCTCCGCGATGGGTCGGCACGCCGAGGCGGCGACCTGCCGCCGGCAACTCGCGGAGAAATATCCCCAATCGCCAGATGTCTGGATCAAATATGGCTGGGCGCTGAAGAGCGTTGGAGAACGCGCGCAGGCTATTGCTGCCTTTCGCAAGGCGACAGAACTTCGCCCGTCCTGCGGCGAGGCATTCTGGTGCCTTGCCGATCTCAAGAGCTTTCACTTTTCTCCGGAAGACGTCGCGAGCATGCAGGATCAGCTGGCGCGGCCCGAGGTGTCCGGCGAGGATCGGATGTACCTGCACTACGCGCTCGGCAAAGCCCATGGCGACGGCAAGAACTACGCGAAATCATTCGAAAACTACGCGCGGGCGAACGCCATCAAGCGCCTGTCGATCGAATACGACCCGGGCTGGCTCGCGCGGCATCTGGCCAAATGCAAAGCCTTGTTCACGCAGGAATTCTTCCGCGAACGGCAGGGCAGCGGCTGCAGCGCGCCCGACCCGATTTTCATCATGGGGATGCAACGCGCGGGTTCGACGCTTGTCGAGCAGATCTTGGCGAGTCATTCGGCCGTGGAAGGAACGGCCGAGCTTCCCGATCTGTCACTGCTCGCAGAGCATGTCGGTGAGAAAATTGCCCCCGGATACGGGTCCGGATATCCCGAAGTGCTCGCCAGGCTGGATGCCCGAACCCTGCACAAGTTGGGCGCGCGTTACCTCGAGACGACGCGTCCGCGCCGCGCCGCGGGCCGTCCGTTCTTCACGGACAAGATGCCATACAATTTTCTCCATGTCGGCCTTATTCATCTGATCCTGCCCAACGCAAAGATCATCGATGTCCGGCGGCATCCGCTTGCCTGCTGCTTCTCCAATTTCTCCCTGCACTTCAAATTCGGAGCCCTGTTTGCGTACCGCCTGGCGGAGCTTGGCCAGGCCTACGCCGATTACGTGGAACTGATGGCGCATTTCGACGCCGCGCTACCCGGTCGCGTCCACCGGGTTTTCTATGAGGAGCTGGTGCGCAATCCCGAGTCCGAAATCCGGCGCCTGCTCGATCATATCGGATTGCCGTTCGAAGACGCTTGCCTGCGATTCCACGAAAACAGGCGGGCGATGGATTCGGTGAGTTCCGAGCAGGTGCGCCGCCCCATCTTCAGCGAGTCGGTCGATCATTGGCGCAATTACGAGCCGTGGCTCGGGCCGCTCAGATCGGCGCTTGGTCGGGTGCTGGATGCCTATCCCGAGGTCCCGGATTTTGCGCGGCGCCACTAAGCGAGCGGTCCGACGCATCCCGGCTTGACCGCAATCCAGCCGCGTGTTTACTTGGAAATGCGACGCATTCTCGTTTGCACGCCGCACGAGGGCCAATCCATGAGCAAGCATCACGGTAGCGAGACGCTGAAATTCGAAGGCTTCAGCGGCTATTACGGCAGCGTGCCGTCGGGATATGGCGGCTTTGTGTGGAGCGACGTGGATTATCTGAACGATAGCTATTGGCAGAATGTGAAAACCAACTGGTGCGACACGGGCTATCAGAACGCACTCGACGGCAGCGGCCTCGCCTTCGCCCGGTATGATAGCGTCGGGCATTATGGTGCGACCCAATACTACCATCCGAGTTACGGCTATTTCAGGTCGGACAATCTGAAAGATACGTTCAATCTCGTCAGCATGGTTGCGGCGTCGGCCTGGGAAACAAAACAGACCTTCCAGTTCCGCAGCTATGTCTACGAGCCGGACAAGGGCTTCGTGCTAAAGGGCATCGCCACCATCAAGATCGGGCAGACGGCGCAGACCATCGTTTTTGCGGATCTTCAGCAAACCAGCGTCCAGCGTGCGGCATTCGATCACATTTCCGCCCTCCGGATCGTGTCGGCAGGGGGCAGCTTTGGCAATACTTGCAGCTATGGCGCGGGCGATTACACCCGCGGAAACCAGCTCGCCTTCGACAATCTCAAGATCACCTGGAACGGCGGAGTGCCGCACGGCGCCGGTCGCGCGCCTGCGAAGCCGCTGCTTGCGAACCATCACGGCGCGCCGGTGGCTGCTCACCTGGCGGCAAATATGCATGCTGCGCACGCCGCCCCGATTGAGTCCGCAACCCTGGATCACGCAACGGACGGTTATCACTCCGAACTGCAGTCACTGCCGGGCCACGGCCCCGCGGGTCTGACCGCCCAGTTCGATTTGCCGAGCGTGGAGCATTTCGGAACCTGACGGTTTCGCACAGCGCGCCGAAAGCCTTTCTCCGCCGTCAGCCGGGCAAGGGGGTGCACACCGCTTCGGCGGCAGCAGGCGCAGTATGGCGTGGGCGCGCGCGCAGCTTCACGCTTTCGCTCCTGAGCTGGCCGCAGGCCGCCATGATGTCGCGGCCGCGGGGCGTGCGCACCGGCGAGGCGTAGCCCGCGCGGTTCACGATCTCGGCAAACTTCTCGATCCGCTCCCAAGACGAGCATTCATAGGGCGCGCCCGGCCACGGGTTGAACGGAATGAGATTGATCTTCGAAGGAATGCCCGCGAGCAGGCGCACAAGCTCTCGGGCATCGGCAAGGCTGTCGTTCACATCCTTCAGCATCGCATATTCGAACGTGATCCGCCGCGCATTCGAAAGCCCGGGATAGGCCCGCGCCGCCGCCATCAACGCGGCGATCGGATATTTGCGGTTCAGCGGCACCAGCATATCGCGCAGTTCATCGCGCACGGCGTGCAGCGAAATGGCGAGCGCCGAGCCGATTTCGGCGCCGGCGCGCGGGATCATCGGCACCACGCCGGCTGTCGACAGCGTGATGCGCCGCTTCGAGATCGCAAGCCCGTCGCCCTCGGCCACGATGGCAAGCGCCGCCTTGACGCTGTCGAAATTGTAGAGCGGCTCGCCCATGCCCATCATCACGACATTGGTGAGCCGGCGTTTCTCCCCGGTCGATGGCCAATCATCGAGCGCGTCGCGGGCGACCATCACCTGGCCCACGATTTCCTCCGGGGTCAGATTGCGCACCAGCTTCTGTGTCCCCGTGTGGCAGAAACGGCAATTGAGCGTGCATCCCACCTGCGAGGATACGCAGAGCGTGCCGCGATCAGCCTCGGGTATGAACACCGTTTCGAACTCGATGCCCGGACCGGTGCGCAAAAGCCATTTCCGCGTGCCGTCGCTCGAAATCTGCTCCGTCACGATGGCCGGACGCGCAAGGCTGAACCGCTCCGTCATGAAGGCCCGGAACGGCCTGGCGAGATTCGTCATGCCCTCGAAATCCCGCGCACCATGGACATAAATCCAGTTGCCGAGCTGGCGCGCGCGCATCGCCGCTTCGCGCGGCGCTACGCCTTCCGCCGCCAGCGCCGCCTGCAGCGCCGTGCGGTCGAGCCCGGGCAATGAAATGAGAGCCGTCAATCAAACCTCACATGGCGCAGGCCTGATGCGCCTTTTCGAGTGCATCTGTGAAGCCCGCCAGGGAATAGGTATCACGCGTGACCGTACCGCGCCTGGAGGTGCCGGTCACAACGGCTTCGGGCGCGGCCTTCATCGCGTCCACGAGCCGCTGCTCATCGGCCTGGGATTCCACCCAGGCACCGCCCGCACCGCCATCGTTCTTCGTAAAGAAAGTGAATTTGTCGGCGCCGATTTCGACCGTCACGTCGCTGCCGTCCTTGTATTGATAGCCGGGAACGATCTCCGGCTCTGCCTTGGCCTTGCGGCCGGGCCAGTCATTGATCAGGAAGAAAGTGGGATCGCGCCGCACTCGCGCCGGTTCCATGGAGGTGGGCCGCGACAGCGCGTAGCAGACCTTGGCGGCGCCCGCATCGGTCGTATAGGCCGCCCAGCTCTGGAAATTGCCCAAAATCTGTGGTGCAGCCTCTGCGATACGAGGCGCGAGAAGGGCTGCGGTCATGAAAAACGCGCAAGACAGGCGTGAAATCATGGCGGTTCCTTGCTCCAAAAGACAATGTGCGGCGCGGGTTCTTGTAGGAAATTCAGGCCTTACTATGACCGCTTGGCCCCGACAATGGGAACCCGCTCGCGTCTGTTGCCTGAAGGGGTGCTGTCCGAATTAGGACAAGCGGCGTGGGGAAACTAGGACACTCTGCGAAAGCGGACGCGATCCGTCCCTTTGATCAAGAAGGCTTCGAAACCAGCATCTCGCCAAGCGTCGCGCTGCGGTCTAGTGCCTCCCTTTTGGTTTGCCCACCATTGCGGTCGCTCTGCGCTCTTCGGAAGTGCCCTCCCAATTATCTGTCCAATTTCCGCGAAGGTAAGATCGAACTCGCGAAGTGACTGGCGACGCAGATGGTCGCGCAAGGGGTCATAAGCAGCCATCGACTTTTTTCCTCGCCTTGAGGGCGGGATGCCCCCAGTGGGGGGTGACTTCTAACGGGTTTCATGATTCTTTTGTGGACGAATCGCTCTGGGGTGAGAGCCGTGCGATTCCATGGTTGGCTGCCTATCGACCGCCAAATGCTGCCGAATCAATGGGTAGCATAGCGGCGGAGGTTTCGCCATGCCTGAAAAAGTTAACGCACCAGCGGCAGCAACGGTTGTTGGCACGGCGGGAAGACTCCAGCTATTGCAGTCCCCCATGCGGGATCGAGACGTCCGGGAAGCAGTAAGGCGTAAGCTCTTCAGCCAATACGGAACCGACTCGCATTCCAGAATTGTCGAGGAAATGGGCGTATGGTCCGGCTCCGTCCGGATCGACTTGGCTGTAATCAATGGTGAGCTGCACGGCATTGAGCTAAAGAGCGACCGTGACACGCTGGAACGCCTTCCCTTCCAAGCACAACTTTACAGCAGGGTTTTTGACCGGGTTGAGCTGGTCGTAGGAGCGAAGCACTCAGAGAAGGCGGCGAAACTTGTTCCCGATTGGTGGGCCGTAAGCGTTGCGACACTACGCGATGGAGCAGTGCATATCAGGCCCATGATCGGGCATCCAGGCTCTCGAAACCCAATCCCAGACCCATATCTAGTTGCGCAATTGCTATGGAAAGACGAAGCTCTGGCCGTTCTTGAAAATTACGGCATCGCCAAAGGGTTTCGAAGCAAAAATGTGCGCGTCGTACACGAGCGTCTTGCGTCATTGCTTTCTTTTGAAGACCTATCGAGAGAAGTGCGGGAAACCCTCAAGCGTCGACCGTCAGATTGGTTAGGGCAGTAGGTGACGGGTCAATTCAATGTGTCGGTTTACGCCGAGTTGGACCCAATGCTCTAACCCTTGTGGACCCCCTCCTGCTGCAATTGCATCTATCGTTTGATCCGCCCAACAATGCGCAAGCGGGGTGCGGGCCGCGTTTTGGCGGATCGATTTCGCATGACCTGTTAGCTGCGGCCCCATGTCAACGCCGCCATATCCCGTAGTTCCTACGCCTCGGCAAATCAAAAAACCACCGGGCAGTGTATATCTAACATTTATCGGGAAGCCCCAAGCAATTCCGGATGGCGGCGGCGTAACTGGTACAGTCGCGTAATCGCCGAAACCAAGAGTATATGGCAAATGACCATGCATAGAATTCCAAAGAACCCATTCAGGGCGCGGTAAGACGTGAAGCCCCGATGGCATGCCTTGAAAATTTTCAGGCATCGAAGTTCCTGCAATCGAAACAGACCGCCAATTCTGACCCAGATGCAACTGCTGAAATGCTTGGACAACAACCGCGCCTAATGCGGCCGTTGCCTGCAAATTATCAGCGAGGTCTACGATGAGATCAGTCTGGTTTGGAGGGAACGGGAAATGAGGTTGCCATTGAGCCGCCTTTGCCATCTGCGCGATATCAACCCGTAGACCGACCCCACGATGGTCCGTTCCGACTATAGCAGCGACGGCATTTTGATAAACCGAAGGGGCGGCCAGTTTCGTTGCCGGCACTAACCTCAACCCGATGCTCCGGCATGCAGCCGCAATGTCGGTCAGGGGGTGATGGGTTGCGCTCGTATGCGGCAGAGCGGATGCGTCCATAAAAAATTTGGTCTGCCCCCATGCCGTCATTAATTCGCTGGCGATCACTGTTGGAGCGGCAATCGCGGGGTTCGCTTTTGTGGCCTTCTTGCCCACGAATTGC
>DATJUM010000014.1:0-4226 GCA_035502355.1 Rhizomicrobium sp. | reverse complement strand
ATCGCCGACTTGCCGACGCCGCCCTTCTGGGAGAGGAGGGAGATGATCGTGCCCGTCATGCTATGATCCTAGGAACCTCGAATCGCAGATTCCTAGGTTACGCGGATTGACTCGATCATAGCAATCAGAAAAGCTCGCTTCCTACGTTCCTATGTTGCTAGGAATTCATCTTCCTAGCAACATAGATGGTCTTGTTTTACGGCCTTTGAATATATAACCGGTTGAAATAAAGATATATTTCGGTTCCTATTGTCCTAGGATACAGAGTTCCTAGGAATGCAGGAGCCTAGCAAATCATGCGAGGGCGAACGCCCGCCAGGAGGCCCGTCCGGTCGCCTCCCGCACTATTCCCACTGCCAGGAGCTGCCGCAACAGACCGAGCGCCGCCTGCGGCGTCACATCGAGCGCTTTCGCCAACGATGCCGCCGTGACGATCGGTGCGCGCAACACGGCCTCGAAGGCCTGCGGCAGCCGGGAACGAGCCGTAGCCCCCAGAAAGAGGCCCTTTTGCTCGATTTCGTGCAGCCGGTGCAGTTCGCGCGAGCCGATCAGCGCCGCGGCCGTCACGCATTCGAGAAATTGCACCATCCATTCGCGGCCGATGCGCAACGAAAGAAGGTGATGCCGCTGCTCGGGCGCCGCCCAGAAAGGCAGGCCGATCGGCGGCGGGAGCTGGGTTTTCTCGCGCCATAGGCAGGCTGCAAGGAAGAACGCCGCCGGATTGTGCGGCTCGATGCCGGCATGGTTGAGCCAGTCGCGGGCGGCATGGCCGGCGCGGATCAGAAGGGGCCCGCGGTCGATCGCGCGAACGGACGCCAGCCAATCCCTGAGTTCAGGATCTTCGAGCGTTCGACAGCCGAGAGATCGCAGCGTCTCGCGCAATGTCGCGGCGTCGGCTAATGGCCGCCAGGTGCGCAATTCCGCGATCCGGCGCCACAACCGGGCCAGGCGCAGCGCGTCGTTGACGACGATATCGGACGGCGGGGCCGCGAATCCGGATTCCGCCGTGACGGTCGACGGCAGCTCGCGTTGCAGCCTGTCGCCGACGGCGGCCGCGGCATAGGAGCCGGTCACGCCGCTATCGCGCAACGCCAGATCCCAAGGGTGAATCCACACATGGGCGCAGCGCAGCCAGCCCGCCGCTTCGAGATAGGCCATGCGGGCGCGCAGGCCTTCGGCGACCGCCGGCGAGGCGCTTTCGGCTTTGGCTTCGAGCCGCGCCACAGCGTCCTGGGCGCGGGCGAGGGGCGTCAGCAGCGGATGATCGTAATCGGGCTCCGAAGGCGGCTTTCGTGTTCGCGGCGCGCCCGGAGGATCGAGGGCGGCCTCATCGTCGCTTTCCCATACCGGACGAAACCAAAAATCATCGACGGCAGGGTCGTCCGGCATTTTGGCCTGAAAGTGCAAATGGTTGAATTAAAAGGCAGGCTAGGCCGCTTTTGAAAGAAACGACAGCATTTCCTTTCGTACGGGCGACGGCCGAAAAACCGGACCGCAGCGCTTCATTCAAGCCTTGGATGCGCCTGATCGAATGCCGCCGCATTCGATTACCGCTCCGCGCGGTGCCGCGCGTCGGGTGAGCGAACAGGCGCAAGGGGGAGGGGCGTGAGGCCGAGCGTGCTGCCAGTCGCGCCGCGCCGCAAGGCCAGCTGAAAAGGCAAGAAAATCGCGCGCGCGATTGTCGCCAATCGCGGGGCGCGCGCAATTTTCCTGCTTTTCAGCCTGTCAAAACAGCCAGACCAAATTTCGCCGCCGCGGTCGTGAGGGATACGACCGCGGCGGTCGAAGATTTGGTTGCTCTTTTGTGCCCTTGGCAACGCGTCACGCCTGTCAGGACGCACGGCCTCACGTTCGCAATCCCGCGGACGCAAACACGGACAGGAGGCTTACATGATTATTGGATCATTCACCGAAGAAGGCGACGGCAGCTACCGGGGCAGCATTAGCTGCTTCGGGCTGTACGTTGAAGACGTGACCCTTGCCGCCGTTATGCCAAAGCGCGGCGACGGCCCGGATTTTGTCGTCTTCAGCCACGATGCGGCCGATAGCCAGGTCGAGATCGGCGGCGCGTGGAACCGGGTAAGCGAAAAGAAGGGCAGGGCGTATCTGTCCCTCAAGCTCGACGGCCCGACCCTCGCGGCTCCGATCAACTGCGCGCTGACCCGGCAGCCGGATGGCTCCTACGCGCTGTTGTGGAACCGTCCGAAGGCCAAGCTGCCCGAAGATCAGGGCGACGAAGCCGCCACGTAACCGCACCGGGGAACCCGCCAGCCCCAAACTGGCGGGTTTTTCCTTTCCGAACCAACAAAGGGAGGCATCCAATGAGCTACATCACACCGGGACACGTGAACGCCTTTCAGGCGGTGCGTTCCCAACTCTACGACAACATCACCCTTGCAAGCTGCACCATCAACCGCGAACCCGGCGTTGCCATCGTCATGGTCGATCATGTCGGGGAAGGGAAGGTAGCCGTGATGCCGCTGTTCGTGGCGATCACCCCGAGCATGGAAATCGACTTTCCGGAGCAGCGGGACTCGGACGGCGGGGGCGGAGGTGGCCCCAAGGACGAAAAGGAGCAGGAGCGCGAGGCGCAGCGTCCGAGCACCGCGCACGAGGAAGTTACGCGGCCTTCGCCACGATAAGGCCGACCGGGGGGAGGGGCGGATAGCTGCCCCTCTTTTCCGGGATACGGCTTCGACCTTGCCCGTTCCTTCTCTCCGTACAAGATTTCGAGGTTCAATTAAGAATCAAGGGAGACTTCGATGAAATCAGCAAACAAACTCTCGGTCGAATGGGTAATCCTTCCCGACGGTCGCCCGGCTCTCGCCTTCGATAAGCCGACGTGGCTGATATATGAGAAAGCCGCCGCTGCACGCCGCCAGACGGCACAGCAGATGATTACCGCATCCGTGGCCGCAGCAATCGGCCCGATACTTGTCGATCATTACAGCCACGCCAGTGACCTGCGACCACCGATCGACAAAAATGCCATCCGGGCCAAGCTGGTCGAACTGACCCGTCTGGCCGCCGCACATGGCATCGACATCGAGGCTCTTATCTACGAGGCTCTCGATGTCGCCGATGTTGATCCGTCCTAGCGAAACGCCGCAACGAGGAAGGAGGCAGACGACATCAGACACATACCCCCGCCCGTGTTTCGCTTCCCGAACGATCCGGCAGCGGAATGGTGAAAGGGGAGAGCGTCAGCCCCGGTTGTTGCTCTCGACACGAATCCGGGTGAGCCTGTAGCCATTGCCGCGTCATCAACGAGACCCCAGCTAATGGCGCGGAATGACGGCGACGGCGATTTTTGGCGGTAGCAAGTTGGGCGCGGGTATCCCGCACCACGCGGCTTCGCCGCTCATCTTGCGAAGGGGGCACGCCCCCGTTCGATCCCCCTTGCGGCCGCGGCCGCACGTCAGGGCTTCCGTCCCCCGACACCGACGGGGAGGAGCTGCGCCCCATCCACCCGCCTTCTGCCGCGCATGACCGACGCGCTCGAACAGCACAGAGAACCGCCTACAGCGCGCGATGCGCCGGCCGTCATTCATCTGCCGCCGCCGGCCGGGACGGGCCGCGCCAAGAAGGCGCGCAGCGGCAGCGAGAAGCGCCAGCGCCGCGCCGGCATCCTGGTGAAGCTCACACCGACCGATCATCAGCGCGTGAAGGATGCCGCCGCGGCCGTCGGGATGAGTGCGGCCGGTTATCTCGCGAGCGGCCGGCTCGGCGAGGAAACCGCCATCCGGCCGCGGGCGCGGCGCCGCCCGGTCGACGAGCCGGCGCTGATGCGAGCCTTGGCGGCGTTCAACCGCGCCAGCAACAACCTTAACCAGCTCGCCCGCACCGGAAATACGCTGACCTTGTTCGCGGAGGAACACGGGGCGGGGCGGCTGCTCGACGAAGCGAAGGAGATCGCCCGCGCGGCCAGACTGTTGCAGGAGCAATTCGCTGCGCCGATTGCGGCGATCATGGCGGCGCTCGGTCGTGATCGCGAAGGGTAATCTGCACGGCGACGGCCGCAAGCTGGCCGATTACATGCTGACGGCCGAGGAGGGCGAGCGCGTCGAGTTCGGCGGGTCGCGCGGTTTTGAGTTCTTCCGCGAAGATGATCCACGCGAAGCCGCGGCGCTGATGCAGCGCATGGCCGCGGTTATTACGCCCAGATGTGAAAAGCCGTTTTTTCACACGCAGACGCGCCTGGCGCCGGGCGAGCGGCTGACCACGGC
>DATJUM010000013.1:0-15991 GCA_035502355.1 Rhizomicrobium sp. | reverse complement strand
AACATGTTGCAAAACAAATATGCAGCGCACAGAATTCCCCTCTCCCCTTGAGGGAGAGGGATGCAGGTGTAGGTCTCTAAATCTGGCACGCTGCGGGTGAGGGGTCGAAAGATGAAACACGAGCTTGCGCGGGAGTTGCGTCGGCAGCAGACGGATGTCGAACGGAAACTTTGGCAGGCGCTGAGAGACCGCCGCTTCCATGCTTACAAGTTCCGCCGGCAGCAGCCGATCGGCGCCTATGTCGTGGATTTCGTGTGCTTCGAACACCGGCTGATTATCGAGCTCGACGGCAGTCAGCACGCCGAGCCGGAGCAGCTTGCGCATGACGCCGCGCGAAGCCGCTTTCTGGAGAATGAGGGCTTCCGTGTGGTGCGTTTCTGGAATTCGGAGATGAACGTGAACTTCGCAGGCGTGCTCGAAGTCATTCGTCTGGCGCTCGAGAGTCCCCCTCACCTGCCGCGTGCCGGTGGATAGACCGGTTCTCGCACCCCTCTCCCACGAGGGGAGAGGGGGATTTCGAGCGTGGCATCGGCAAGTCCTGCAACATGTTGCAAAACAAATATGCAGCGCACAGAATTCCCCTCTCCCCTTGAGGGAGAGGGATGCAGGTGTAGGTCTCTAAATCTGGCACGCTGCGGGTGAGGGGTCGAAAGATGAAACTTGCGTCGACACCCGTTACTTCCGCTCGACCATCCCCATCAGCGCCAGCGTGTTGCCGTCGGGGTCGCGGAAGGCGCGGAGCTTGAGATCGTGGGTCGCGGTGGTCTGCACGGCCTGGATGGGTCCGAGAAATTGAACGCCTTTCTTTTCCAGCACCGGCGCCAGCGTGTCGATGTCCGGCGCGTCGAAATAAAGGATCGCGCCGCCGGGCGCGCCCGCGCTGTTCTCCGTGCCGATCATCAGCCGCTGGCCGGCAAGGTCGAAGAACAGCATGCCGCCGGCTTCGAACTGAAGCGTCAGGCCGAGCACGACGCAATAGAAATGCCGGCTGCGCTCGATATCCCGGCTGGTGAGGGCGATCTGCACAAGCTTACGGCTTCTTAAGCTGGCGGCATTGGTTTCGTCGGCCATTGGCAATCTCCATTCCGGTCGGCGGCTCCTTCGGGACTGCACTCACGGCCCGAACGGCCGCGCAACTTTCGCCCCCGTGCTCCGTCTTTGGTGTATCATCCCCCCTTAACCGGAGTACATCGTCATGAAAATCGTCACGAAACTTCTGATCGCCTCGGCCATGGGCCTTCTCTTCGCCCAGCCCGTCAGCGCCCAGCCCGCGCATGGGGGCATGGGCCATATGGGCCGCTTCATGCATGACGGGGGCTCGCCCTTCATGATGCTGCTCAAATCGGCCAATCTCACCGAGGCGCAGCGCCAGCAGGTGCATGAAATTCTCAAATCCGAGCATACGCAGATGAAATCCGTCTATCAGCAGTTCCACGCGGTCCATGAGCAGATCGCCGACAAGCTGCTGTCGACGGGCAATGTCTCGGCTTCGGAACTCGCGCCGCTGGAGCAGAAGGCGGCGAAGTACCAGCAGGAGATCGATCAGAACATGGTCACCACCGCGCTGGCGATTCGCGGCGTACTCACCTCCGATCAGATCAGCCGGCTCGCACAGGTCCACCAGCAGCTCAAGTCGCTGCATTCCCAGATCCAGAGCATCTTGGGATCGGATCAGCCGGATTCGGGCGACCAGACGAACTGATCCGGCATTCCGCCGCCGTGGATCGCTCCCCATGTGACGGCACCACGCCGCTGCCTCTCGAGGAACTTGTTCTTCGCGGGCGCAGCGGCGACCGGCCGGCGCTCACCGAGCTGATCCGACGCTACCAGACGCGGATGGCGCGCTTCGTGATCGGGCAGACGGGCGAGAACCATTATGAAGATCTGTGCCAGACGGTATTTGTAAAGATGGTGCTTGCTTTGCCCCGGCTGCGCGCAACCGACCGCTTCGAATCGTGGCTGTTCCAGATCGCGCGCAATGTGTGCCGCGATCATCTGCGCGCCGGTCAGGGGTGGCGGCGGCTGTTTGTGCCGCTCGGGCCGGAAAGCGAAGGCGTTGCCGCGGACTCCGCGCCGGCGCCAAAGGAAGATGAGAAATCTTTGGGCCGCGGGCTCGCGCAGCTGCCGCCCGAACAGCGCCGTCTGCTCGAACTCAGCCTGGAACAGAAACGCAGCCATGAGGAACTCGCGGCCATGACCAGCACCAGCGTATCGGCCGTGAAATCGCGCCTGTTTCGCGCGCGGGAAAATCTGCGCGGAATCCTGCTCGCCGGAGATCGCAAATGAACGTCATGAACGAACCCGTCCTGAGCGAGGATTTTGCCGATCGCGTGCTGAAGCGCGCCGATATCGTCATCGCGCAGCGCCGGCGCTTTTATCGCGCGGCGACGGAGGCTGCGGCCCTGTTTCTTGTATCGATGGGGGTCGTTTCCTGGATCGCCATATCCGGCGCGTCGAAGGCGCCGGAGATGCGGCCGGGCACGCAGTCGGTCGCGCTCCTCGGCAACTTCACCGAGGCCCAGACCGAGGAGACCGATGCGCTGTCGGATTTCTTTCCCGATGCCGGCTCGGTATCGCGCTTTGCCGCCGAATATTCCGATGCAACGGACGAATCGGACACGGATCTGCTCTCCGATGAGGATCCATCGTCGTAGCGCCATTATTACATACAGATCGTTCGGGGTCCGGTTCGCGTTGCATCATCCCTATGTGAACCGCAAAGGCGCGCAGACGCAGAGGTCATCGCGAATTCACCGGCCGGCGCACGTTGTATTATGCCACAAGAGGGCTCAACGATCTCTGCGCCTTGTGCCCTGCGGTTCAAATGGCGGACGGGGGCCTGCACCGCCTGTATGACACGGGGCGCCGGGAAAACGTAGCGATTGCCAATCGGCCGCGGCCGGGAGATTCTCTCGGCTCATGCCGCGCGGCGATTCATGCAAATCACCAAGCACGATGTCCTGAAATCCGTCTTCGGGTTCGACGCGTTTCGCCCGGGGCAGGAGGCGGTGATCGATCTTCTGCTCGCCGGCCGCAACGTGCTGGCGGTGATGCCGACCGGCTCGGGCAAATCGCTCTGTTTCCAGATTCCCGCGCTTGTTTGCGGCGGCCTCACCGTCGTCGTTTCGCCGCTCGTCGCGCTGATGAACGACCAGGTGGCCGCACTTCGTCTCGCGGGCGTGGCGGCGGAAATGATCAACTCGGCGCAATCCTACGATGCCAATGTCGCGGCCTGGCGGCGCGTGGCGAGCGGGGAAGCGCGGCTGCTCTACATGGCGCCGGAGCGCCTGATGACCGAGCGCATGCTCGCCGCGCTCGCCAAACGCGATCTCAGGCTGATCGCGATCGACGAGGCGCATTGCATCTCGCAATGGGGACCGGCATTCCGTCCCGAATATCGCGATCTTGCGCGTCTGCGCGATCTGTTTCCGGCCGTGCCCGTCGCGGCGCTGACCGCCACCGCCGATGCCGTCACGCGCGGCGACATTGTCGATCAGCTGTTTGACGGCAAGGCCCAGACGCTGGTGCTCGGCTTCGACCGCCCCAACATCCGGCTGGCCGTGAAGGACAAGCAGGATTCGAAGCGGCAGCTGCTGGCATTTCTGCGGTCGCGCGCGGGACAGAGCGGCATCGTCTATTGTCTGTCGCGCAAGCGCACCGAAGCGACAGCCGGATTTCTTGCCGGCCACGGAATCCGCGCGCTGGCCTATCATGCAGGCATGAGCAAGGAGGCCCGCGAAGCCAATCAGAACCGCTTCATGACGGAACCGAATCTCGTGATGGCGGCAACCATCGCCTTCGGCATGGGCATCGACAAGGCCGATGTCCGCTTCGTGTTCCATATGGACCTGCCGTCGAGCCTTGAAGCTTATTACCAGGAGATCGGTCGCGCCGGGCGCGACGGGGTGCCTGCCGACGCGCATCTGCTTCTGGGCGCGGGCGATATCCGCATGCGGCGCATGTTTATCGATGACGAGAAAGCCGGCGAGGATCGGCGGCGCCGCGAGCACCAGCGGCTGAACGCGCTTGTCGGCTATTGCGAAGCAACAGGCTGCCGGCGTCAGATTCTGCTTTCGTGGTTCGGCGAGACGACGCCAGCCTGCGGCAATTGCGACAATTGTCTCGATCCCGCGCAACTCGTCGACGGCACGGTGGCGGCGCGGCAGGCGCTTTCAGCCGTCAAACAAACAGGCGAACGCTATGGCGGAAGTCATGTCGTGGACGTGCTGCGCGGACTTGCCACGGAGCGGGTGCTCGGCGCACAGCATGACCGGCTGCCCGTTTTCGGGGTCGGTTCCGCGCGCAAGAAGAGCGAGTGGCAGACCCTGATTCGTCAACTCACGGCGGGCGGCTGGCTCACAGCAGACATTGCAGGTTATGGCGGATTGTCGGTTTCCGCAAAAGGTTCGGCGCTTTTGCGCGGCGAGGGGCATTTTCATTACCGCCCATCCGAAAAGCTTCCGCGCGCGGCGGCCCGCATCCAGACGTCATCGGTGATGGTGGACGATACGTTGCTGGCGGCGCTCAAATCGCTGCGTCTCAAAATCGCCAAATCACGCGCGGTACCGGCTTATTTGATCTTTTCCGACCGGACTCTCATCGAGATGGCAACGCAGCGCCCGCGCAACAAGGAAGAAATGGCGCAGGTGAACGGCGTAGGCTCAACAAAACTTCATGAATTCGGCGACATGTTTCTTTCAGCCATCGCGGCGCATTCGCCGCATGTTTGACTGATTTGCCGTCTAAGACGGAAAGCCTTCATCTACGCTGGATTCCGATTTGCTCGGCAAGGGCGAAAACCCGTGCGTATAAGAAAACGGGGGGGAGCATTAGCTCGGAGGCGTTTTCATGTATGCATTCTACAGGCACCGTAGTGATTCGGGACGCGAACTTGTGTTGAGCGACGGCGCCCTGTTTCCGCGTCATCTCGATCGCGACGATTGGTATCTCTTCGGCAGCCATCCGTCTGTAAACGGCCGCACCAAAGCCGATATCGAAAGGCTCGGTTTCTGCGACCGCACCGGGAAGGTAACATTCGGCCGCCGCGTCGCGATCCCGGCGCACGCGCCGCTGATGCGTGGAGCAGCGCCATAAGGTTGTCGGAAAAAAATCTATGCGCGATGCTGATCGGCGATGATTAAGGCAACCGCCATGGTGATGCGTTTGGCCGTTGGGATGTGCAGAAATTCATTCGGGCCATGCGCATTGGAATGGGGACCGAGCACGCCGGTGACCACGAATTGCGTGCGGGGAAATTTCTCGCCCAGCATCGCCATGAAGGGAATGCTGCCGCCTTCGCCCATATAGGCGGGCGCCGGCCCGAAAGCTGATTTCGAAGCGCGCATAACCGCCTCTTCGAGCCAGGGCGAGAGCGCCGGCGCATTCCAGCCGCTCGACGATTCACTTCCTTCGAATCGGACTTCGCAATCATAGGGCGGCGAGTCTTCGAGCAGCCGCTTGAGCACCTTTCCGACGTCCTGGCCGGGAAGCGTGGGCGGCAGCCTGAGGCTCAAACGCGCTGTGGTGTAGGGCAACAGGACGTTGCCGGCGTTCTGTGGTGCGGGCAATCCATCGATGCCGATCACGGCCAGTTGCGGTCGCCAGGTCCGGTTGAGAACGAGTTCCGCAAGATCGTCGCTCACCGGGCCGGTATGCCCGGCGAACGGAAATTTGGTGTACAGGCTGTCTCCGAGAATGCCAGCGGCGTCGCGTGCCTGCGCGATGCGCTGCGCGGGTATTTCTACATGGAGCTCGCGGGGAAGGATCGCGCCGGTTTTCCCGTCTTCGAGCCGCGACAGAAGCTGATTGAGAATACGGAAGCTCGACGGCACCACGCCGGAGGCGTCGCCGGAATGTACGCCCTCTTCGAGCACGCGGATGGTCAGCGAGCCGGCCGCCATGCCGCGCAACGAGGTCGTCAGCCAGAGACGGTCGTAATCGCCGCAACCGGAATCGAGACAGATGACGAGCGAAGGCTCGCCGATGCGGTCGGCCAGATGATCGACATAGAAGGGAAGGTCGGGACTGCCGGATTCCTCGCAGGCTTCGATCAGAACGACGCAGCGCGCATGCGGAATCGCCTGATCGCGCAAGGCGCCAAGCGCGGAAAGCGCTGCAAATATTGCGTAGCCGTCATCGGCGCCGCCGCGGCCGAAGAGCTTGTCGCCCTGGCGGACGGGTGTCCACGGACCCATGCCGTCAGCCCAGCCCACCATCTCGGGCTGTTTGTCCAGATGACCATAGAGCAGGATGGTTTCTTTGGACTCGCCGGGGATTTCGATGAATATCAACGGCGTGCGGCCGGCCAGATGCACGATTTCGAGATTCGCGCCTTCCGGCAGATGATCGCGCGCCCATGCTTCCAACAATTTTACCGCAGCGCGCATATAGCCATGCGCATCCCAGTCCGGATCGAAGGCGGGAGATTTGTTCGGAATGCGCATATATTCGGTGAGGGTAGGAACAGCCGAATCTTCCCAGATTTGCTCCACGAATTCTCCGAGCCGTTTCGTGTCCATGTGTCTTGCCCTGCTCTGCATTAGCGAACTGCAGTAATCCCATGTTCGTGGCGGACGATCCTGCCGCCTTTCATCACCAAGCATACGCTCTGAAGGGCCGCAATGTCGCGTGTCGGATCGCCCCGGACCGCGATGAGATCTGCGTGAAAGCCCGCGCGAATCCGGCCAAGCTCGTCGTCCTTGCCCAATATCCGCGCATTGATGGCGGTTGCCGCAGTCAGCGCCTCGACCGGCGACATGCCCAGCTGGACCATCCATGAAAGCTCGCGATGATTGGTGCCGTGCGCGAACACGCCGACATCGCTGCCGCAGCCGATCGTCACGGCTTCCGCGCGCGCATTGGCGAAGGCCTGATGCGCGAGCGACATCCGTTCACAGGCCACCTCATCGCCGTCCGCGTATTCCGCAATGGCTTCTGGCGCAGTGAGTGTCGGCAGAAATGCCGCGCCACGGCGCGCCATCAGGGCAAAGGTCCGCCGCGTTCCGCCATAGCCATGCTCGATCGTATCGGCGCCCGCTTCGACGGCACGGCGTATTGCCTCGTCCGCCATGGCATGAACGGCCACGGGACGGCCCGAATCATGCGCCGCGGCGATGGCGGCGCGCAGCTCGCTTTCCGAGAATGTCGGCCGCACCTCGCCATGCGGACCGGTGCGATAATCGGCATAAAGCTTGATCCAATCCGCGCCGCGCGCCGCCTGGCTGCGGACGGCGCGAATGATTTCATCGGCACCATTGGCTTCCTCCGCGCCCTGCGGCAGGCAGCAATCGGGCCGGTAATGCCGCGCCGCCGGTCCGTAACTATGCGCCGCCACGATGGCGCGCGTGGCGACAAACAGGCGCGGCCCCGCAACCAGCCCTTCCGCGATGGCACGTTTCAGCGCCACATCGGCAAAACCAGCACCCTCCGTGCCGAGGTCGCGCAGCGCCGTGAAGCCCGCTTCAAGCGTGGTCCGCGCATGCCGTGCCGCGCGCAGGGTGCGGTAGGATTCGGGTTCCTTCAGCACCTGATCGTCCCATGAAATTTCATTGTAGGGACGCAGGAACAGGTGCGAATGCGCATCGATCAGTCCGGGAAGGAGCGTTGCAGTCGGCAGGTTGATGCGTTCGATGTCATGCCGTCCCTCGAACCGCGCGGAAGGTGCGGCCTCGGTGATTCGGCCATCTTCGATCAGCACGGTCCAGCCGGACCGCGCACCGCTCTCTCCCGCCGTCCAGAGATAATCCGGGTACAGAAGAACAGGTTTCGGCAGAGCGCTCATCCTAGGGCCCGCGGTGCAGCTCAGATATCCGTCCGCACGTCCCAGAGTTCGGGATAAAAGCGCAGGTCCAGCGCTTTTCGGAGATAGGCGACGCCGGACGTTCCGCCCGTGCCGCGCTTTGCGCCCAGGATCCGCTCCACGGTTTTCATGTGGCTGAATCGCCAGAGATGAAACCGGTATTCAACGTCGACGAGTTTCTCCGCAAGTTCGTAGAGCTCCCAGTGCTGTTCGACATCGCGATAGACCTTCCGCCAGGCATCGGTCACGCGCGGATCGGCGACATAGGGTTGGGCAAAATCGCGGCTGAGCTTGTCTTCAGGAATGGAGAAATTGCGGCGCGCCAGAAGCGCCAGCGATTCGTCGTAGATGCTGGGTTCGCGCAGGGCGGCGTCAACTTCGCGCGCGATTTCCGGATGCGCCTCAAATACACGCGCAGCCTGCGGATTCTTGTTGCCGAGCCGGAATTCCAGCATGCGATACTGGAAGGATTGAAAGCCGGATGATTTGCCGAGCGCCGCGCGGAAGCTCGAATAGTCGAACGGCGTCATGGTGGAAAGAATTTCCCAGGACTGGATCAGGTTCGCCTGCACGCGCGCGACACGCGCCATCATCTTGAAGGCGGGACCGAGTTCGCCTTCGCGAATCTGGCGGATGGCGGCGGTGATCTCGTGCAGGCAGAGCTTGATCCAAAGTTCCGAGGTTTGATGAATGATAATGAAAAGAGTCTCGTCATGCTCGCGGCTGAGCGGGTGCTGGCACGCAAGAAGGTCGCCGAGCCGCAGATAATCGCCATAGGACATGGCTTCGCGGAAATCCCAATGGACCGATTCGGCGGAGAGGTCGATGGCTGGCGGCAGGGGGTCGGTTTGCATTTGTTTGTCCGAACACAGAGATGAATTCTTAAGCCTCGAATCACGCGGGCATCGCCTTGCGCGGAATCCGGTGCTAGGTTTGCATGGTTACCATACAATGCGGTGGCGTATCATGGGATGGAACGTGTCGGCGGGCGTAATCTGTGTGGCGGCCCTGGTGTTGGGCGCGAATGCGGTGGCGGCACCGCGCTGCGCGCGGCCCGACGAGGTGACGGCGATTCAGGCCGCAATGATCCAGCAGGAGCTCATGGTCGCGGCACTCACCTGCAACGAGGTGGAGCATTTCAACGCGTTTCAGACCAATTTCGGCCCGGAGCTGCGCACATCCGATGCCACGCTTGCGCGGATGTTCATGCGGCTCTACGGCGCCAGGCGCGGCGAGGCCGAGTATCACGCCTTCAAGACGCGGCTTGCGAATCATTCCTCGATCCGCAGCATCCGGGACAATGCCAATTATTGCCGCGAGGCGGGCCTGGTGTTCAGCCAGGCGCTCACGACCGAGAAGCCTTCCCTCAGCTCATTCGTGGCGGGTGTCCAGGTTGTGGAAGAAGATAGCCCCGTGGATTCCTGCCAGTTGCGCGTACGGGTGGGCCTCGCCGGCGCCAAAATCGTCCCGGACGTGGTTCCCCAGCCCAATCCGGAGCGCGTCGCCAACGAAAGCAGCCAGTAGGCTCATCGCTCGCCATCCGTCTTTCACTATGGTGAAAACTTTTGTGATGGCCTGAGCGCCAACCTGGCAGCAGACAAAAAGGGCGGGCTCGAAAGAGCCCGCCCTTGTTTCTTAGCCGCAATCGCGGCGGTCAGCTTCCGCCGCCGAGATCGATCACAGCGCGGCGATTTTGCGGTTCGCGGACACCCGGACCAGTGGGCACCAGCGGATCGTGGAAGCTGTCGCCCTTGATCTCGATCTGCGAGCCGTCCATGCCTTCGCTCACCATTTCGTCCTTGACGGACTGTGCGCGACGCACGGATAGCGCCTGGTTGTAGCTGTCGGAGCCGACCGTGTCGGTGTGGCCGGTGACCAGCACTCGCACGAAGCCGTTCTGCTTCGCAACCTTCACAGCTTCCTGCACGACTGCCCGCGCTTCGGCCGTCAGGTTCGACTTGTTGAAGTCGAAGAAGACAATGAAGGTCTTTGTCGGCGGCGGGGGTGGCGGAGGCGGCGGTGGGGGCGGCGGCGGAGGAGGCGGAGGCGGAGGCGGCGGTGGCGGCGGAGGTGCCGACCACAGATAGTAGCGGATGCCGAACATCCAGGCCTGCTCGTTCAGATCGCGAACCTGCTCGCCGTAGCGAGCCGCGCCCGGCGGGAGGATGATGTCCGACTCGTAGTACCGGTTGACCGAAAGCGAGCGATAGCGCCAATCGAAAGTCAGATCGAGATTGTCGGTTACCGAGTAGTTGAAGCCCGACATGGCCTGCCACATGAAGCCCTGGTTGACGCCAGCGGCCAGATGTTCGCCATTATCGAGCGGAATGTTCTCGGCCCCATCGCCGATGCCGGCGCCGGCGCCGAAAGTGAAGTCCCAACGCTCGGTGATCGGCAGATCGTAGGCGACGTTGTAAAGCACGGAGACGATCTGCGAATTGCCGCTCGCGATCGAAAGCGGGACTCCGGTGACCCCGTTTGTATCGTGATTGGTCCAGCCGAATTCCACTTCACCGCGGATGCGAGCCGGGAAGCGATAGCCGATGGCGCCGGTGACAAGCGCCGACGTATCGGTCGGGACCTTGGTGATTTTTACGGCCGGAACCCTGCTGGGATACGTCAAGGTGTCCTGCGGCACTTTGAGATTCCCCATCGAATCCCAACCGCCGTCAAGATTGATGTACCATCCCTGAGCGTCGCTCGCCGCTGCAGGACCAGCCAGGACGAAGAGGGCTGCTCCCGCCAAGGCCAACATTCGAGCTTTCATCGTAAACCCCCGTGTAAACCACCGACGGGCGGGCAAACCCCACCGACGCGTCAGGGATGTCGAAGACACTGTGAAAGATGGCTACCAGCAATGTCCACCCGCGCCAACTCCATACGAAAGCGACATCAGGAATTCCCCGCGGGCTGTGGCTGCCCTGCAACATTCGCTAAACCCCGGTCCGGAAACCGGTTCCCGCTCCAGAGAAAAGCGTAACGCCCTGGCGAAATCCAGAGTTTCGTGCCCGATTCGGCGGACACGGCGGATTCCAGAAAGTGCAGGATGTCGGCGCGGGGCTCGACGTGGAAATGCCGCAACCACAGCCGCAATGCCCCTGCGCCGAACCGCCCCAGCCCGACCAGATCGCCGAAATCCACGATATGCGTCCGCCCCGCCGGTGCAAGCGCGGCATTGGCGGCGGCAAGCGCGCGCCGCCAATCCGGGATCATCGACAGGCTATAGGAAAAAACCGCAGCATCGAAGCCTTGCGCCGCGCCGAAGAGCTGCGGTTCGAGCGCTTCCGCGTAGCCGTGAACCAGCGCAATCCGGCCTGCGAGGCCGGCATTCTCGACCTGGGTTCGTGCGGTCTCGAGCATGGCTTGGGAGGCATCCAGCCCGAAAAGCCGTGCGCTTGGGAAACGAAGGGCGATGGCGATGAGATTGCGGGCGGTGCCGCATCCGATTTCGACAACGCTCTGGCCCGGCTTGAGATCAAGGCCGGCGATGAGCCGGTCGCGGCCGATCAGATAATAGCGGCGTGTCAGATTGTAGAAATGGCGCTGGCGCCCATAGACGCGGTCCATGAGCGCGCCGTGAGAATTCGGCTGCGTTGACATGTCGCTAATACGGGAGCCGCCTGTCCGGACCGAAAAAGACTGTCATGGCCCGCGAATGCGGGCCACCCAGGTGACGCGTCGAAATTCTTGAGAGCGGCTGCAATCTGATATTCTTCCTCTTCTACGCCGTGCCGGTTTCAACTGGGTGGCCCGCATTTGCGGGCCATGACAGATGATGATTGTGACCGCCCGCGAATGTCCTAAGACGGCGCCCGGCGGCAATAGACGTGAAATCCGCCATAGATGGAGGACCGGTCGCGGGCGTGAAAAGCCCGGCTGGCGCTCTCCAGATACGCCCAGGGCGCGAGCAGCTCGGGCGGCAGTTTCCTGGGAAGCGGAGATTCTTCGCCTGCGGTGCGGAAAATGACGCGCGCGTCTGCCGCATCCGCGGTGCGGTCGATTTCGCACCACAGCGCCGTGAGCACCTGGGGCGTCATCCAGTCCTGCGCGTCGAGCAACACGTAGCGATGCAGCGAGCGCGCCGGCTGTGTTTTCAGGAAATCGATCAGCGAGGCGTGATGGACTTCGACCCGGTGCGTACGGGTGCGGATCGCTTCGTAGACATCCTCGCGCAGATAGGCCGGCACGGCTTCGCGCTTCTCGACGTCGTAGCTGCGCGCAAAAGCCTGCCAGGCAAAGTAATTTTCCGAAATCGGAAAGTCGCAGGCGAGCTTTTCCACGCGCCGTCTGAGCACGGAAACGGGATCGCCGTTCGAGGCGCCGACGAGTTCGTCATACTGGGCCGGAGGAATGCCAAGCGCATAAAGCGAAACCGGCGTCTTGGACAGGAAGCGGATTGATTTGTAGTCGAAGAGCGGCGCGATAGTGCTTTCGAAACGCGCGCGCTGTTCGTCGGGCGTGCGCGCGGTGACAAGGCCTTCGAGCCTTTTGCCGTGCAGGCGCGCGACCGCATGCAGCACGCCGATGAAGCGGCCGAGCAGCCCGTAGCGGTACAGGTTGCGGGCGAACATGTTGATGCGCCGGCCATGCAGGGGAATGTGCTTCTCCCAGTAGCGGCGCGTCTCCGGATCGAGGCGGTGGCTGAGGAAATTGTCGAAGGCGCGGCGGTTGGCCTTGTCGTTCGCCGCGCCGAAGAAACGGAAGAAATCCTCGTAACTCGGCAAATTGCCGAGTGCGGCGAGCTTCAGCCGCGTGAGCGCGACGTGATTGGGATTGAGATCGACGGCGATGATTTTCTCGGGATTGGCGGCCAGATAGTTCAGGATGTTGCAGCCGCCGGAGGCAATCGTCAGCACGCGATGATGGGACTTGATCTCGAGCGCTTCGAGATCGACGTCGGGATCTTCCCAGATCTGGTTGTACACGAACCCCTTGAACATCAGGGTGAAGAGGCGCTCAAGGGCGCCCCGCTTGGTGATCGCCGGCCTGGTGTGCGCGGCGCGTTCGAGAAGCGTACTTGCCATGGAGCGCTGGACGGTCTTTCGACTGGGAAACGAATTATCTAGGCCGGAATCGCCCCGTTTCATAGGCCTATTCCGGCGGGGAACGCGAACGTCGCTTGCCCGTCCTGAAGCGACCCGCTATCCCGGACCCGATGCTGCCGAACGATTCTCCCGGTGAATCATCGCCCATCGGGCGACTCATTCAGCTTCTCGATCTTGAGTCGATCGAAGTCAATATCTTCCGCGGCACGAGCCCCGAGGACTGTTCTCAGCGCGTGTTCGGCGGACAGGTTCTCGGCCAGGCGCTGGTTGCTGCTTCGCGCACCGCCAAAGCCCGAATCTGCCATTCGTTGCACGCCTATTTTCTCGTTCCCGGGGACCCGAAAGTTCCCATCCTTTACGAGGTGGACCGGAGCCGGGATGGCGCAAGCTTCAGCTCGCGCCGTGTGGTCGCGATCCAGCACGGAAGGCAGATCTTCCACATGTCGGCATCGTTCCAGGTCGAGCAGGCAGGTCTCGAACATCAAATCGATCCCCCTGCCGTGCCGGCTCCCGATTCCCTGCTTTCCGAAGACGCGTTTCGCCGCCGGTTTGCGCATCTGATTCCTCCGGGGGCGCGCACCCATTTCTTTCGCGAGCGCCCCATCGAGATGAGGCCGGTGGATGGCGAGGATATTTTTCGCGCCGACCCGCGGCCGCCCCATCAGGCCATCTGGATGCGCGCCACCGAAGCGCTGCCGGCGGAATTGGCGCTTCACCAATGCGTGCTTGCCTACGCCTCGGACATGACGCTGCTCGAGACGTCGCTTCTACCGCACGGCATCTGGTGGTTCGACGACCGGCTCCAGATCGCCAGCATCGATCATGCGATGTGGTTTCACCGGCGTTTCCGTGCCGATGAATGGCTGCTTTATGTGCAGGACAGTCCGAGCGCGTCGGGTGCTCGCGGCTTCAGCCGCGGGCTCGTGTACGCAGCCGACGGAACGCTGGTGGCGTCCGTTGCCCAGGAAGGCCTGATTCGCCTGCGCGAAGCGCCAAGAGACAGAAATGGATTCACCACAAAGAACGCGGTGGACGCGAAGAAATAAGGCGCGCACCCGCTCGCAATCATTCTTTGTACTCTTCGTGTTCTTGGGGGTGACACAACTCCCGCGGCTCCGCGTGTTTCAAAATGAAGCAATGTGCGCCGCCGCAGTGAAGTGAAACAACAAATTTTAGTTAAATTTGCTGCTACAAGTGCGTAGAATTCCCGACCAGCCCGCAACCGGACGTTAGAGGGCGCTGGCGCATGATCGCACCGCAGACTGCAGGGTGCGTACATGTTCACCAAATTCTGTCGGGATTTTTTCCGCGACCGGCGCGGCAACATCGCCATACTGTCCACGATCATGATCACGTCGCTCGTCGGCGTGTCGGGCCTCGTGGCCGAGTTCGGCAACGGATTGCTGAACCGCATGCAGGACCAGCGCATTGCCGATGCGGCCGCGCTCGGCGGCGGCACCGTCTACAATTCGACCGCATCGACCACTTCCATGACCGCGGCCGTGAACAATATTGCGACGCTGAACGGCATTCCGACCAGCGACGTTTCGGCTTCGGTGGTGAATTCTCCTTCAGGCGACGGCAATCAGGCCGTCGAAGTCACCGTCCAGACGAGCGTGCCGCTCGTGCTTTCGCGCGTCCTGTTCTCGAAAAATACGCTGCCGATCAGTGTCTCCTCTTATGCGGAACTCGAATCCGGCGCACCGGGCTGCGTCATGGCGCTGAACCCGAACGGCAGCGGCGTCACCATGAGCGGCGGCACCGCGATCACGGCGGATCAATGCTCGGTCACTTCGAATAACACGGTGTCGGTGCCCTGCGGTGACACCATCACCACGAAGCAGGTGGAATACGGCACGACGATAAGCCAGCCCTGCAGCGGCATTCAGGCACCAACTGGAGGCACGCTGACGATCAGCAAGGGAACCACGACGGATCCTCTGGCCAACAACTCCGCAATATACGGCTCCGGCGGGCTCGTCTCGAGACTGTCCACGGTGGAAGCGCTCGCTTCGCCCAGTGCGCCGACCGTCACCACCGAGACCGGGGGCACGGCCGTGGCCTTCGGTTACTCGGCGAGCACCACGCAAAGCGAACTTACCGCAGACGGTTGTTCGGGCACGTACGTACAGCCAACCTGGACGGTGACTTGCACGGGATCCGGCCCCTACCACTTCGGAGCGATCACGCTGTCCGGCGGCATTTCTGTCAATTTCAACACCAGCGGCAGCGCTCTGACCACCTACGATTTCAGCGGCTCGATCTACAACACGGGCAGTTCGCTGACCTTCGGGCCGGGCACCTACAACATCACGGGCGGGATCTGCACCGGGGGCGGCACCACGACGTCCTTCGGCACGTCCAGCACGACAAGTACCTATAACATCACCGGAAGCTGCAGTACGTCCAACGGGTCCTGTCCAACCAATTCGAACATCTGCAATACCGGAACCTCTCTGACGTTTCTTGGCACAAGCGCGTATACCCTGGCGGGTGGCGTGTATAATGGCGGCGGCTCGACGCTGACCATGACGGCGAGCAGCTTCAGTGCGGGCGAACTCACCGGCAGCTGCGGCAACAACGCTACCGACTACAGCATCTGTCAGGTAGGCAGTCCGCTCACCATCAACGGGCCGACGACCTTCACGCTTGAGGGCGGAATCTACAATGGCGGCGGCGAAACGTTGATACTCGGAAGCGGAAGTACCAACAGCTTCGATATCGGCAAGGCAAGCACCGGCGACAGCATTTACGTGGGCGGCGGGGCGACAACGACGTTGGGTAACGCCACGGGAACAGGCGACGTGTTCGAGCTGGCGGGCAACATGAATTCCGGCGGAGGCGGAAGTTGTCTCACCGTGAGTGCCGCCTCTGAGCATGACATCAACGGCTCGATCCTGATGGCGGGCGGCGTTACCCTCGGTGCCGGCATCTACACTGTCGCCGACACCTTTCAGATGGGCGCCAATGGCGGCGGCGCGGTGACCTGCAACGGGACGACCATCGGCGTCTATGGGGATGGCGTTACCCTTGTGATTGGCGCCGCTGGCGGTGTTCCAACTTCGGGAACATGCGAAGACGTCGCATTCTGCGCGGCAGCCGGTTACAGCGATGTCACTTTGATCGCGCCGTCCTCCGGAAACGATGA
>DATJUM010000012.1:0-5833 GCA_035502355.1 Rhizomicrobium sp. | reverse complement strand
CAAAGGCCAAGCACCGCCGGCTGTGCAGCCGCCTTGGCTACGTCCAGATGGGCGATGAAAAAGTCAGGATTTGCCGACTGGAAAACCACGACCTTCACGGACGGGTCCGCCTCGAGGTCGGTCATGAGCGTTGCCAACTCGACGATCGTCGCGGGAACAAACATATTGATCGGCGGGTTGCTGAAGGTGATCGTCCACCGGCCCGGATGGGTGCGGTCGGTATTGAACTGCGAAGCGTCGGGCATCCCGCATCTCCTACATCGATTGGCGGATCGGCTTGGCGTTCAAGCCGAGCGAAAGGGTCGGCGAGCGCAAGGCGCGCCGCCGAAATCTTCAATTCGCTTTGCGGAGCGATCTGAAGCCCGCGCGAACCTCTTCCGAGAAGAGTTTCGGCTGCTCCCAGGCAGCGAAGTGTCCGCCCTTGTCGAGCCTGTTGTAGTAGATGAGTTTGGGATACGCCTTTTCGGCCCAACTTCGCGGCGCCGGATAGAGCTCGTCGGGAAAGACGCTGACAGCGGCCGGCACCGTGACGCCTTTGATGTTGAAGAACCCGACTTTCCCCAGGGTTTCCCAATAAAGACGCGCGCCGGAAAGCGCCGTATTCGTCAACCAGGTGATTGTGATGTTGTCGAGAATGTCGTCGCGCGTGAGGCCCTCGCTCTGTCCGTCGAAGACGCGAGCGATGAGCTCGTAGCTGCGCGCGTCGTGATCGAGAAAATAGGCCGCCAAGCCGACGGGTGAATCTGCAATTCCGTATAACGTCTGCGGCCGTAGCCCCATCTGATAGCCG
The DNA here is from genome assembly GCA_035502355.1 of Rhizomicrobium sp. Classification (GTDB taxonomy): domain Bacteria; phylum Pseudomonadota; class Alphaproteobacteria; order Micropepsales; family Micropepsaceae; genus Rhizomicrobium. Next base: position 5,043 of record DATJUM010000012.1, on the reverse strand, counting down.
TAGGCGATGCCCTTCTGAAAGACGAACTGCACGCGCTCGAACGCGACCTTCTCGTCGGCCGAGAGACCCGCCGGCGGCGGCGCACCCGAAGCGGCTGCTTGGTGAATGTCGTTTGGAAAGATGCCGGCCATGTTTGTATGAATGCCGAGCAACTCGGGGGCTGCTTGCACGCCCATTTGATCGACGATGACCGCGCCCCAATCGCCGCCCTGCGCGACGAATTGCGTATACCCGAGGCGCTTCATCAGCACGACCCAGGCCCGCGCGATGTGGGGGGTATCCCATCCGGGGGTGGCCGGTTTTCCGGAAAAACCGTAGCCGGGTATGGATGGGATCACCAGGTCGAACGCATCGGCCGCATTTCCGCCGTGCGCGGTCGGATTCGTGAGCGGATCGATGATCTTCATCTGCTCGACGATCGAGCCGGGCCATCCGTGCGTGACGATCAGCGGCAATGCCTTTTCGTGCTTCGAGCGAACGTGAATGAAGTGAATGTCGAGCCCGTCAATCTCGGTGATGAATTGCGGTAGGGCGTTGAGTCTCGTCTCACATTTTCTCCAATCGTAATCCGTGGCCCAATACCGCGCGAGTTTTTGAGTGGTCGCGAGTTGCACTCCTTGGGATGCGTCATTGACAGTTTCCCGCTCCGGCCACCGTGTCGTGCTTACGCGGCGGCGCAACTCCTCCAGTTCCGTTTCCGGAAAACTCATCTGAAACGGACGGATGGCGGCGTTATCAGTCATAGTATTTCTCCTTCAAATGAATGATTTGGTCTGCAGTTCGCCGACAAAGCCCCCGGACCCGCGCTGCGCGCGCGCATCGATCGCCGAACTAGGACTTGCGATAAAGAAATTGCGGCAGCGCATTGCCTCCCCGGCGGGGGCGTGCGCTAGGCTTCGCAGCGTAGCGCAAACGGCAGGGATTTACGACAAGCGGAATGCAGGTTCAGGATTGGATGGTGGCGCAGCACCTCCGAGCGAGTCTGCCCTCGCGAGTGTTGCTGCCGTAAGCAACGTCAGGTCGCGAACAGACATTGATGTCGCCAATGTGACAACCCCTGGCCATGTCTCTACTCCCGTGCAATCTGTTGTTGGTGGTGTTGATAGGAAAGGTCCGGCCATGAAAAAGCTTCTGATCTTGCTGATGGCGTCCATCATGGCGATGAGTATCGGCACTGTGATGGCGATCTCTGCGGGAGTTGCCGATTCCGGCGGCTCGGCGATTTTCGGAGGCAAACTGCCCGCCGGTTACCGCGATTGGAAGTTGATCTCCGTGGCCCACGAAGAAGGCAACCTCAATGATCTACGCGCCATTTTGGGCAACGACATAGCCATACAGGCGTACCGCCAAGGACAGCTTCCGTTCCCGGATGGCGCAATCATTGCCCGACTTGCCTGGAAATATGTCCCTTCGGAGGAAAACAACAAAGTCTTTGGCCGCATCCAATCCTTCGTGGCCGGTCCGCCGACGAATGTTCAGTTCATGGTCAAAGACACGAAAAGATACGCGTCGACGGGCGGCTGGGGGTTCGCCCAATTTAACGACGGAAAGCCCGCCGATATCATTGTGAACGATTGCTTTTCATGTCACGTGCCCGTCAGGGATCGCGACTTTATCTTCACCCGTTATGCGCCTTGATTGGACCGCGCCCGAGCTGCGCGCCACAACGCGATGTTTGGCCCTGGGTCACGAACGGCCGATATTGCGATGCCCGCGCCAACACCGATCTTCGCGCCCAAGCTTCGTATGTGCCTGTCGTCCGCTCACGCCGTTGCTTCAAACGTCAGCCTGCTGCCCAACACGCTTTCACAGGCGATGTTGCATGCGCGACACGCGCAGCAGCAATAGCGTCTCTATTCGATCACCTGGTCGGCGCGGGCGAGCAGGGTGGGAGGCGCGGTGAGGCCGAGCACCTTGGCGGTTTTGAGATTGACCCAAAGCTCGTATTGGGTCGGCGTCTGGACCGGAAGATCGGCTGGCTTTGCGCCCCTCAGGATACGATCGACGTAAGCAGCAGCAGGTCGAAACTCGCTCGTCCCATCGGGCCCGTAGGACGTTAGGCCGCCCGCTTCGACGAAGTAGCGGAAGGGATAGACGGCAGGCAATCGATGCCGGGCGGCGATCTCAGTGATCAGAGCGGAATGCGCCGCGCCGAACGGACTGGCCGTCACGATCAAGCCGCCGTTGCCGCCTTGCGCGAATGTGGCGACCGCGCGATCGATGTCCGCTGCATTTATTGCGACCATGCTCAATTCCATCCCGAGCGACGGCGCAACGGACTGGATTGCGCCCAACTGCCCGCTGCCGGAGGCTATTCCGGGATCACGCAGGATTGCGGCTCGCGTCACGGTTGGCGCGATCTCCTTTAGCAGCGCGAGCCATTTGCCACTGAGGCCGTATTCAAACAAGGAAAAGCCCGTCACGTTGCCGCCCGGCCGCGCCAAGCTGGCGACGAACCCGGCAGCCACAGGATCGAGCACCGACACGAACACGATTGGAATGGTGCTGGTTGCCTTCTGCAGCGCGCTTACCACCGGCGCGGTCACCGCGACCAGAACATCCGGTTTGAGCGCGACCAGCTCCCCTGCATATCTGCGGTCACGGTCAGAAACGCCGCCCGCCCAGCGAATGTCAATTTGCAGATTGCGGCCGAGCTCCCAGCCTCGCTCCTGCAGTTCCTGCTCGAACGACTTTTGCCGGACCTGTCCTAACGGATCATCGGAGTTTAGGTTCATAAGCAGTCCGATGCGCCTTACTCGATCGGCCTGCTGCCCCCGCGCCACAACGGGCCACGCCGTCGCAGCGCCAATACCACCCAGAAATTCCCGCCGCCGCATGTTCGCCCCCCAGGGTCAGGAGACGACATCGTAATGCTTGAATTGGTCGTACTGAAGCAGTCAAAAAGTCGCTTCGCTACTGCAACATGAGACGGCAATGGCGGGTAGTGTCTCGGTTTGAATTTTGCCGTCGCGCGTTACAGCAAGTCCGGACTGCCGAGGTCGGCTGTGGGTCACTCGCGGCCGGCCTGCCGTCCTTGCCGATTGAACGCGTTCGGCCGCGCCCCAACGGCAGACGTTACAGTCGCCCCGTGCTGACGAATGGATAGACCGGCCGCGCCCTATCCGCGCTTGGGAGTTTTTAGGCTGTGGCGATCGGGCAGGCGCGATGTTGGGCGCTTCACGCGGCGCCAAAGAATCAAGCTTGAGTGAACGCCGGCCGGCAGGGCATGCCAGCACCGGCCGGCCGTCATTTTGCAGCGGGCGCCGAAAAAACATGCGCGCGCCCAACGGCTTGGAATACGCACCGGGGCAATTTGCTTGGCGATTGACATCGGCTGCGCACCGGCGCTTTAGGCGTATCGTCTCGCTCTCTTAAACAGACGCCGGCCGCCGAAGGCGATCCGGCGGGGAGAGCGGGAGCGATCCTCAAGCGCGCGGCGGTCGACAGCCGGGGGCGGCGGATCGCGGTGGAGCGCCGGGAGGCGCAGCGCGCCCGAAGCAGGGGGTTTCCGCGAGGAAATTTTCTGTGGCGCGCGCCGCGCCCGAAGCGCGAGCGGATGGTAACATCCGTCCGCGTGGCGCGGCCCACGACCCTGGCGCCTCCCGGGGCTCCGCCTCCCTTCTTAAAAGGGAGATGAGATTGGACGGGCTTTCTTAAAGCGTGAAGCAAAACTCGGGCGCCAAGGCGCGCCGCGAGAAGGAGAGAATATTTGCGGGTGAGGGGGAGCGCGTCTTACGCCGTGCGCCGCACCGATTGCCGCAGCCAGAGCGCAATGCGTCCGCGCAGCGTGGCGCGGTACAGGCCTTTGCCGTAGATGCGGACCATGCCGCGCGCCTGCAGGCGGCTCGCCTGATCGGGCGTCAGCCCGTCGGGCCGCAGCCCGGACGCGACTTCGATCAGCGCGTAAAGATCGCCGCGCTTGAGGCCGCGCGACAGAAAGCCGGTGGCGTCGAACGTCGTGAGCTTGACGATACCGAACACCGCGGCCAGGCCGCACATGAAGTAAGCGTACGCCATTCCGGACATGTCGCACCAACCCAATTCCCGATGCGATCTTAATCAAGAACGCAATTCCCGCAATCCCGCAGTACAATTTTGCACATCGGTTTTCTGCAACTACACGCTGTGCCGTCGCGCGAATACGTTTGCATCGCCGCGGCGGTGCCTTAAGCTTTTCGCCGGAAGCCCAAGGACAATGCCATGACCCACGCCGCGACCGATTCCGCAACGCAGGCTGCGCCGCCGCAACCGCGCGAAGTCAAAATCCGCGTCCATGACGGCGTCGAGATTGCCGTCGCGCTCTATATGCCGGCCGGCGCCGGGCCTTTTCCCGTGGTGCTGGCGCCGTCGCCCTACCGCTACGACAACAATGCGCTGCCGGCCGGCCCGCAATTTCTCTGGCGCGAGACCGGGCCGATCGAGCTCTATGTCGAGCGCGGCTATGTCTACGCGCAGATGGACATCCGCGGCTGCGGCAAGTCCGGCGGCGAATTCCGCCTGCTCGACCGCAACGAGCAGAAGGATCTCTACGACGTGATCGAATGGCTCGGCCGCCAGCCGTGGTCGAGCGGCAAGGTCGGCGGCATCGGCCAGTCTTATTTCTGCATGTCGCAATGGTGGATGGCGATCGAGAAGCCGCCGGCGCTGGCCTGCATCTGCGCCTTCGACGGCTTGAACGATCTCTATCGCGCCAGCGTCTATCAGGGCGGCATGCTGGGCGATTTCTTCGGCTCCTATTGGTGGAACCAGAACCGCATCATCAACCGGCATCCGGCCAATGGCGAACATCCGCGCGAGCAGCCCTACGATCTGAACCTGCACGTCCAGGAGCATCCGACCTACGACGAATTCTGGCGCGAGCGTTGCGCCGCCGAGCGCCTCGACGAGATCGAGGTGCCGCTTTATTCGGTCGGCGTCTGGGGCAAGGTCGATCTGCACACCCGCGGCAATATCGACGGCTTCCGCCGCGCCAAGGGACCGAAAAAGCTGAAGATGATCGGCCCGGTCAACGCCTTCGTCGCCAATCGCGAGTTCAACAGCCGC
>DATJUM010000011.1:0-15928 GCA_035502355.1 Rhizomicrobium sp. | reverse complement strand
AAGGCGGCACCTATCACTACGGACGACGCGTCATCCATGCCTTCACGGCGCGCTGGATGAGCAGGAAGAACAGCGGCACGAAGAAAATCGCGAGCAGCGTTGCGGACAGCATTCCGCCGATGACGCCCGTGCCGATGTCGTGCTGGCTTGCTGCGCCTGCGCTCGATGCCACCGTCAATGGCGCCACGCCGGCCATGAAGGCGAGAGATGTCATCAGGATCGGACGCAGGCGCAGCCGCGAGGCTTCCAGAGCGGATGCCCGCGCATCTTCACCTCTGCGGACGGCGAATTCGGCGAACTCCACGATGAGGATCGCGTTCTTGGCCGACAGTCCGATGATCGTCAGCAGGCCAACCTGAAAGAACACGTCGTTCGTAAGTCCGCGCAGCATTGTCGCCAGAAGCGCGCCCACGACACCGAGCGGTATTACCAGCAGCACCGCGAATGGAATCGACCAGCTTTCGTAGAGGGCAGCCAGCGAGAGAAACACCACGAGAATGGAAATGCTGTAGAGCACGAAAGCGCCGGCGCCAGCCAGCTGTTCCTGATAGGACAATCCCGTCCATTCGTAACCTGTACTGCTGGGCAGCCGGTTCGCCAGGCGCTCCATTTCCGCCATTGCGGTGCCGGAACTCTGGCCGGGAGCGGCGCTACCCTCGATTTCAAGTGATGGAAAGCCGTTGTAACGGTCCAGCGCAGCCGGCCCCATCGTCCACGATGACGTTGAGAAGCTGGAGAACGGCACCATGCCGCCGCCCGCGTTGCGCACGTACCATTCGTTGAGATCGTGGGGGGCAGCCCGGTAGGGCGCATCACCCTCCATATAGACGTACTTCACGCGGCCACCATTGATGAATTCGTTGATGAATGTGCCGGCCCAGGCGGCTGTCAACGTGTCGTCGATGTCCGACACCGACAGTCCGAGCGCCATGGCTTTTGCGCTGTCGATATGGACATGGAGCTCCGGTGTGTCGGGGAGCGAATTCGGACGCACAGCCTCGAGCTTCGGGTCACGCGCGGCAAGGGCGAGAAGCCTGTCCTGAATCTTCTCCAGCTTGTTGTGGCCCAGATTGCCGTGATCTTCGAGCTCGAAATCGAAACCCTGGGATTCGCCGAGTCCGGGCACCGAAGGCGGAATGAGGGCATAGACGTCTGCGTCCCGTATCTTCGAAAGCGCCGCCGTTGCGCGCTCCACGATCGCCGGCGCGTGGTTTTCGGCGCCTGATCGCTCACTCCAGTCCTTGAGATGGATGAAGCCCAGCCCGACATTCTGCCCCGAGCCGGCGAAGCTGAACCCGGTCACGATGAACATATTGGCGACGTTCGCCTTTTCATCGACCAGGAAGTAATTCTCGATCTGTTTGGCGACCGCGAGGGTGCGCGACAGTTCGGCGCCCGTGGGCAACGTATATTGGACGATGATGAATCCCTGGTCTTCCACGGGCAGGAAGCCGGTAGGCAGCGTCAGGAACAACAGCACCATCACGCCGACGATGGCGGCGTAAGCAAGCACCGGCCCGCGCGGACCATCAAGTATCCGCACAAGCAGCACCCGATAATTGGCAACTGCCCTCGCCAAATTCCGGTTGAACCAGGCAAAGGCGCGGCGATGGGCTTGCGCTTCGCCTTTCCGTACCGGCTTCAGAAACGTCGCGCACAGGGTCGGCGTCAATATCAGCGCGACCAGAATCGACAAGGCCATGGCCGAGACGATCGTGATCGAGAACTGTCGATATATGACGCCAGTCGAGCCGCCGATGAACGCCATCGGCAGGAATACCGCCGACAGGACCATGGCGATGCCGACCAGCGCGCCGGTGATTTCATCCATCGACTTGCGCGTGGCTTCGCGCGGGCCGAGGCCCTCCTCCGTCATGATCCGTTCGACATTCTCCACGACGATGATCGCGTCGTCGACGAGCAATCCGATCGCCAACACCAGCGCGAACATCGTGAGTACGTTGATCGTGTAGCCCGCGGCGTAGAGAACAGCGAAGGTGCCGAGCAGGACGACGGGAATGGTAATGGCCGGAATCAGCGTGGCGCGCCACGTCTGAAGGAAGACAAACATGACGACGACCACCAGCACGATCGCTTCGGCCAGCGTGACGATTACATTGTGGATCGAAAGGCTGACGAACGTGGTCGTGTCGACCGGATAGGCGAGCTCCATGCCGGGCGGAATATTCCTGACGAGTTGCGCAATGCGCGCCTTGACCAGCGTGGCGGTGGTGAGCGCGTTGGCGCCCGGAGCGAGCTGGATGGCAATGCCTGCCGCCGGGTGGCCGTTAAAGCGGGTGAGTACGCTGTAGTCCTCTGCACCCATTTGCACCCGGGCAACATCGCTCAGGCGCACGAGCGCACCGCTGGTTTCCGTCTTGAGAATGATGGCACGGAACTGGGCCGGGGTTTGCAGCCGCGATTGGGCGGTCACCGTGGCATCGAGCTGCTGCCCGGGCGGCGAAGGTTGGCCGCCGATCTCGCCCGCCGCCACCTGGGTGTTCTGAGCCTCGACGGCGGCGGCCACATCGTCGGGCGTCAGGCCATAATTGTTTAGCTTGCGCGGATTGAGCCATATGCGCATCGCATATTCCGATCCGAACACGTGAACCTGACCCACACCCGGCACGCGGGCCAGCGGGTCCTCGAAGTTGCCCTCCAGGTAATTGCCGATGTCGACATTGGTGTAACGGCCTGCGCCGGAATCGTAGAGCGCGGCGATCAACAGAAAATTTGTTCGCGATTTGGTGACGGTCACGCCGAGCTCGTTGACCTCCACCGGAAGCAAGGGAATCGCCTGCTGAAGCCTGTTCTGTACCTGGACCTGGGCGATGTCGGGATTGGTGCCCGAAGCGAAGGTGGCCGTTATCGTTGCGTCGCCGGACGAGTCGCTGGTCGACGAGAAATACAGAAGATTGTCGATGCCGGTGAGCTGTTGCTCTATGACCTGGGTGACGTTGTTCTCGACGGTCTGTGCCGATGCGCCCGGATAGGTTGCGCTGATGTTCACCGAAGGCGGCGCGATGTCGGGGTATTGTTCGACCGGGAGGAGCTTGATCGCCAGGACGCCCAGCAGCATGATGACGATTGCGATCACCCACGCGAACACCGGCCGGTCGATGAAAAAGCGGGACATTGGTGCCGTCAGTGCTCCGGTTGCGGACCGTCTGCAGAATTCGTTGCGGCGGTTGCAAGGTTCGCCGCCACAGGTTTGACCGGCACACCCGGTTGAACCTTCTGTGTTCCCTGCACGATCAGCCGGTCGCCGTCCCTGAGACCCGAGGTTACGAGCCAATCGTGTCCGATCGCCCGCGAGACCGTCAGACTGCGCAACTCGGCCCTGCCGTTCCTGCCGACGATCCAGGCGATGGGCAGACCCCGGACGTTGCGCATCACGCCCTGCTGCGGAGCGAGGATCGCGTGCGGAACGACACCTTCCGAGACGACGGCGCTGACATACATCCCCGGCAACAGCACTCCGTCGGGATTGGGAAACAGTGCCCGCAGGGTCACCGCACCGGTCGTCTGATCCACGGTAACGTCGGTGAATTGCAGCACGCCTTTCAGCGGATAGGCGCTTCCGTCCTCGAGTATCAGGGAAACCTTGGCCGCGGCCGGCGTCTTCGGGCTTAAGGCGCCACGGGCGATCGCCCGCTCGAGTTCCAGGAGCTGGGTGCTCGACTGGACGATGTCCACATAGATCGGATCCAACGTCTGGACGGCGGTAAGGGGTGTGGTCTGGTCGGCGGTCACCAGCGCGCCCACGGTGACGTTGGAAATGCCGGACCTGCCGTTTATGGGCGACGTCACCAGCGTGTAGCCGAGATTGATGCGCGCGGTTTCGGCGGCGGCGGCGGCTTCCTTGTAACTGGCGACCGCGTTGTCGTAGTCCTGTGCGGCGATGGCGTGCTGCTTCAGCAACGCCGTGTAGCGTTCGGCTTGCGCTTTCGCGGCAGCCAGCGCCGCGACCGCGCTATCGTACGCTGCTTGGTACGGTGCGGGATCGATCTGATAGAGCGGCTGGCCGGCTTTGACATTGGCTCCCTGCACAAAGAGAAGCTTCTTGATAATGCCCGTCACCTGCGGGACGATCTCGGCGACGGCGTAAGGAGAGGTCCGCCCCGGCAGATTCGCCGTCAGCGTGAGCGCCCGCGGATGAATGGTGACGACGCCCACCACGGGCGGGGACTTGTAGGGGGGTGCGCCGGGATGGCCACAGCCGCTCAAACTTCCCGCGAGCGCGGCGGCGGCCAACACCAGGGCGCAAGCTGCCGGACGCGCGCGCATGCGATCCTCTTGGGGCCGGAAATATGCATTTGATGCAGAAGGCGGCCGACAATGCTGCAGCGCGCCTTCGGCATGGCCTTCAACGCTTCAGCGCGGCAGACGGGCAAAGCGGCCAACGAACATTTGTTGGGCGGAGGCGAACAGACGCACTCTTCGGCGCCAAGCAATGCACGGGACAACATTTGCCAAGGCTGCAAAAACCGCGCGCGCGTTGACGCGTGTTGTCGTTCTCGGCTACCAATTCAACAATAATCTGCGCGGGCAACGGGTTTCGAGCGGATTTCTTCATAAACCGGAAAGAGCGCGGGTCCTAAACCCGGCGAGCGGAGCGCGCAAAGGACAGCATATCGGGCACCGCCAAGCGCGCGGAGTCGAGGGAACAGAATGAATCTCGGTACTGATAGCAAGCGGCACCTTGCGCGCATAGGCCTAGCGATCGCGACCTTTGCCGCGACGCTGTTCCTGTTCTCCTGCACGCACACACCAGCCGTCAGCAGTACACCGGACAACGCATCTGCCGCGAGCACGGTTCCAACCGAAACCGCAGAGATCTGGCCGACGAATGGCTGGTCCACGTCGACGCCCGAGGCGCAAGGCATCGACTCGACGGTGCTCGCCGACGCGCTGGAACAGATTCGGGCGCGCCACATTCCGATTCACAGTCTGCTGATCGAGCGGCACGGCAGGATCGTACTTGACAGTTATTTCTATCCGTTCGCCGACAACAGAGCGCATAATGTTTATTCGGTCACCAAGAGCGTGACATCAATGCTCGTCGGCATCGCGATGGCCGAACATCGGCTGAACGATTTGAACGCGCCAGTCTATCCGCTTCTCGCAATGCAAACCTCGGACGATCCACGCAAGGCGCGCATCACGCTCGCCAATCTGTTGAGCATGACTTCAGGCCTCGACTGCAGGGGTGACGGCAATTCGACGCTGTTGCAGGAGATGCTGCACAGCCGGCATCTGGCAGCTTATATGCTTGGTCGGCCGACAGAAAACGATCCGGGCACGGTCTTCGATTATTGCGGCGGCAATTCCGAGGTTGTGTCCGCCGTATTGACCAAGACGACGGGAGCCAGCGCGCTCGACATGGCGCGGACGGAACTCTTCGCGCCGCTTGGCATCACCAGAGTTGCATGGTCGACCGATACGGATGGCGTCTCCCATGGCTGGGGGGATCTCGAGTTGCAGCCGCGCGACATGGCCAAGCTCGGTTATCTGTGGCTGCACAATGGCCGCTGGGAAAACAAACAGATTATTCCGTCGGAATATCTCGCAGAGGCATTGACCAGTCATATCAGTGTTCAGCCTGGCATCGCCTATGGCTACGGCATGTGGCTTTATCCCGGCCACACGCCGGTCGATTTCGAAGCCAACGGAACCGGCGGGCAGCGTATCACCGTTATCCCAAGCCTCGATATGGTGGAGGTGATGACGGGCGGCGGTTTCGACGCCAACCAGGTGCAGAGTCTGATCGCAGCGGCTCCCAAATCGGATTCGGCGCTGCCACCCAATCCAGGGGCGAATGCGCGGCTCGCATCGCTCGAAGCAGAACTCGCAGCTTCGCCGGTGCCTCAACCGACGCTGGAGACAGATGTGTCGGTTGCTATTCCCAAACCCAAGCCATTGTCGCCGCACCATGCCATTGTGACCATTGCCCAGGCGGCGACGTCCAGCCCGCTCCCTGGCGGTGCAGCTCTTTCCGCTGTGCCCGTACCGCTCGCCAAGCCCTCCCGCCCGAAGAGCTGATGTACAAAGCCGGCTGACGGTTTGCCTTTTGCCGCAATCTGGGCGGAACCTCCTCGCATGGCCGGGCATTGCGGCTTGGTCATACGAGAACGCCGATGGCGAAGAAACTTGCCCGCTACAAGGCCAAGCGTGATTTCACGAAGACCGCCGAGCCAAGCGGGGAGGTCACAGTCGACCGGTCCGCGGGGCTGCGCTTCGTGGTCCAGAAGCACGCAGCGCGCCGTCTGCACTACGACCTGCGTCTGGAGCTCGATGGCGTTTTCAAATCCTGGGCCGTCACCAAAGGTCCTTCGCTCGATCCGCGCGTCCGGCGACTCGCCGTTGAGGTGGAAGATCATCCGCTCGACTATGGTGATTTCGAAGGCACGATTCCGCAGGGACAATATGGCGGCGGGACTGTCATGCTTTGGGACCGAGGCCATTGGGCGCCGGTAGGCGATGAAACGCCGCAGACGCAGCTCCGCAAGGGCGATCTGAAATTCGTCGCCGCCGGCGAGAAAATGAAGGGTGGCTGGGTGCTGGTCCGCATGCGGCGCGGCGACGAAAAACGCGTCAACTGGCTTTTGATCAAACACCATGACGGCGCGGAACGTGAAGATGATGGCGATGCGCTGCTGCGTCTCGACCGCTCCGTTGCTTCCGGCCGTACGATGGACGCCATCGCCGCGGGCGAGGGACCGGGACCCAGGCCATTCATGCGCGCGACGCACAAGGTCGCGAAAGCCAACGCCGTCTGGGAGTCCCGTCGCGCGGAACGCGGGTTGACGAAGCGCGCGAGCCCGCCCGCTGAGAAAACCACGAAATCGTCCTCACGCCTCATGCCGGATTTCATCGCGCCCGAGCTATGTACATCCGTGGCGCGCGCTCCCTCCGGAGCGAACTGGGTTCACGAGATCAAATTCGACGGCTATCGGATGCAACTTCGTGTCGAGCGTGGCCGTGCCCTGTTGCGTACACGCAAGGGGTTGGATTGGACCGACAAATTCCCTTCCATCGCCGAGGCTGCGGCAGGACTGCCCGACTGCATCATGGACGGAGAAGTCGTCGCGCTCGACGCCCATGGCGTTCCGGATTTCGCGGCACTCCAAGCAGCGCTGTCGGAGGGCAGGAGTGAAACGTTGATCTACTTTGTTTTCGATCTTCTTTTTCTGAAAGGAGAGGACCTGCGCAGCTTGCCGCTGGAAGAACGAAAAGCGCGCCTGGCCCGATCCCTGGGTGACCGAGGACGGAGTTCGATCCGCTATGTGGAGGATTTCAAGGCGGCTGGCGACGCGGTGCTGCAGTCTGTCTGCCGGATGTCGCTCGAAGGCGTGGTCTCGAAACAGCTTGGAACGTCCTATCGCTCCGGCAGGGTCGGTCAGTGGACCAAGACCAAATGCCGTGGGGGGCAGGAGGTGGTGATCGGTGGCTGGAGCGACACGGACGGGAAGTTCCGCTCGCTGCTGGTCGGGGTTTTTGACGACAAGAACAAGCTTGTTCCTGTCGGTCGCGTGGGTACAGGCTACTCGCGTGAAAAGCTGGGCCCGCTGATGAAACAGCTCAAAGCACGTGCTACCCGCGCAAATCCTTTCGCGGGCGGCGATGTCCCCGCGCGGGCAAATATTCATTGGGTCAAACCCGATCTCGTCGCCGAGATCGAATTTGCCGGCTGGACCGCCGACGGCCAGGTGCGACAGGCAGCCTACAAGGGGCTGCGTGCAGATAAGCCTGCTGACGAAGTGCATGCGGAGAAGGCGGTCGCGGTCAGTGCGGCGAAGCTGGCGGAACCGGCAGCGGATCCATCGCCCCGAGACATCACCTCCCGGCATGATCGGGGGCGCAGCGGCGGGCGCGCGGGACGCGCGCAGCCGCAAGACGATCGTGTGATGAACATTTCCATCTCGCATGCCGACAAGGCACTCTGGCCCGATGACGGAACGGGCATGCCAATTACAAAGCTTGACCTGGCGCGTTATTTCGAAAGCGTCGGTGAGCGGCTGTTGGTCCATATCAAGGGGCGACCATGCTCGATCGTGCGTGCGCCGGACGGCATCGAAGGCGAGCATTTTTTCCAGCGCCACGCGATGCGCGGTATGTCCAGTCTTCTGGACTCGGTGACAGTCTGGGGTGACCGCAAACCCTATCTCGTGATCAATCGCGTCGAAGGCCTCATTGCAGTTGCGCAACTCGGCGCCGTCGAGTTGCACCCCTGGAATTGCGCGCCGGACCGGCCGGAAGTAGCAGGCCGGCTGGTCTTCGACCTCGATCCCGCCCCCGACATTGATTTCGCCCGGGTGGTTTCCGCCGCCCGCGAAATGAAAGAGCGGGTGGAGGCGCTGGGCCTCGTGGCATTTTGCAAAACCACGGGCGGAAAAGGATTGCACGTTGTTACACCGCTCGCTGCCACCGGCAAAAGCGGCTCCGCTTGGCCTGAAGCGAAGTCCTTCGCGCGCGAGGTCTGCGCGCGGATGGCGGCTGACAGCCCGGAGCGCTATGTGCTCAATATGGCGAAGAAACAAAGAACGGGACGTATCTTCCTTGACTATCTGCGCAACGACCGCATGTCGACTGCGGTTGCGCCGTTCTCTCCACGCGCAAGATCGGGCGCCCCCGTCTCGATGCCACTCGCCTGGTCCGCGGTGAAGGCAGGCCTTGATCCAAAACGCTACACGCTCCGCACCGCATTGAGGCTCATCACCAGGGCTGCGGCATGGAAAGACTACTGCGACGGCGAGCGCCCCCTGCGGGATGCGATTGCGAATCTTGGAGCGGCTCCGCGCGGCAGAGTCGCGCGATGATATTTGTCAAGTAAATTTTCAATCCCGGCGCTGGCTCGCATGCGTGTATCGGGGACCCTTCGGCCGAGATGGCCACGCCCTGCATTTTGCAGACCGGTTGATTAAGGTCGCGGGCCGCCTGTTAAGGCAGGATTCATTGCAATTGGGATAAAGGATAAAAGCGCGCTGGTTACGCAATTCTTTACCCACACAACTGTAGTGTCGCCGGCGACAAATCAGCGTGATCCGGCCGGAGAATGGGCCCGCCTGCGGCGAATCGCACGACCTCGGAAGAACCGAACTACGAGCTCGACACAATCCGACTCGTGTTTCGCGATTCGTCGATCGAACGCATCTTCGAGCGGGAGATGCTGCAGAGCTCGCTCGGTATCATTCGTATTTATGTTCTTGCGGGAACCTTGCTCTATGCCGCCTTTGGAATCCTTGACCGGATCGCGGGCGGCAGCGTGTTTCCAATCCTCCTCCTGATTCGGTTTGGCTTCGCCATACCGGTCCTCATGGCCGGCTTCATTCTCACGTTTTCCCCGGTCTTCGCGAGGATTGGACAGTATATGCTGGGCGCCATTCTGGTCGCGAGCGGGTCCGGCGTCGTGATCATGACCATGGTAATGCATTCTCCCTTCAATGCGGAGTACTATGCAGGCGTGGTCATGTGCGTGATTTATAGTTCCAGCCTCATCCGGTTGCGTTTTACCTATGCCGCGATTATCTCGGCATTTCTCGTGTGCATCTATCAGATTTCCGCCGTCGCAGTAAATCCGATACCGGTTGACACCTACATCAGCAACAATTTCTTCCTGATCATGGCGACGGGGGTGGGGCTTTTCTCCGGCTATTACCAGGAACTCTACGTCCGAAAGTCCTATGTCAGCCAAAAAATCATCGAGGCGAAGAACGTCACCCTGAACGCACTGCTCGCCGAGGCAGATAACGCCAACAAGTCGAAGGGCGAGTTCCTGGCCACGATGAGCCACGAGTTGCGAACGCCACTCAACGCAATCATCGGCTTTTCCGACGTGCTGCACAAACAGCTCTATGGCAGCCTCGGCAACGCCCGATATCTCGAATATGTCGCCGACATCAATTCGAGCGGGTTGCACCTGCTCGCGATCATCAATGACATCTTGGATCTTGCAAAAGCCGAGGCGGGGAAGCTGGAATTGCGCGAAGATGTCTTCGATCTCGTATCCTGTCTCCAGGCCTGTATGCAGATGTGCGCGGGCCGGGCCGATGAGGGCGGCATCGTGCTCGAACTGGCCACGGCCGAGCCCGACATCGAAATTCATGCGGACGAAAGACTGATCCGCCAGCTGGCACTCAATCTCATCAGCAATGGCGTCAAGTTTACGCCGCCGGGTGGCCGGGTGGATGTCCGCGCCGGGCCGAACGAACACGGCGAACTTGTCATCGAGGTCACCGACACGGGCATCGGCATTCCAACCGAGCATCTGGAACGCGTGCTGCGCCCGTTCGAGCAAGTCGAACGGGCACTCTGCCGTCGTCATGGCGGCACGGGGCTTGGCCTGCCCTTCGCCAAGAAAATCGCCGAGCTCCATGGCGGCGCGCTCACGCTGGAAAGCAAGGTCGACTGCGGAACGCATGTCACCGTGCAGCTACCAGCCAGCCGCCTCGTGCCGCAACAGCGGAAGCAGCCGGCGAAACAGGCGGTATGATCAGCGCTTCCGGATATACGGGAGGCGTACCCGCCCGATAACGGGCCTCTCGGCCCCGTGCCCCCTGCAACTCCTCGTATGCAAGCATCTAATCCTCTTCAGAAAAGGCCTATGCTTTCCCGCCGAGAGAGACCTCGCACCAACCCCATTGCCCCGGCCCGACTCTCAGGCCGCCTCGTCCAAGATTGGTTAAATCAACGAAAATCTGGCAATTGAAGGATGACGATCAATTTTGTCGCGCAAGGTCCTGCGTGACGATTTCGTGAATTCTGCCGCAAAACTCACAGCGAGCGCGAATAACGCCATCTGGATCAGCGAGTCCTTCACGTTGTGAGGGCGGATAGGCGCCCAGAATCGAAGCAATCCGTCCGGTGTCACAGTCGCAACGAAAAACGATGGCTTCCGCCGGGTGCACGCGCACCTCATCATTGTGGAAAAGCCGCCACAACAGCGTTTCGGCAGCAAGGGAAACATCGACGAGTTCCAGGTCGCCCAATGTGGCGAGGAACGCAGCCAGCCGCTCCCAATCATCTTCGTCCAGTCGTCTCTCGGGCGTGGCCTGCAGCATGATACCGCCTGCGACCCAGTCAGAATGGGCCTGCCCGGGGGCGCGAAGTGAGGCCGCAGCCAGCCGGATGGCTGTCGGCAGTTGTTCGGACTGCGCGAAATAGGCTTCGGCCGTGGCCGCTATGCTGGCCGGCGCAAGAGATGCGATTCCCTGATAGCGCTGCCCGCCGGCTTTCGGCTCGATGGTGATGGCGACCACGCCCTCTCCGGCAAGGGCATCGAATGGCGGCGCATTGCCGAGGAGCGCGTAACGCTGTTCGTCCAGCCTCGCATAAGAGCGGATGCCCGCCGGCCGGCCTTCTTCTGCGCCGTAATAATCAGCTGCGAGAAGATCGAGCGGTCCGCTGCTCTTCGTTTGCAGAGTCAGTCGCCCTTCGAGCTTCAAGGCGGAACCAAGAAGGGTACTAAGAACACAGGCTTCTGCCGCCACGCGCGCCGCAGGTTCCGGCAGCACGTGCGCTTCGAGCGCCCGTGTGGAGACCGCGCTAAGCCTTACCAGTCGGCCGCGCAATCCCGAATTCGGCAGATCGAACGGAAGAACAAAATCCGCGGGCGGCGCCGGCCGGTAATCCCCAATGTCGCCGTTCACGAAAGGCACCACGCGAGAATAGCCTTCTGCGCGTGCAGCCGATTCTCAGCTTCATCGAACACCACAGATTGCGGTCCGTCTATCACTTCGTCAGTGACCTCCTCACCGCGATGCGCCGGCAGGCAATGCATGAAGATCGCATCTTTCGCGGCCCGCGCCATCAGTTCCGTATTGACCTGATAGGCGCGCAGCAGGTTGTGGCGTTTGACTGCGTCTTCATCGCCCATCGAAACCCAGGCATCCGTGATCACGCAATCCGCGCCGGCCACCGCCGCTTCGGGGTCCTCGCCGAATTCAATTTCGGCATTTTCCTGGAGCGCCCACTCGCGCAGGGCCTCGCGCGGCGCAAGCTCTTTCGGCGTGGCGATCCGCAGGCAAAATCCAAACCGTCCTGCCGCCTGTATCCAGGAGGCGAGGACGTTGTTGGCGTCGCCCGTCCAGGCGACTGTGCGCCCCCGTATCGATCCTTTGTGCTCCTCGAATGTCACGATATCCGCCATCACCTGGCAGGGATGGGATATTTTTGTCAGACCATTGATGACAGGCACGTCGGAATGGTCGGCGAGCTCACGCACCATCTCGTGGTCGAGCAGACGGATCATCACCGCATCAAGGTATCGGGAGAGAACGCGCGCCGTATCGGCGATCGTCTCTTCGCGCGCGAGCTGCATCTCTGCACCCGTCATCATGATCGTGGTGCCGCCGAGCTGGCGCATGGCCACGTCGAACGAAATGCGCGTGCGCGTGGAGTGCCGGTCGAAGATCAGCGCGAGCACGCGGCCCGCGAGCGGCACATCCACATCCGGCGCGCCGTGCGGCATGCCCTTTCGCGCCCGCTTACGGCGCCTGGCATCGCCGACCAGCCGTTCGAGGGTGACCGAATCCAAATCTGCAATATCGATGAAATGCCGGGGCGGCGCGGCCGGCTTTCGCGATATGCTCATGCCGCTACCGATGATCTGGAAGGAAAGGCGGCCGCCGTTTCCTCGAGAATGCCGACCGCCTCCCGTATATGCTCTTCGTCGATAATGAGCGGCGGCAAAAGGCGCACGACGTTTTCTCCGGCGCTGACGGCCAGGAGATGGCGGTCGCGCAGGCCTCGCAGAAATTCGCCGTTCGGCATCTTCATTTTGAGGCCGAGCATGAGCCCCTGTCCGCGCACATCCTCGAAGACGTGCGGATATTCGTCGGGTAGAACGGCCAGTTGCTGCCGGGCGTAGTTGGCCACCCGCTCAACCCGCGGCAGAAAATCCGGAGCGAGCACGATGTCCAGAACCGCGTTGCCGACCGCCATTGCAAGCGGATTGCCGCCGAATGTGCTCGCATGCGAACTGACAGTCATGCCCGAAGCTGCCCGCTCCGTGGCAAGGCAGGCACCCAGCGGAAAGCCACCGCCGATGCCCTTTGCGATTGGCATGATGTCAGGGGTCACGGCTGTCCATTCATGTGCAAACAATTTGCCCGTGCGGCCAATGCCTGTCTGTACTTCGTCGAAAATCAGCAGGAGGCCGTGTTCATCGCAAATCCGGCGCAGTCCACGAAGAAATTCCGGCGTTGCCGGCCGGAGCCCACCTTCCCCCTGGATCGGTTCGATAAGAATCGCGGCCGTTGCGTCCGAGACCGCCGATTTCACGGCGCCGAGATCTCCGAATGGCACCTGATCAAACCCGTCTACCCTGGGACCAAACCCCTCCAGGTACTTTGGCTGGCCGCCGGCAGAGATCGCTGCAAGCGTGCGGCCGTGAAAGGCGCCCTCAAAGGTAATCGTGCGAAAGCGTCCACCATTGCCTCCCGCATAGTGGTAACGGCGCGCCATCTTGATTGCGCATTCGATCGCCTCGACGCCCGAATTTCCAAAGAAGACCGTATCGGCGAAGGTTGCCGCCACGAGACGCTTGGCCAGACGCTCCTGTCCGGGCACGCGGTAGAGATTGGAGGTATGCCAGAGCTTTGCAGCCTGCTCCGCAAGCGCTGCAACAAGCGCAGGATGCGCGTGTCCGAGCGCATTGACGGCGATACCGGCCGCGAAATCCAAATAGCGGGTGCCATCCTCTGCGAACAAATAGGGCCCCTCGCCCCGTATAAAGGCGAGGTCTTCGCGGGCATAGGTGGGCAAGACAGCTGGAATCACTTCGGTCTCCTGGCCTGGTTAAGATCGCGCAGGCGGGCGCGCTTTATGGGTCTTGGGCCTTAGAGGGTCAAGGAATCCCGCGCGGTACGCGGGTGAGCAGCTCTTGCGAAAGCCACACGCGCGATGAAGCCCGCAAGGGCTGTTGATTGTGCGAGGAAGTGGCGCGACTTTTAATGCCGCTTGGCGGCGCTGTCGCGCGCGATCATCCCGTGATTGCGGGCCTCCAGTTCAGCCTGGCGGGTCGTCCATCTCTCCACTTCATCGGCGATTGAGGTCCATCTCGACGCAATATCGAGATAGGCCATCTTGTGGTCCTCGGTTTCTGCAGTCTTTGCGCGCTGGAATGCGTCGCGCGCCAGCTGCCGGTAGAAAGCTACCCGCTCCGAGTCCGACAATGCATCAATTGATCGACCCACGGTAACGCCGGAATCGCCCACACATCCACTGCTAAGTCGTTGGAGCGCTTGTGGTTCCGTCGGTTCGGAGCAAATTTTGGAAAAGCCGGGTCCGCAAACTCCGGGCCTTAACTCGCATAGATACTCGGGCGCGAGACTTTCTGTGGACAATATTAAGTTCTCATTGGCACAACTTGTATCGGGTGATCAGATTGCTACGATATATAGGCCCATGGGGAGACGTGGAATGAGCTGGACAGATGATCGTATTGAACAGCTGAAGTCGTTGTGGACCGAAGGTCTGTCGGCGAGCCATATCGCCAAAGTGATGGGTGGGATCAGCCGCAATGCCGTGATCGGCAAGGTACATCGGCTGGGGCTTGCCGGACGCGCATGTCCGCCGCGGGGCGAGAGAATTCGGCTCGCGACCACGGCACGCCACTCCATGCGGACCCATGTTCCGCAGCCGCCGATCGTGGAAGAGGAACCTGTGGTGCTTGACGACGGCAGCTTCGCGACCGTGTTGACCATCAATGATCGCATGTGCCGCTGGCCCATCGGCGATCCGGTGAATAACGAGTTTCATTTTTGCGGTCGCAAGCCGAAATCAGGCTCGCCCTATTGCGAGGCCCATTCGCGCAAGGCCTACCAGCCGCAACAATTGCGTCCGGAGAAGCGCCGCGCCACAGGGTGACCGCGTCGCAACGACGGCGACGATTGTCATGAGTTGATCCACCCCAACGAGCGGGCGGTCACTCTTGTTCCCGCTCGCCCGGATCGTCGCGCATATGCTGTCAGGTCTTCCGGTTCCGTGCGGCGTGCAAATCGACGAAATGGGAGACTGCGGCGTCGATGTCCTGCGCCGGCTTGCGGCCGGTGACAACGACCGTTTCCACCGATTTCTCCGTCGTCAGCGAAGCCTGCCCACCATCTGTTTGGGCAATTGTGCCATTCAGGTGATTCGCGGCACTTGGCCATGGTGGCCATCCCGGCCCAAAAATATGGTAAATTCCCGAGCCAACTAAAATAAATTTTAACCCTTCCAAGTTATTGAAAGAATTGCGCGATTTTACAGTCGCTCTTCGGGCGGGCGTGGCACTTCCGTTGTGCCGATGCCGGGCAAAATGGTAAACAAGAGATATAACCTGTCAAATCAACATGTCGAAAATGGAGGAATCTATGAACGATTCGATATTGAAGCTGGTACTGGGCGGGGCCATCGCGTGTGGCCTCGCCTTGCCGGTCACTACTGCGCAGGCGCATCAGGACAGCATTCAGGTTCTTGCAAACCTGCAAGGGAGCTTTCAGAACCCCTGGGCTGGGCTGGTCGAAGACGCCTCCGGCAATCTCTATGGCACGACCTATAATGGAGGTAGTGGTTACGGGAACGTCTTCATGCTCGCGACGGACGGCACGCTCACGGATCTTCACGATTTTGCCGGGGGCGGCGACGGTGGCTATCCGCGCGGCGATCTGGTTTTCGATGCGTCGGGAAATCTCTACGGAACGACGTACGGGAACAACAGCAATGATGGCACCGTGTTCGAAATCGCGGCCGACGGGACTTATTCGGTCCTGTATGGGTTCGCGGGCGGGAGCGACGGCGCCCATCCCGCAGCCGGGCTGTTGGTGGACCAGGCCGGCGACCTCTACGGCACGACCTATTATGGCGGCAACTCCAATAACGGTACGGTGTTCGAGGTGGCGTCGGACGGCACGGAATCGGTCCTCCATCAATTCGGCGGCAGACCGGA
>DATJUM010000010.1:0-39406 GCA_035502355.1 Rhizomicrobium sp. | reverse complement strand
AAGGCGGCACCTATCACTACGGACGACGCGTCATCCATGCCTTCACGGCGCGCTGGATGAGCAGGAAGAACAGCGGCACGAAGAAAATCGCGAGCAGCGTTGCGGACAGCATTCCGCCGATGACGCCCGTGCCGATGTCGTTCTGGCTAGCGGCACCGGCGCCGTTTGAAATCGCGAGCGGCATCACACCGGCGATAAAGGCGAGAGATGTCATCAGGATCGGCCGCAGACGGATCTGGGCGGCGTGCATCGCGGCATCGCGGATCGAGCGGCCCTCCTTCTCGCCCGTCGCGGCAAATTCCACGATCAGGATCGCGTTCTTGGCCGAAAGTCCGATCGTGGCGAGAAGACCGACCTGGAAAAAGATGTCATTATAAAATCCGCGCAGGGTCGCGGCGAGCACCGCGCCGATGATGCCGAGCGGGATGACAAGGATGACGGAGAACGGTATCGACCAGCTTTCGTAGAGCGCGGCGAGACAGAGGAAGACGACCAGGATCGAGATGCCGTAGAGCGCCGGCGCCTGCGCGCCGGACAGCCGCTCCTGATAGGAGAGGCTGGTCCAGTCGTAGCCGATGTCGCGCGGGAGATAGGTATTGATGAGTCTTTCGATCTCGTTCATCGCCGCACCCGAGCTCTTGCCCGGGGCAGCCTGTCCCTGGATTTCGAGCGCCGGCAGGCCGTTGTAGCGGTCGAGCTCCGCCGGTCCCAGCACCCAGGAGTAATTTGCAAATGACGAGAACGGCGCCATCTCGCCGTTCTGTCCGCGGACATACCACCGGTCGAGATCCTCGGGCTTCATGCGATACGGTGCGTCGCCCTGCATGTAAACCTGCTTGACGCGGCCGCGGTCGAGGAACTGGTTGATATAGACGCTGCCCCACGCCGCGCTGAGCGTGTTGTTGATATCGGCAATGGAAATGCCCAGCGCGTTGGCCTTGGCCTGATCGACGTCGACATGAAGCTGCGGCGTGTCCTGCAATCCAGCGGGCCGCACGGCCGTCAGGATGGGATCGCGCGCCGCCAATCCCAGCAGTTCGTTCTGGGCCGCGACGAGGCCGGCATGGCCGAGATTGCCGCGATCTTCGAGCTCGAGATCGAATCCGGAGGTGACGCCAAGTCCGGGCACGGCGGGAAGGACCAGCGCGAACACCATCCCGTCGCGATTGGCCGCCAGCGCCTGCATGGTGCGGGTGGCGATGGCTGCCGCGTGATTTTCCTCGCCCTTTCTCAGGCTCCAGTCCTTCAGGTGGACAAAGGCGATGCCGGTATTCTGTCCCTCGCCGGAAAAGCTGAAGCCGGCGACCGTGAAGATGCTCTCGGCGTTCCGTTTCTCGTCGACGAGAAAATGGTGCTCGATCTTCTTGAGCACGGCGAGCGTGCGCGATTCGACGGCACCCGACGGCAGAATCGCCTGTGCAATGACGACTCCCTGATCTTCCTCCGGCAGGAAGCTCGTCGGCAACCGGACAAACAGGACACTCAGAACGAGAATGATCAGCAGGTAAACGAGGATCGCGGGGCGCACGAGACCGAACACCCTTTCGACCATTCGCCGGTACCAGCGCACGAAATCGTCGAAGGCCGTGTTGAAGCGGCCGAAGAACCGCCGTCCCAGCGGCTGCTTCTCCTCCGAAACCGGCTTGAGCAGCGTGGCGCAGAGCGCCGGCGTCAGGATCAGGGCGACAATGATGGAGAGCACCATCGCCGAGACGATGGTGATGGAGAATTGCCGGTAGATGATGCCGGTCGAGCCGCCGAAGAACGCCATGGGCAGGAAGACGGCCGACAGCACGAGCGCGATCCCGACGAGCGCGCCGGTAATCTCGCCCATGGATTTTATCGTTGCCTCCCGCGGCGAAAGCCCCTCCGTGCGCATGATGCGCTCGACATTTTCGACGACCACGATGGCGTCATCCACGAGCAGGCCGATGGCGAGCACGAGCGCGAACAGCGTCAGCGTGTTGATCGAATAGCCTGCGGCGGCGAGCACGCCGAACGTGCCGAGCAGCACCACCGGAACGGCGATTGCCGGGATGAGCGTGGTGCGCCAGCTCTGCAGGAACACGAACATCACCAGAATGACGAGACCGATCGCCTCGATGAGCGTCACCACCACGTCGTGAATGGAAAGCCGGATGAATTTCGTGTTGTCGACAACGAAATCGATGTGCAGGCCGGGCGGCAAATTCTTGGCGAGCTTGTTGGCTTCGGCGATCACCGCATCGGCGGTTGTCAGCGCGTTGACGCCCGGAACCGGGCGGATGGCGATGCCCGACGCGGGATGACCATTGAAGCGGCTGATCGCACCATAGCTTTGCGCGCCAAGTTCGACGCGCGCCACATCGCCCAGGCGCACCACGGCGCCGCCCGTGCTGCCCTTGAGGATGATATTGCGGAACTGATCGGGCGTCTGAAGCTGCGACTGCGCGGTGACCGTCGCATCGAGTTCCTGGCCCTTGACGGACGGGAGCGCGCCGAGCTCGCCCGCCGTCACCTGCACGTTCTGGGCCTGCACCGCATTGGCGACATCGGACGGCATGAGTCCATAGGTCGCCAGCTTGTAGGGGTTCAGCCAGATGCGCATCGCATAGGGCGCGCCGAATACCACCACGTCGCCCACGCCGGGCACGCGCGCCAGCGGATCGTGCAGCCGGCTTGAGAGATAATCGGCAATGTCGATGTCGGAATAATGCCCGCTCGTATCGTAGAGCGCGAGAATGAGCAGGAAATTCTGCTGGGATTTGTTGACCGAAATTCCCTCCTGCACCACTTCCGACGGCAGCAGCCCCACGGCCTGCTGCAGCCGGTTCTGCACCTGTACTTGGGCGATGTCGGGATTGGTGCCGGGGGCGAACGTCGCCGAAATGTTGACGCCGCCGGCCGAACTGCTCGAAGACGAGAAATACAGAAGGTTGTCGAGCCCCGTCAGTTGCTGCTCGATGATCTGGGTTACCGAGTTCTGCACGGTTTCCGCAGAGGCGCCGGGATAGAACGCGCTGATGTTTACCGCAGGCGGCGCGATCGTGGGATATTGCATCACCGGCAGGGTGAGAATCGAAAGCGTGCCGACGAGCATGATCGCGATCGCGATCACCCAGGCGAAAACCGGCCGATCGATAAAGAAGCGGGACATCGCGCGTCAGGAATGACTTGTGGATGGTGTCGCGGCCGGCACCGCATGCACCGGCGCGCCCGGCTGAACAAACTGAAGCCCGTCGACGATCATTCTGTCGCCAGGTGCGAGACCCGCCGTCACCAACCAGGAACCTCCAACGGCGCGGGGCGCCTGAAGAATCCGCAGCCGTGCGATGCCGTGATTGTCGACCACGAGGGCTGTCGGCTCGCCCTTCTCATCCCGGCTCACGCCCTGCTGGGGCGCCAGGATGGCATGCGAATCAATACCTTCGACGATTCGCGCGCGGACATACATGCCGGGCAGGAGAACCCCTTTCGGATTGGGGAACACGGCGCGCAGCACCACCGCACCGGTATTCTGATCGACACTCGCCTCGGAGAATTTCAGCGTGCCGTCAAGCGGATAAACCGAACCATCCTCCAGGATGAGCGTAACACGCGCCATCTCCGGCGTACTGCCATTGAGCTGGCCTTCCGCCAGTTCCTTTTTCAGCGCGAGAAGCTCTGCGCTCGACTGGTTGATGTCCACATAGATCGGATCGAGCGTGTCGATCGTGGCGAGGACATTGGTCTGATTCGCCGTGAGAAGGGCACCGACAGTGACAAGCGAACGCCCGATCCGGCCGGTTATCGGCGCGGTGACGCGGGTGTAATCAAGATTAATGCGTGCGCTTTCGAGATTGGCTTGCTGTTGCAGCACATTCGCCTGCGCCTGTTTCCAGGCGGCGAAGGCGTCGTCATAATCCTGCGGCGCGATGGCGTTCTGCTTGAGAAGATTGGCGTAGCGCTCGGATTTGGCGCGGGTCGTGACAAGATTGGCTTGTGCATTGGCAAGCGCGGCCTTGGCGCTGTCGAATGCGGCCTGGTAGGGCGCGGGATCGATCTGATAGAGCAGCTGACCGGCATGAACGGTACCGCCCTCTTCGAACAGACGCTTGATTAAAATGCCGTTCACCTGCGGCCGCACATCCGCCTCTTGAAAGGGGCTGGTTCGTCCTGGAAGCTCGGTCGTGAGCAGCGCCGGCTGATAGTGGATTGTCACCACCCCGACATTTGGCACGCGATTGGCAAAACCCGGCTGGCCGCCGCCGCGGCTGCAGCCGGTCAACATGGACAGACCGATCGCCAGAACGCCGAGAACGAAGCTTCCCCCGGCATAGGACAGAAATGAACGTCTCACCCAGGCTCCGGAGTTCGACACACCCCTAAATGGGGTTAGTTCGCAACCGGACCAAGGTCAACCTCGCGGCTGGTCTGCGCATGGCACAAGGGGGAGAACGAGCCACCGGGGGAGACATTTCGCGCCGCAGGCCTGTATTCGCAGAATCTGTGACCGGCGGAACTTACGCCAGTCCCGTCACGCGCGCAAACCAAACCCTTCGCCCCATCCTCCGCGCGTGGCGTCAATCGGGCAGCGGCATTGGTGCGCGCAACGACGTCACCGGGCGTACCCCCCGGCGCTGCCCAACGCCAAGGAATCCACTCAGGACGGGAACGTACCGGAGCGCGACCGCGATCGTCCAGCTGAGCACGGTGCCCGCGGCGAAAACTACAATTGCCTTCATGATGGCAGGAAGAGGGAAATCCAGCAGGGCAAACTGCAGCCATGTTAGTAGCGCATAGTGTACCCAGTACATGCCGAAGGAATTGGACTGCAGACTCTGCAGCAGGCCCGTTCGTACATGGCCGTACCGGACCATGAGCAACAACACACACAGGCAGCTCGCAAAGCAGGCCGGTACGAGAGCAATCGCGTCAGCCAGCATCCATCCCACCGACGCCGTTGCGGTTGTGAATGTCTCTGCAGAGACCAGGAGCCAAACCGCGAACAGCAGCATGGCCGCGGGCATCCAGTACTTCCATCGGTATGCGAAGCGTGGATAAAAGAGGCCGTTTTCCAGACTGGACGCGCCGAGCACTATGCCGGCCCCGAAACACACGGCGTAAAGCGCAACGAAATTCTCCTGGAACGAGAACGGACCCCACTGAAACCAACGCATCGGTCCGAATACTGTCCCGAGCGGGATGTAGGCCAGAGCGCAAAACGCAAAAAAAACAGCAAGGAAACGAACTGGTCTGCGCGCGGCCTGAAAAGCAATTCGCCTGAGGCGGCCATGTGCCCCTGGAAATGCCGCATACAGGCCCGCCGCGATAAGGTCGAATACCAGCAGCATGTACAGAAACCACATCGGACCATCAGGCCAGAACGGCAGATTCCACAATTGCCGCAGGTAGTCCGACAGTTCGGGATGTCCCGTTCTCATCGCATAGGCCGGATAGATCGCGACCGGCATGATCACTGCGACACCGAGTACGAAGGGCGGCCCCAGCCGCGCGGCTCGCCGGAGCGCAAAGCGCAACGCGCCGTTTCGCTCCAGGCTTTTCCAGACGAAAAATCCCGACACCAGAAAAAACAGCGGCATCAAGAAGACGTTCGCCCAGGCACAGAAAATGTCGAAACCAATGAAGCGCTGCGCGTCGACAATTGGGAAGGTGCGCCACTGATAGGGCGGACTATCGAACGGGCCGACCGTCGCATAGGCCGCATAAGCGAGCACGGCATGCACGGCTATGACCATCAGCACGACGATGCCACGCAGATTGTCGATAGCCGCACTGAGGCATGGCGCGTCCGACTCGATCAAACGGGTCGACTGGACGTTCATCACCCGCGCCTGATCGGGACGGGAGACAGTATCTCCTCACGATTGGATAGCGGCCTCCCGCCGGGCGACACCGGCGCGGTCACGGTTTGCGGGGGGCCCATGAGCACGGGCTGGAAGAGTACGGCGGCCATCATGGTACACAGCAATGCGAGCGCCATCAGCTGGCCCATGCTGGAGGTGCCCGGATTGCTGGACATCCACAGTGTTCCAAACGCGGTCGCCGTCGTCAGGCCGCTGAACAGCACTGCCCGCGTCAGCGTTGACTGCACGAGTGCCGTGCCGCCCCGCCGCCACGCCATGATGTAATAAATCTTGAAGGCCACGCCGACGCCGAGCAGGAGCGGGAAGGCAATGATATTGGTAAAATTGAGCGCGACGTTGAAGATCACGCACAGTTCAAGCGTCAATAATGCTGCCAGGAGCAAGGGAACGAGCGTGAAAAACACGTCGCGCAGGCGACGGAGCGCGATCCACAACAACAGGGCAATCGCGGCGATGGCAAAAAGACCTGCCTCCACAAAGGCGCGCGCGACGGTTCTACCGGCTTCGTAGAGCAGCACCGCAGGACCTGTGATATCAGCAGGATGATGGACAAGCAGGGCGCGCACGAAAGCGGCGAGCGATGAGGTATCTTCGGGGTCGCCCTTGGGCAGAATCTCCACACGCGCGCGCCCGTCGGATGCGAGCCATTGCCGTTTGAGATCGGACGGTATATCGGCGATTGTCACCAACCGGGGTTGCAATGCGTAGCGAAGATCCTGCAGCGAAACCTCGAGCGGAAGAACCAGCGCGTCCGACACAGGCGCGCGCGTGGCTGGATCACTGTAGGCGAGCTTTACGAGCAGATCCGACAGATGGGCCGCGGCGCGCCCTGCCGCGCCGCCGCGTTTCGCGAGTTGCGAGAGCTGACGAGCAGTCGATTCGAGCGTCGCGATCTCGTCCTCATCGGTCGGCCTCGATCGCAGGCGCGGGGGATTGAGCACGGGCGCGAGCACCATCGCCATCCGGCGGATGATTGCGAGCTTTGCGGGCTGGTTATCCGGAATGAGGTTTGCGAGCGTGCGTGTCCCCCCGACCTGGGGCAGCATCGCCAACTCGCGCGCGTCCGCCTGCGCCGTTGCGAGATCTGGCGCAATCAGATCCGCAGCGTTGGCGCCCGTTTCGGGATTCTTTCTCAGTTCGAGATAAGCCGCGACGGGTGGCGATTTGGAGTTTTGCAGATGCAGCGTATTGAAGTCGAAGCGAAGAAACACAAGAAGCGGCGACGCAAGGCAGACGACGGCGAGCGTACCATAAAGTACGTGATAGCGGTGCCGGTGCAGAAAGCGATCTATGGGGGCGAGCGCGGCGAAAGCCATTTCTCCTGGTTCCGCGGGCGGGTCGACAAGTTTGAGGAGCGCCGGCAGAAGGGTGATGCTGCTGAGGAACGCGATGATCATGCCAGGTCCGGCAACTTCGCCCAACTCGGAAAGGCCGCGATAGCCCGTCGGCAGAAACGAGGAGAAGCCAATCGCGGTGGCGGCTGCCGCAAGCGCGAGTGACCAGCCTGCTTTTTGGGCCGCACCGGAAAGCGCGCTATCCAGCCGGCCCGTTTCGTGGCGCTCCGCGCGGTAGCGGACGCTGAACTGGATGCCGAAATCAATCGCGAGCCCTGCGAAGAGAACGAAGAATGCAACGGAAATCAGGTTCAGCGCACCAACCAGCCACAGGCCCAGCGCCGCAGTCATGGCCATGCCGCAGACGACATTGAAAACAACCGCGAAAATGATCTTCCAGGAACGCAGCGCCAGCCACAGAATGATCAGCACGGCCAACACCGATATCGCGGCGTTCAGTGCAGCATTCTCCTTAAGCGTGGCGAATTGGGCATCGTTCATGGGCGCAAGGCCGGTGATCCGGACACTGGCCTGATAATGACGAGCAAGTCCGAGCAGGCTCGCGGTGCGCGCGATCGCGTCGGTTGTCATTTTCGCGGGCTGCAGCGCCTTGAAATTCAGGACCGGCGCGACTTCGATGAAACGAAGCACGGGTGCGCGCTGCGCCGTTTCACCGTTGGCGAGATTCTGCCACGAAAACCACGCCGGCCGCCCGTCGAGGGCCGCCTGTACCGTGTTTGCTCCCGCGGTCAGCGGTGTTGTGAGCGCGTCCGGCGGGTAGGCGCGCCTTTCCACACCGGCTATTCCCGCGGACAAAGCCTGGAGAACACCGCGCAGACTCGGATCGGTTGCAAGAATCTGCAGCAGCGGGCGCGCCCGTTCCATTTGGGCCGCCGTGTGGGCGAGCTGCGCCGTAGACATGAATAGAAATCCGTTCCGGGCGAGGAATGTGCCACCCTGCGGTTGCACGGCGGTACGGATATGCGCGCGGTCCGAGTTCAGCGCCGCCGTTAGTTCCGCGCTGGCTTTTTGTGCGAGCTCGGGCGTGGGAGCGCCGACCACGACGAGGACTTCATATTGCGGAAAGGCGTCCATGAACTGGGACGCGCGCCGGGCCCATGGCAGGTCGGATGGAAACAATTGCCTTACATCCGTTACGACCGAGAAGTGTTGCATCGCATAGAATGTACATAGCGAAGCAATGATTACACCGCTCGCGACCACGGCCCGGGCAAACCGCGTGGAGAACTCGACAAGACGGACAATAATCGTTCGCAGCATGGCTGATCTGTAAGCCAACCACCGACAAAGGCTTCAGGTTCCGCAGCACACTTCATTTGGTAATCGGGAACCAAAATGCCCGAAGCTGCACGGGCGAATTTCATCCTGAAGCATGAAATGTAAATGCGCGCGGGAACAGACGAGGTAGATTTATGTACGGAGGTGCTTGATGAAACGACCATTCGCCCTGGTGATTGCCATGAGCGCAGCGACTATGCTGACGGGTGATCCCGCCGGGGCAGCAACACCGCCAGCCGTCCCGTCCGCGGCCACGGTGAATTTTGCCGTCATGCGCGACGGCGCACAGATCGGGACCAATTCCATACGCTTCGGACATGACGGGCCAGACACAACCGTCCAGATGGTGACTCACGTAAAGGTCGGTTTTGCCTTTCTGACGCTTTATCAGTTCGACCAGACGGAAAACGAGCTATGGGCGGATGGACGCCTGCTCGCCATGAACTCTACAACTGACGACAATGGTACGATCCACCACGCCAGCGCAGCGGCGCACGGCGGGAAGGTCGTGGTAGAATGCGACGGCAAGCTCAGCGCAATGCCGCCATCAACCATCATCCCGTTCAGTCTTTGGAATCCGGCCCTTGTTGCCCAGAATGTTGCGCTCGACACGCGGAATGGGGGGCTCGAGCCTATCCGGGTCACGGATCGCGGCGAGGAAAATATCCTCGTGCAGGGCCGTCTGCGGCGGGCCCACCACTATCAGATCATGGCCACTTTTCCCCAGGACGTCTGGTATGACGACAGCGGCCAGCTGGTCCGCGTGGAACTAAAGGGCAGCGACGGGTCCACCATTCTGTATCGGATGGTCTAGACACGTCTCAGTTGAGGCAAGCGGCACCGCCCGTCATCACCCCGTTCACAAAGGCGCCGATGCGCGCAATAGCACGTGTCGCTTCCGGCATGAGCGGCGCGAAAGCGTGCCAGACATGGGGCATGCGGGACCAGATTTCGAGCGTGACCGGACAACCGCCCGCGCGCAGCCTTTCCGCCATTCGGATCGAATCGTCGCGCAGAATCTCATCGCTTCCGACCTGCAGCAGGATTGGCGGCAGGCCCTGCGGATCGCCGTAAAGAGGGGACGCATACGGGTGGCAGGGATCCGTGCCCTGGAGATATTGCGCAGCGAAGGGCTCAAGGCAGTCCGATTTCAGCATCGGATCGGCAGCGTCGTTTCGGCAGGATTCGCCGGTGATCGCAAGATCCGTCCATGGCGATATCGCAACCACGGCTCCCGGCATGGGCAGGTCTTCATCGCGCAGGCGAAGGGCCAGACCGAGCGCGAGCCCACCGCCCGCGGAATCGCCGAGCACGGCGCAGTGGCGCGGATCGACGCCCTCGGATAGGAGCGCCTGCCACGCGGCCATGGCATCATCCAAAGCGGCCGGAAATGGATGTTCGGGCGCGAGCCGGTAATCTATGGCAGCGATTTCCGCGCGGCATGCTTCTGCGAACCGCCACAGTATATGGCGATAAAGAGCC
The DNA here is from genome assembly GCA_035502355.1 of Rhizomicrobium sp. Taxonomy (GTDB): domain Bacteria; phylum Pseudomonadota; class Alphaproteobacteria; order Micropepsales; family Micropepsaceae; genus Rhizomicrobium. The sequence goes on along the minus strand of DATJUM010000010.1, from coordinate 29,445 downwards.
GGCGAGCCCGTAATGTAGCCCCCGCCATGCAGGAAAAGCACGTGCCGGCCAGGTTCCGCGGCCGGCCGCAAGACCCGAACGGTCGGTACCGCGCCGAGCGGAAGCTCCAATGTCTGCGTACCGGCAGGCGGACGGCGAATCCATCCTTCATAGGCGCCCAGCTTGCGGCGACGTTCGGCAATGCTGATGCCCGGGTGCAGTCCCGGCTTCAGGAACAGGCGGATTCCCAGTCTCAAGAGTTCAGCACGCAGGCTCATGCGCAGATCAAGGTCCCAGGCGCCCCTGTGGTGAGATAGGCTGGTTTAAGCGAGCGGCGGTCGAATCGCCAGCGCGAAGCGCGCGGGAGCGAATATTGGCCGCGCCGCCCCACTCAACCTGCGAGGGAACCTTGTTTTCTTTCCCTACTTTCCTTGGTTACGGTAGGGCGCTCGGAAGGGGAAGGCTCCAATGCTCGATCGGCTATTTGCATCGGTCATCAAAACGGGCACGCTGATTTTAGAGACGGCCGACGGCCGGCGGATGCGCTTTGGCGCGGGCGCGCCGGAAATGGTGATGCGCCTCCATGATCGCCGCGCCTTTTTCGAACTGTGGTTCAATCCCGAACTGAAGCTCGGCGAGTTGTACATGGATGGCCGGCTCACGGTGGAGAACGGCGATATCGCTGACCTCCTTGATCTTCTCATGGACAACCTCGCGCGCGTGCGGCCGGGTGGATTGCTGGGCCTGGTACGCCGCTGGCGGCTGATGACGCGCCGGCTTGCCCAGCGCAATCATTCGGCACGGGCCCGCAGAAATGTCGCGCATCATTATGATTTGTCGGGCAAGCTATACGACATATTCCTCGATCGCGATCGGCAATATTCCTGCGCCTATTTTTCCGAACCCGGTGAAACACTTGACGAGGCGCAGATCGGCAAGAAGCGCCACATTGCCGCCAAGCTCTACCTCAATGTGCCCGGCCTGAACGTTCTCGATATCGGTTCCGGCTGGGGTGGGCTCGCGCTCGATCTCGCCCGCGACTGCGGGGCCAAGGTCCTCGGCGTAACGCTTTCGGAAGAACAGATTGCAGTTGCGCGCAAGCGCGCCCAAGCGGCAAACTTGGGCGAACGCTGCCGTTTCGAACTCGTCGACTACAGGGCACTGAACGGTACGTTCGACCGCATCGTCTCGGTCGGCATGTTCGAACATGTGGGGGTGCCCTATTATCCCGCGTTCTTCAACAAGGTCCGCGCGCTTCTCCGGAATGACGGCGTGGCGCTTCTTCACACCATTGGCCGCAGTGATGGACCAGGCGTCACCAATCCCTGGACAGCGAAATATATTTTCCCGGGCGGCTACACGCCGGCGCTGAGCGAAGTGATCCCGGTTATCGAACGCGCGGGCCTGATTGTCACCGACGTCGAGGTTCTGCGCCTGCACTATGCCGAAACTCTGAAAGAGTGGCGGCGGCGGTTCAAGGCCCAATGGAACCTCGTCGCCGAACTGTACGATGAGCGATTTTGCCGGATGTGGGAGTTCTACCTCGCCGGCGCCGAGATGGCGTTCCGGCGCGAGGGTCTCGTCGTCTTCCAGATCCAGCTTACCAGGCAGATCGAGACGCTGCCGCTCACCCGCGACTACATGTTTGAATCGGAGCGGACGATGCGATTCGCGGGCACCGAGGCAATGCCGGTACGAGCCGCTTAGGCAGTCGCCTCCAATTAATCCTGTGGGCAACGCCGGCGATACCTTGCGGCGCGCGCGGGCGGCCGATTGATTCGCCTCCCCTTGCAGCGCGCGGACAGCATGGAACAAGAGGTCTATCGCCACGTCCCTTACGACATCGATGTCGAGCAAGCCCTGCTCGGCGCTATCTTCGTGGACAATCAAGCGATCGAACGCGTATCCGCTCTCCTCAGGCCGGAGCAGTTCTACGAGCCTCTTCATCAGCGGCTGTACGAAGCGATGGTTGCGACGTTCGAGCGTGGCGGCATGGTTATCAGCCCGCTCACGTTGCACGCCCAGTTGAAAGCCGATCCGGGACTGGTCGAGGCGGGCGGCCTCGACTATCTCGCCAATCTCAGCGCAGCAGCCCCCGCTTTGCCCAATGTCCGCGATTATGCGCGCATTCTTCACGACCTGTGGGTACGCCGCGCCCTCATCCATATCGGCGAGGACATCGTCAACACGGCGTATGAAGCGCCGCTCGAAAAGCCGCCGGCTATGCAAATCTCGCAAGCCGAGAAGGCGCTCTATGGAATCTCGGAAAGTTCACGGTACGGTGAAGGGCCGCTCGATTTTGCCGAAGCTCTTGCACGCGCTGTCAGGGCGGCCGAGCAGGCGCAAAAGCGCGGCGGTCGCATTTCCGGCGTGTCAAGCGGCTTTACGGATATCGATTCTCTTCTCGGCGGTTTGCAGCCATCCGATCTTCTGATCCTTGCCGGTCGGCCCGGCATGGGGAAGACCGCGCTGGCAACCAATATTGCCTTCAACGCGGCGCGGCTGCACCTGCAGGACACGATGGACGCTGCAGAGGTTTCGCGCGGCGCGCCGGTTCTGTTCTTCTCCCTGGAAATGGCGGCCCAACAACTTTCGGCGCGCATTCTCTCGGAGCAGACCGAAATAGAGATGTTCAAGATTCGCTCGGGCCGCTTCGCCGAATCCGAATGGGAACGCTTCGTGCTCAAGATGCAGGAGCTGAGCACGCTGCCGCTCTATATTGACGATTCCGGCGGTATCTCGATCGCGCAGATCGCCGCGCGGGCGCGCCGCCTGCACCGCGAGAAGAAAATCGGTCTCGTAGTAATCGATTATCTTCAACTCATTGAGCCGACGCGAAGGGTGGAAAGCCGGGTGCAGGAAATCACGGAAGTAACCAAGGGATTGAAGACGCTGGCCAAGGAACTGAACGTGCCCGTGCTTGCGTTGTCGCAGCTGTCGCGCGGCGTGGATAGCCGCGACGACAAGCGGCCGGTGCTTTCGGACCTGCGCGAATCGGGCTCGATCGAGCAGGATGCAGATGTGGTGATGTTCGTATTCCGCGAGGCCTACTATCTGAAATCGCGCAAGCCGGAGGAGGGCGATCCGGAGTTCGACAAGTGGACAGAGAAGTGGGAGCGGGTCGAGCGCGTAGCCGATCTGCTGGTCGAGAAGCATCGCCACGGACCGACCACCAAGATCGAACTTTTCTTCGACGACCGCTTCACCCGTTTCAAGGACCTGTCGGAACGCGTGGCGTAATTCCCTCTCCCCTACGATTGGGGGAGCAGGTTAGGGTGAGCGGGCGCAGACGCGCAACGGATGTCGAAGTGTGGATTCGGGATTGAAGCAAATATCCGACACCAGCGCCGCCGAGAATCCCCTTCACCCCAGTCCTCTTCCCCAGGAGTGGCGGAGAGGGAGTGCTTTGCTGACCGTTCGGCTCGGCGCTATCGCCGAGAATTTTCGGCTGTGCGGGACGCTCTCCGGCGCGCCAGTCGCGGGCGTCGTGAAGGCCGATGCCTATGGGCTCGGCGCAGTCCCTGTGGCGCGGGCGCTTTCGGAGGCGGGGTGCGAAACGTTCTTTGTGGCGCGGCTGGAGGAAGGAATCGCGCTGCGGCCGATCGTGCCACACGGGCGGATTTTCGTTCTCGACGGCGTGTCGCCGGAAAATACGGAACAATTCATCGCGCATCGGCTCACGCCGGTGTTGAATTCGCTGGATGAGATTGCGACCTGGTCCGCCGCCGCAAATTCGCGGCGCGCGGTGCTCGATGCGGCGTTGCATGTCGATACCGGGATGAACCGACTCGGGCTCCCGGCCAACGAACTGGCAACGCTCGCGGCCGAAGCCGGGCCACGTCTGACAGGCATCAATACGGTCCTTGTAATGAGTCATCTCGCCTGTTCTGATAATCCGGCCGCAAGAATGAATCTCGAGCAGCTTGAGCGCTTTCGCGCAGCGATTGCCATTCTGCCACCTGCGCCGGCAAGCCTTGCTGCGTCGGGGGGCGTTCTCCTTGGGAAGAATTATGCGTTTGACCTCGTTCGGCCGGGGATTGCGCTTTATGGTGGCAATCCTCTTGCGGATGCATCCAATCCGTTCCGGACCGTGGCGCAGCTGACCGGCCGCATCCTCCAGGTCCGGCGCGTTGACAAGGGGGAGAGCGTTGGTTACGGAGCGACCTTCCACACGCTGCGTCCGTCGGCGCTCGCGACCGTGGCGCTCGGATATGCGGACGGTCTCATGCGTGCGATCGGAAACAGGGGTTCGGGCGCGATCGGAGGGATTCGGGTACCCGTGGTGGGCCGAGTCTCCATGGATCTGATTACGCTCGATGTCACCGATATCCCGTCCGCAGTACCCGGCTGCGAGGTTGAGTTCGTCGGCGACACCATTCCGCTGGAAGAGGCGGCAGTTGCGGCCGGCACGGCGAATTACGAAATACTCACCGGTCTTGGCACCCGCTTCCCGCGGCACTATGTGAGCACATCGTGAACATTCTCGCCGCCATCGGCCGCGTCTTTCTCGCCTTTCTCGCTCAGACCGGCAGGCTCGCGGTGTTCACGTTTTCGGCGCTCATCAATTGCGTACGACCGCCTGTCTACTGGTATCTTATTGGGCAGCAGATGCTTCGCATCGGCTATTACTCCCTGCCCGTCGTGGGCCTTACAGCATTCTTCACCGGCGGCGCGCTCGCGCTGCAAATCTATGTCGGCGGCAACCGGTTCGGTGCTGAGGCCGTTGTTCCCAACATCGTCGTGCTGGGAATCACGCGCGAGCTGGGACCGGTTATCGCGGGGTTGATGGTGGCCGGGCGTGTCGCCGCCGCCATCGCCGCGGAAATTGGCACAATGCGCGTGACAGAACAGATCGATGCGCTGACGACCCTTTCGACCAACCCGATACGCTATCTTGTGGTGCCCCGCCTCGTGGCGGCGGTGGTCACGATGCCGCTCCTGGTGCTTGTGGCCGATGCGATAGGCGTGTTCGGCGGCTATGTGATCGCGACGGAAAGCCTCGGCTTCAACGGCGCGATCTACATCAAGAACACGATGGATTTCATGACCAACTTGGACGTGGAGAGCGGTGTCATCAAGGTGGCGGTGTTCGGCTTCATCATCGCCCTGATGGGCTGCTACAACGGTTTTCATTCGAAGGGCGGTGCGCAGGGCGTCGGCACGGCGACGACGAACGCCGTCGTCACCTCCTCGATTCTGATCCTCGCCGCAAATTATTTCCTCACTTCCATCCTGTTTACGCGATGACGGCAACGGCGGACGAAACGCCAAAAGTGGAACTCAGGGGCGTGAAAAAGCGCTTCGGGCGCAAGATCGTGCTCGACGGCGTCGACCTTTCGATCCCGCGCGGCGAATCGCTCGTCGTCATTGGCGGCTCGGGCACGGGCAAATCGGTGATGATCAAATGCGTCCTTGGGATCCTTCGCCCGGAGGCCGGCCAAATCTTCGTCGACGGCCAGGAGGTCACACATCTTTCCGGCGGCCGTCGCGACACCGTGCTCCGCAAATTCGGCATGCTGTTCCAGGGTTCCGCGCTTTTCGACAGCCTGCCGGTCTGGGAGAACGTTGCCTTCGGGCTCATCCAGGGCCGCGGCATGCCGCGCGCCAGCGCGAAAGCCATCGCTATCGAAAAGCTGGCGAAGGTCGGACTGGGGCCCGAGGTGGCGGCGCTGTGGCCCGCAGAACTCTCGGGCGGCATGCAGAAGCGCGTCGGGCTCGCCCGTGCCATTGCCGCCGAACCCGAAATCATCTTTTTCGACGAGCCCACGACCGGTCTGGATCCGATCATGGCCGACGTCATCAACGATCTTATCGTCTCGACCGTGAAGGATCTTGGCGTTACGACTCTTTCGATCACGCACGACATCGCCAGCGCGCGGAAAATCTCCAGCCGGATCGCCATGCTTTATCGCGGCAAGATCATCTGGCAGGGCCCGACCTCGGACATCGATTCAAGCGGCAACCCTTACGTCGACCAGTTCATCCATGGTCGCGCCGAAGGTCCCATCAAGATGGAGATTCGCGGCTGAATTTGATTGGTGGTCGCGATGAACTCTTATCTCCCCGGCATGCCGGGGAGGTAACAAATAGGCGGGTGTAAGCATGGCCCGTTCTCAAACAAATCACGTCTGTCAGGCCTGCGGTGCTGTCGCGGCCAAATGGTCGGGGCGGTGCGAAGCCTGCGGCGCCTGGAACACGATCGTCGAAGAGAGAGCATCTGCGCCGCTTGGCAGCGCGGCGCGCAAGCCGGCGCGCGGCCGCGTGATTTCACTCGAAGATCTAAGAACGGAAGAGACTGCGCCTGCGCGGCGGGCAACCGGCATCGCCGAATTTGATCGCGTGTGCGGCGGCGGGTTGGTTCCCGGCTCGGCAGTGCTTGTCGGCGGCGATCCCGGCGTCGGCAAATCGACGCTGATCCTTCAGGCGCTCGCGGCCTATGCGCGAACCGGCGAAAGGGCCGTCTATATTTCGGGCGAAGAGGCGATAGGCCAAGTCCGGCTGCGGGCAGCGCGCATGCAATTGGCCGACGCGCCGGTCGCTTTGGGCGCGGCAACCTGTGTCGAAGATATTCTGGCCACGCTTGAGGCGGGTCCGACGCCCGGAATTGTCGCTATCGATTCCATCCAGACGATCTGGACTTCGGCGCTCGATGCCGCGCCGGGGACGATTGCGCAGCTGCGCACGGCGTCCTTCGATCTGGTGCGCTACGCGAAGACGAGCGGTGCGGCGCTTCTTCTGGTGGGCCATGTCACCAAGGACGGACAGATCGCAGGGCCCAAAGCAGTCGAACACCTCGTCGATGCCGTGCTTTATTTCGAAGGCGAGCGGGGTCATCATTTTCGCGTATTGCGGGCAGTGAAGAACCGCTTCGGTGCGACCGACGAGATCGGCGTATTCGAAATGACAGGTGCTGGCCTTGCCGAAGTGGCCAATCCCTCGGCGCTGTTTCTCGGCGACCGCAACAGCAATGCACCCGGCACTGCCGTCTTCGCCGGGCTCGAGGGTACCCGTCCGCTCCTTGTCGAAGTCCAGGCTCTCGTGGCCCGCACCAGCTATGGGACACCACGCCGCGCTGTGGTCGGCTGGGACACAGGCAGGCTCGCGATGATTCTCGCGGTGCTCGATTCCCGCGCCGGACTGGGCGCGAGTGGCCATGATGTTTACCTGAATGTGGCCGGCGGGCTCGAAATTGGCGAGCCGGCAGCCGATTTGGCCGCAGCAGCTGCTCTGATTTCCTCTTTGACCGGACAGGCATTGCCAAAAGGCAGCGTATTTTTTGGCGAAATCAGCCTCACGGGCGAAATCCGTCCGGCGCCACAGCCCGAGCTGCGGCTGAAGGAAGCTGCCAAGCTGGGGTTTACCACCGCCATTGTCCCGGCAGGGATAAAGGCCGCACCAGCCGGGCTTGCCTTTCGGGAGGCGCGCGACGTAGTTGACTTGGCACGGATCGCAGGGGCGAGCGAAAACCGGGCGCCGGAACGCGCGGCATGGTAACATCCGAGTCGATGCACGGGTTGAACATTTTCTGGGTTGACGTTCTGGTTGCCGGGGTGGTGATCGTATCCACGATCATAGCCGTCCTGCGCGGCTTTGTGCGCGAAGTGCTGTCGATCCTTGCCTGGGCGGCCGCGGCGGCGGCAGCTATCTGGTTCGGACCCTCAGCCAGCACATTCCTGCGCGGGCATATTTCCACGCCCTTCGTTGCGCCGGTGCTCGCATACGCCGGAATATTTGTTCTCGTGGTCATCCCACTTGGATTTGCCAGCCATCGCATCGCGCAAAGTGTGCGTCGTTCCCCGGTCGGCACTGCGGACCGGTGTCTGGGTGTCCCATTCGGCATCGCGCGCGGGCTGGCTTTGGTTGGCCTTGTCTATCTTGCCTTTTCCCTCGTCGTGCCAGTTGACGCTCAGCCTGCCTGGCTAACGGGAGCGCGACTTCTGCCGGTCGTTCGCGCGTCAAGCGATGTGATTTCGTCTCTCCTCCCAAGCCTGGAGCGCACGAGATTCGTGGGGGACGAATCCCTCGCGTCGGATGCCGTCGCGCCTGTCCGCAGGCATCATCGGAAGGTCTACCAGGCGGCCGATCGCCATGCGCTCGATCAGTTGATCGCCAACACAAGCGCATCCGGGACAGGCCGGCAATGAGCGCGCCATTCCCCGACAAATTTCACGAGGAATGCGCCGTATTCGGCGTCTTCGGCCGGACTGATGCAGGCATGCTGACGGTGCTGGGACTCCATGCGCTGCAGCATCGCGGCCAGGAAGCGGCAGGCATCGTCACCTATGACGGCACACAGTTCATCGCCGAACGACATCCGGGTCTCGTTGGCGATATCTTCGGCAAGAACAGTGTGCATGCCCAGAAGCTCAGGGGAATGCAGGCGGTCGGCCACACCCGCTATTCGACGACGGGCGGATCCATCGCGCGCAACATCCAGCCCATGTTCGCCGAGCTCGCAGGCGGCGGGATTGCCATCGCGCATAATGGAAACCTGACCAACGCCGGCGTGCTGCGGTCCGAACTGGTTCGCGAGGGCGCGATCTTCCAGTCCACCTCCGATACCGAAACGATCATCCATCTCATGGCGCGCAGCCAGTACAACCCGGTGGTGGACCGCCTCATCGATGCGCTGGGAAAGCTTCATGGCGCCTATTCGCTCGTGGCGCTGACGTCGCGCAAACTGATCGGTGCGCGCGATCCCTTCGGCGTGCGGCCCCTGGTGCTCGGCAGGCTCGACGGCGCTCCCATTCTTGCCTCCGAGACCTGCGCGCTCGACATTATCGGCGCCGATTTCGTACGCGATGTAGAGCCCGGCGAAATCATCGTCGCCACGAAAGACGGTATCGAATCCTATCATCCGTTCCGCCCCGAGCCATGCCGTTTCTGCGTGTTCGAATATGTCTATTTCGCCCGCCCCGATTCGACGGTGGAAGGCCGCAATGTCTACGAAGTGCGCAAGCGCATCGGCGAAGAGCTTGCGCGGGAAGCACCCGTATCGGCCGATATGGTGATACCGGTGCCGGACTCCGGTGTCCCTGCCGCGCTCGGCTTCGCCGCGCAATCGGGCATAGCCTTCGAATTTGGCATTATCCGCAATCATTATGTCGGACGGACTTTCATCGAACCATCGGACCGCATCCGCCATCTGGGCGTGAAGCTCAAACACAATCCCAATGGCGCGGTCCTGAAAAACAAACGGGTCGTTCTGGTGGACGATTCGATCGTGCGCGGCACGACGTCCAAAAGGATCGTCGAGATGGTCCGCGACGCCGGCGCCGCTGAAGTACACGTGCGCATCGCAAGTCCGCCAACGACGAATTCCTGCTTTTATGGCGTCGACACGCCGAACCGCGAAGAACTGCTCGCACATGCCATGACCGTCGAGGAAATGCGCCGACACATCGAAGCGGATAGCCTCGCCTTTGTTTCGATAGACGGCCTGTACCGCGCCACCGGCGCAGCAAAGCGCAATGGGAAGCATCCGCAGTTCTGCGATGCCTGTTTTTCGGGTGATTACCCGATCGAACTCACCGACGTCCAGGGCGGTCGCAAGGATGGCCAGCTTTCGCTACTCGCCGAGGTTGCGTGAACTCGGAGAAAGCACCGCCGGCGCCTCGTTTCTCCGAACGGATCGCCCTCGTCACGGGTGCTTCGCGCGGGATCGGACGAGCGGCGGCCAAAGCGCTGGCCGCGGAAGGCGCGCATGTCGTTCTGGTCGCACGAACGGTAGGCGCGCTCGAAGAAGTTGATGACGAGATCCGCGGCTCGGGTGGAACCGCCACGCTTGTGCCGCTCGATGTGAAGGATTTTTCGGCCATCGACCGGCTGGGTGCCACGATCTTCGAGCGTTGGGGACGGCTCGACGCTTTGCTCGGCAACGCAGGCGTTCTTGGCACATTGACGCCGCTTGCACAGCTCAATCCGAAAATCTTTGCCGAATGCCTGGACGTGAATGTGACGGCCAACTGGCGGCTGATCCGTTCGATGGATCCGCTGCTTCGGCGATCCGGGGCGGGCCGCGCTCTCTTTATCACCTCGGGCGCCGCGCGCCGGTTCCGCGCCTATTGGGGCGGCTATGCCATGAGCAAAGCAGCACTGGAAGCCATCGTGCTGACCTATGCCGCGGAATGTGCGGAAACGTCCGTCGCCGCCAACCTTCTCAATCCTGGTCCGCTGCGCACCCGCATGCGCCAGAAGGCGATGCCCGGCGAAGACCCGGACTCGCTCGATCCGCCGGAAGCCGTGGCGCCGCTAATTCTTGATCTTCTTGCTCCTGCCTGCACGAAAAACGGCGAGCTGGTTTCCTTCCGGTAATCGCCCGCGGCCCGAAGATTGCAGCAGCGGCTGCATGAAAGGCTCCGAAATGCTACGCCGGGCGGCGCGCTGGATTCCCGGCGCAATGCTGAGGCCTTTTGGCCGGCCCGCGGCTCTGTTCTTTCATGGTGTTGTGCCGCGGATCGTGGATCCACGGATCGAAATCAATCACCATACGGTGGAAGCCTTCCGTGGAATCGCTACCCGGCTCAGGCGATGTTTCGATGTTCTGCCGCTCGATGCACTCGACGATGTCCTGAAGCGGCCGGAACGTCACAAGCGGGCCATCTTTCTGATGGCCGACGACGGCTACGCCAACACGCTGGAGATCGCAGCTCCGATACTCGAAGAGTTGCATCTGCCATGGACGCTCTTCGTCAGCACCCAGCACATCGATACCGATGAATGGAATCCGCTCATTCTCGCGCGCCTGTTTCTTTACTTCGCTCCAGAAGGCTCATACGTGCTGCCGCATTTTCCGCAAGCAATCGCACTGGAAGCCACCAGGCAACGCGAGATGATCGCGCCATATTTGTTGGAGGCGCTCAAGAGGCTGTCCGCGGATAGCGCACGCGAAAGCGTGACTGCGATGAGAAATGCATTTCCTGCAGGACAGCTCGACTCGTTGCGCATAAGGTTCAGCTCCGAGCGTTACCTGACCTGGAGCGAGGTCGAAGCCCTGCACAGCCGCGGTGTCGAAATCGGAGCGCACGCGCATTGGCACTGGCCAATGAACGCATTCCAGCCGGAGAATTACCTGCACGCGCAGGCGCGAGGAGCGCGGCAGGCGATTGCTTCCCGCCTCGGCAAATGCCGCCATTTTGCTTATCCCTTTGGCAATCTCGGCGACGTCTCGGCTGCGGCCGTCCAGGCCGTCCGCGATGCGGGCTATACTCACGCCTTCACCACACTGTCCGGCACGCTTGGTCAAAATCTGAACCCCTGGTGTCTGCCACGCTACGCGCTGCGGCCGGAAGAACCAAATCTCGAATCTGTGCTTCCGATGCTTCGGCTGGCCGATAGGCGTGTCGCCCGTCTCAACCTCCGCGCGACCGCTACCACCGCCCGTCCCGCAATGACACTCGCAAGCGGTACTACGGGCCCGAGCCGTTAACCGTCGTCGTTCCGCGTATCGAACCGAAACACCATGCGCGTCACCGGGTGGCGCGTGGGATGCAGCAGGGCTTTCCGGAAAAGTAACACTGGAAAGGTCGGCCGTGGCGATCCACGAACAGGTGGCGGAGAAATCCGGATGGGCCGCCACCGCGGGCACCGCGGCGCCGCGACAGCCCGCAACCCTTCGTCTTGCATCGCCGCCGGCGCGGCGGCCCACGCGAAGACCCGTTACTGACAGACAGGGTTATCAGTTGGCCAAACGCGGCTTCGACCTTGCGGCCGCATTCCTTTTGCTTGTTTTTTCCGCGCCCATCCTGCTCGCCGCCGCAGCCGCGATCCGTCTCGAAAGCCGCGGCCCCGCCCTATTCCGGCAATGGCGTCTGGGACGAGATGGGCGGCCCTTTCGCATCCTGAAGCTGCGCACCCTCACCGTCGTCGAAAACAGCGCCGTCAGACAGGTAACGAGAAACGACCCGCGGCTGACGCGGGTGGGACGAATTCTGCGCAAGCTCAGTGTCGATGAAATCCCCCAACTCGTAAATGTCATTCGGGGCGAGATGTCGCTCGTCGGCCCCCGCCCGCACGCGATCGCGCATGATGATTATTACGGCGCGCGGATCGACGGTTACACACAACGGCAAAGCGTCAAACCGGGGATTACGGGCTGGGCGCAGATTCACGGTTTTCGCGGCGAGACGGCGGCACTCGACGACATGCGCCAACGTGTGGATTTTGATCTTTGGTATGTCCACCATGCGGGCTTCCTTCTCGACCTGCAAATTCTCTTCGCCACGCCGCGCGCGGTTCTTCGCGGACGGAACGCGTGGTGATGACAGCGCAGGCGGCGGATAGGCCCTATCCGGAAGTGATTGCGGGCGGTCTGCGCGTCGCCTGCATAGGGTGCGCAGACCTCACGCGCCTCATGGTCGAGGAGTGCCTCAACGCGCGCAAGTCGAATAGCATTCCGCCCAAGCTCGTCTTCGGCGTGAACGGCCAGGCAATTTCGCTTGCGGCGCGCGATGCGGAACTCCGCCGCCATCACGAACTGGCCGATCATGTGCATGCGGACGGCCAGCCCCTTGTGTTGGCAGCGCGATTCCTCGCAAAGCCACGGATTCCGGAGCGATCTGCGGTCACCGATTTCTTTCATGATGCCGCCATTGCCGCACGCGAACACGGGCTGCGCTTTTTTCTGCTCGGCGCCACGGACGAAAACAACGCGGCCTGCGCAAGGGTCATGCAGACCCTTTATCCGGGGCTCGTCATTGCGGGCCGCCGTCACGGCTATTTCAGGTTGGAGGATGAGCCAGACATCTGCGCGGAAATCAACCAAGCACGGGCAGATATCGTCTGGGTAGGACTTGGTACCCCGCTCGAGCAGGCTTTTTGCGTTCGCAACCGCCACCGTATCCGCGCCGGCTGGCTGGTTGGCGCCGGCGGTTGTTTCAATTATGTCAGCGGGCATTACAGCCGCGCGCCACGGTGGATGCAGCTCACGGGGCTCGAGTGGTTGCATCGCCTGTGGCGCGAACCGCGGCGGCTTTTCTGGCGCTACGCCGTGACCAATCCGCACGCGCTCTGCCTGCTCCTTACCCGCACTTCGTCGCTCCGGCCGCCGCAGGCCGGTCCTGCCGTGGGCGAAGTACGCACCGCGGGTTCGGCGGGATGAACGCCGTCACCTGTTCGGTCTCCACGGGCGCGGAGTTGACTGCCCCCAAAAACCTGGTCGGGCTCGTGACGCGCTACGGCCTGTCTGCATCGGGGCCGGTCTGCATATCCTTTGCGCATTTCGTTGCCGCAATTGTCTGTCTGCGTACTTTTCCGCATGCGGCGTTCGGCATCTTCTCTTTCGCGCTCGTGATCGTGCCGTTCTGCCTCAGCCTTTCGGGAGCGCTGATCGGAGCGCCGGCCGCGATCGCCCTGCGCCACCACGTGCTTTCCGGCCATGAACTCTGCACATATCTGAAAACAAATTTGCTTTTCACGCTGCTGGCTGCCATGGGCGTCCTGTTCCTGATGCGGCTCAGCCGCGCCGATTGGAGTCTCGCCTGCCTGTTCGCGGCCTATGCGGGCGCGATGACTCTTCGCTGGTTCGCCCGCACGCTATTCTACGCGCGCGGGCCGGCATGGCGCGTTCTTGTCTCGGATCTTTGCTACAGCCTTGCGCTCCTGATCGGACTGTTTGTGCTTCGCGGTCTGCATCTGCTTGCCGCCATCGGCGCAGCGGAACTGCTTTTTGGCGCGGCGTGCATCGGATTGCTGAGCTTTGGCTGGGATTATCTGGTCGAACAGTTCGATTTGAGCAACATGTCCGCGATCACCGGATATATTCCGATCTGGCGCGATCTCGCCCGCTGGTCGGCGCTTGGCGTTGTGCTGACCGAATTGACCGTCAACGCTCACGCCTATCTCGTCACATTTCTTTGCGGGCCGGCGGCATTCGCGCCCCTTGCGGCAGGGGCGTTGTTTATCCGCCCCATCCAGCTTGTGCTGGCCGCCATTCCCGATCGCGAGCGGCCGATCATGGCACGCCAGATTGGCCGCGGCGATCACGGCGGAGCAAGGCATTCCGTTAACCAATTTCGAATAGCGGCCGGTGCAGTGTGGCTCACGACAGTGATCGTCTCGGCAGCGCTGCTCCTATGGTTTCCGCATCTGGTCTTGAAGCAAGGATACGACCCCTCCCAGGCGCTGATCGTCCTGGGGTTTTTTGCGGCGATCACTGCCGCCCGGACGTTTCGAACGCCGGAATCCGTGCTGCTGCAGGCCGCGGGACAGTTTCGCGGGCTCGCGTCCGCAGGTCTTGTCGCGTCGCTCGTATCACTCGGGGCAACGTTCGTGCTGTTGCTTCTCGCCGGTCCTGTTTTCTCCCTCGCGGGAATTCTGGCCGGAGAGCTTGTCGTCACAGCACGTGTGTTGATCCTCTCGCGCGACTGGATGCGCGGTTCATGTCGCGCGTAGTCGTCACGATCCCGACCTTTTGCCGGCCCCAGGGACTCGAACGCCTGCTCGGCGCATTGGCCAGGCTCAAAACGGATGCGGGGCTTCGCGTTCTCGTTGCGGACAATGACTCGGAACGCAGGGACGGCATTGCGACCACCATGCGCATGAAATCAGCGTTCTATCCATGGCCGCTTGAAGCGATTTCCATCCCCGAGCGTGGCATCGCGCAGGCCCGCAACGCGCTTGTCGTTCACGCATTGGACAACTACGACTTTGATTACATCGCAATGCTTGACGACGACGAGTGGCCGGGAACGGATTGGCTCGAGGCCTTTCTGGCGGTCGCCAAAGATACGGATGCAGACGCCTTGCACGGCGCAGTGATGCCGGAATTTGACGCAAGGCCCGGTCGATGGGCGGAAGCATGTCAGGGACTGTCTCCGCTGCGCGGGAAAACGGGCCTCATCTCCATGATTCACGGCACGTCGAATGTGCTTATACGCCGAACTGCATTGGAAGCACTGAGCCGCCCCTTCTTCGATCCCCGCTTCGCCCTTTCAGGCGGCGAGGACAAGGATTTCTTCACCCGGCTCGCAAAAGCGGGCGCGAAATTCGCCTGGGCAGATAAGGCCATCGTCCACGCACATGTTCCGGCATCCCGCAGCAATCCACGCTGGGCACTTCAGCGCGCATTTCGCATCGGCAATTCGGACATGCGGGTGTTCATCAAGTATGAAAACAGTTTCTTCTCGCGCGCCCGGGAATGCGCGAAGATCGTTGCGGCACTGACCCTTTCACCTCCGGCTGCCCTTCTGCTTGCGCCATCGGCTTCGCATCGCATGGCGCCGCTATGCAAATTTGCCCGCGCCGCAGGCAAGCTCGCTGCCTTGCTGGGGGCGCGCTACGACGAATATGCGGTGATCCATGGTCAGTGAAACCGCCATTCGAACGCCATCCATAGGCGTGAGCTGGAATCTCGCCGAGTGTGCGTTTGTCTGTTTCCTGCTGGTGATTTTCGTGACGCTTCAGCCCTTCGCGACGCGCGACGCCGTCACGCTCGCGGGAGGAGAGAGCGGATTCACCGGCGCGGGTGATGCGCTTCGTCAGATGGCTTATCTTGCCTCTTTTCTCTTTGTCGCTGCGGCAGCAACGCGTGTGCAGGGGTTTCGCGCGCTTCTCTGCGTTCCGCCGCTGCTGGGGGCGCTGCTCGGTTGGTGCGCATTGAGCGCCCTGTGGTCGGCGGCGCCCGACGTTGTGTTCCGCCGCGCCGTGCTCGAAATCGTCATCGTGATGTCGGCCATGATGGGCGTAGCGACGCTCGGAATGGAACGGAGCCTCGGCCTTCTGCGCCTGGTGCTGGGCGCGGTGCTGATCGTCAACTGGCTTTCCATTCCACTTGTGCAAAACGCCATTCACCTGCCCGGCGAGACCGATCCTGGGCTCGTCGGCGATTGGCGTGGACTGTACTTTCACAAGAACATAGCGGGCTCGGTGAGCGCGATCACCGCCATACTTTTTTTCTTTCAGGCTCTAAGGAGCCGGCCGCTGCTGAACGGCGCATTCTGCCTCGGCGCGATCGGCTTCACGATAAAGACGGTTTCAAAATCATCGATCGGGCTTCTGCCGCTCGCGCTTGCGGTGGGCTGCCTCTATACTTTCGTATGGCGTCGCGGCATCGATCGCGCAATTGCCGGCGTCGTCATGCTGCTCGCCACGCTCGTCGCTGCCATCGCAATCGCAACGCATTTTCACGTCATCCTGCATGCGCTCAGCGATCCTACCGAACTGACTGGCCGAACCGCCATCTGGATGGGCGAGATCGGCTTCATCCGCGACCATCCGCTGTTCGGGGCGGGCTTCGGCTCCTTCGCCGATACGGGCGCAGCTTCGCTCCTGCACGCCTATGTTGCCGACAAATGGGTGCAGAACATTAGCCACGGCCACAACGCCTATCTGCAACTGCTTGTCACAATCGGTGTGCCCGGCTTTGCACTCGCCATCCTGGTCCTGGTTCTGGCGCCGGCGCGCGCCCTCTGGCGGTTCGATCCCGTACAGGTCGGCGCGAAGGCTGTACTCGCCGCGATCTTTGTTTTCATGGTACTGCACAATTTTCTCGAATCCGACTTCCTCGAAGGCGACGACCCGGCCTGGGTCACGTTCCTGCTCATGATCGCGATGCTGCGCTGCCTTGACCGGCCGCCGTGCAATCCACGCCATCTCGCGAGTTCGAGTCGATGACGCCATTCTTTTCGGTTGTCATTCCTGTCTACAATCGTGCGCCAAGGCTCGAAACGGCATTGCGCTCGGTGCTCGCGCAGACAGAGCGCGATATCGAGGTCATCGTCGTCGATGATGGTTCGACCGATGCGCCGGAGCAGATCGTCGACATGCTCGGCGATCCGCGCATTGCCTATGTTCGGCAGGAGAATCGCGGTGGCGGCGCGGCGCGCAACGCGGGCATCGACTGCGCGCGCGGCCGCTTCATCGCGTTTCTCGATTCGGACGATCGCTTCCTGCCCCATCATCTTTCTACAATGCGGCGGCTGCTTGCAGGAACGCGAGATATCGCAGCATATGCGCCCATCATTGTGGATCGCGGTCAGGCACGCAGTTTCGTCAAACCGCCGCGCGGGTTGGGAACGCGCGAACACATGGCGGACTACCTGCTCTGCGATCGCGGCTTCGTGCCCACGATAACGCTCGTTGTCCCGCGCGCCTGGGCAAGGCGGGTGCGCTATGCAGAGAACCTGCCGTTCGGACAGGATACCGACTTCGCCATTCGCCTGTTTCTCGCGGGATGCCGCTTCGTCATGGCTTCAGAGCCGGCCGCTGTCTGGAACGATGTGAGCGATCCCGCGCGCATTTCTGCCGGCCGGAAGAATGGACGCCTCGTCCGCTGGCTTGAGAGCATGCGCAACAGAATTCCCGCTCGCTCCTATTACGGCGCGCGGGGCTGGATTGTTGCCAAAGGCGTCGTGCGGACACGGCCACTTGCCGCGCTCGGCTACTATTTCGGCGCCGTTCTTCGCGGCTGTTATCGTCCGCCGCTTGCAGTTATCATTTTGCTCCAGATTCTTGCTCCGGACCATCTCTATCGCAGACTGGCCGATTGGCTGATCGGCGTTCGGCGCGGTCGCATCTGGTCGGCCGGTGCCTGCGCCGCCGGATCCACCCTTCGGTGACGGACTTGCTCTCCAAACGAATATTCGTTGGGGGCAGCTGCGCAATCGCTGCGGCAGCGGGACTTCCCATCCTGAGATCGCAAGCGCAGGCGCTTCGTCCGAGCATTATTGACAACGATACAACGGCATTGCGCGCTGCAGCTTCGGCGCAGGGAATCCTCTACGGGTCTGCTGTGAGCTCGCCTGAACTGCGCGATGAGGATTTCCGCGCCGTGCTCGCACGCGAAGCGGCCATCCTTGTTCCCGAATATGAGATGAAGCGCGCGATCGTCGAACCAACTCGAGATGCGTATGATCTTTCCGGCTGCGATCGCCTTCTTGCCTTTGGCCGGGGCTACGGCATGCAGTTCCGTGGTCATCCCCTCGTCTGGCACAAGCGCAATCCTGATTGGCTCGAAGAAGCGGTGTTGAGCACGCATGATGAAACATTGATCACCACCTATATCGAAAAAGTTGCGGGGCACTTCCGCGGGCAGATGCATTCCTGGGACGTCGTCAACGAAGCCATTGCTCCCGAGGACGGGCGCCCGGACGATTTGCGCAAATCGTTCTGGCTCGAGGCCTTCGGACCGCATTACATCGACATCGCCTATCATGCGGCACGCGCCACGGATCCAGGAGCCGTGCTGGTCTATAATGATTGGGGTTGCGAACTGGGAGCACCGGCGAACGACCGCTTCCGTGCGGCGACCCTGGCTTTTCTCGAACAGGTTCTTGCGCGCGGCGTGCCGATCGATGCCCTGGGATTGCAGGGCCATATGCGGGCGTTCGGAACGCCGGTCGATCAGCAGAAGCTGCGCATCTTTCTCGACCGCGTCAAAGCCCTGGGATTGCAAATTCTAGTGACAGAGCATGACGTGGACGATAGCGGCGGGCCGTCTGACATCGCCGAGCGGGATCGCGCCGTCGCCGATGCGAGCAGAAGATTTCTCGACGTGATGGTGGCCGCGGGCGCCATCGCCATCCTCACCTGGGGCCTGACTGACCGCTTTCTCGCATCGCCAGGGTGGCGCGCTCGGCTCGATGGTTACGAGCCCCGCATGCTACCGCTGGATTCTGATCTCCGGCCAACGCCGATGCGGCAAGCGATGCTCTCCGCCTTTGCCGCGCGATAAACAGTCTGGACGCCAATCACCGTTCCGTGCGGAAGAGGCATAACCGATGCAGTACTATATGCAACCGTCTTGTGCGTCGAATACTCTACTGATATTGTAGAGTTTTTAGCTGAACGGCGGAGCAACCCATGACGGACGCACTCAAAAAGGATACCCGATCGCCGGTCCGCGCTCAGGCGGGCGGCGGGAAGAGATCGCGCCCGCTGGAGAAGAGTGCGGTCAGCCGCTGGGACATCGATGAGGTCGTGGATGCCCTGCGTCATTCCCGCGATGTGGCTCACAATATTCGTCAGGGAGGTGTTGCGCGGCGCCTGCCGTCCCGCATGGCGGTGGCCGAAATCATCAATGGTGTTTCGGCGGCCCTCTTTCCTACGCATTATGGGCAACCCGATCTCAACCCGGCCAGCATCGACGACTTCGTCCGGGGCAAGTTGGAAAATTCGCTTGGCGTACTGATCGAGCAAGTCCGTCTTTCGCTTCCCTTGGCAGCCAGTGAAACCCGTATCGAAATCGAGTCGGCGGGGCGCGTCGCGCAGGATATCGCGCAGGAGTTCGCCGCGCAGTTGCCGGCAATTCGCGAGCAGCTGGCCGGGGATTTGCACGCC
This sequence comes from Rhizomicrobium sp., assembly GCA_035502355.1. Taxonomy (GTDB): domain Bacteria; phylum Pseudomonadota; class Alphaproteobacteria; order Micropepsales; family Micropepsaceae; genus Rhizomicrobium. The sequence goes on along the minus strand of DATJUM010000010.1, from coordinate 10,191 downwards.
GCCTACGAAGGTGATCCTGGCGCGGCTTCAATTCCGGAAATTCTGTTGGGCTATCCGGGAATGGTGGCGATCATCTGCTACAGGCTTGCCCGGGCGCTGCATTTGCTCGGGGCGCCGTTGGTGGCCCGCCTCATGACACTTGTTGCGCATTCGCGGACGGGAATCGACATTCATCCCGGGGCAGAAATCGGACCGGCCTTCTTCATCGATCACGGGACGGGGGTAGTAATCGGCGAGACGGCAATCCTTGGAAAGGGAGTGCGTCTTTCCCAGGCCGTCACGCTGGGCGCGATGCGTTCTGCGGCAAGTGCCAGAGGCCTCGCTGTGAAAGGTGTCGCGCGCCATCCCATTCTTGAGGACGATGTGTTTGTGCACGCCGGAGCGACACTTCTCGGCCGCATTACGATCGGCCGCGGTTCCGTTATCGGCGGCAATGTCTGGCTCACGCGCAGCGTGCCTCCCGGCAGTAACATCGTGCAGCCGCAGCTGCGCGGCCTGCGGCCTGAGAGTGAGCCAAGCCAATAACGCGACCGGCAGGCCGTGCAGATCAGCGGACCGAACTCACGGTGCTCAGGCCGGCCTGCCGCCAATGGCAGAAGGCCGCGTCGCCACGAAGCAGTTGGACCAGACGCTCGGTGCGGACCGCCATGCCGGCCCGATTGGGATGATAAAACCGGTCACCCATCAGCCTTGCGGGAAGCATGGCGTCGCGCGGGGCGCCGACCATTGCGACACCAAGCCTCGCATAGAATTCCCGGATTCTGGCAAAACCGCGATCGCTTGCCGCCTGCGGCAGATCAATCGTGTTTGGCCACGTGGCAAGGACGGCAATCCGCCTCGCATGCGCCCAGGCGACAAAGCTGGCGATCGCCTTGGCCCCGGCACCTCCACCGCGCAGATGGATCAGCAGCGGCTCTGCAGCCAGACCCGTATCGATCGCAACTTGATGCAGCGGAAAATTTCCGCCCGGTCTCTGCCCGTACGGACCAACGTCGCGCGCCGCGAGCGCGGCCGTCATCCGCATGGCTCCCCGCTGCGAACGGAACAACAGCGAATCCAGAATCCTCTGCGGCCTGACCGCGAGCACAAAGAACAATTTTTCCCGCCAGCTGAGGGATCTCAGATAATCCGTGCCGCAGGTGTAGACGGCGTCAACCAGGCTGTTCTCCGGAGTCTCATAGTCATAGGCCGTATATTCAAGCGGCAGCAGCGCCGCATCGCCAGGCCGGAGTATCTTTTCGCTCTCGAATGTCTGCAGGCCGGGCCCAAGGGAGGCAGACAGGCCGAAGTTGAATACATGTACGGAAAGCCTTTCTCCCAGAATCTGCGCGTCAATCCCCGCGAGCGCATTCGAACCCGCTACGATCACCAGTTTCGGCGTCGGCATCGCCGACCCTCGAACGATTTTCTCATGGATATAAGAACAGATGTAATAGCCATTTCGTGTTGGCATCCCCGTCTGAAGCCAGGCGTTGACGCCTGTTAGCAGCACCAGTCCGCATAGTGTAACGACGAAAATTAGAAGATAGCGCCCGGCCGTCATCTTAAAACCGATAATAGATGAATTCGCTCACCGCTCCGGAATTGACCACACTGATACACGCAAACAGCAGCACCGCATTGGCCACGGCATAGGCCGGCCGCGTGTGAAACGCGAATTTTGACCATGCAGGCGCGGGCGCGAAACCGCAGATCTCCATGCTGTTCGGCAGACCCCAAACGATAATCAGCCCAAGGAGGCACAGGGCACCGACCTGCCAGGGCAGCGTGTCCTGAAAATATCCCGGCACGAGCTGCAGTCCGAGAACGGTAAATGGCTGGTGGTGGCCGAGCGCCGCGAGCAACTCGGGGGAAAGCGTGATGCCGTTCAGTCCGAACAATCCGGCATAGATCGCGCGCGCCGCTTCGAGGCTGTCGCTCCGAAACAGGACCCAGGCAAATGCCACGCAAAGAAACGTGAGAAGTCGAGCCGCCCAAACAGGCATTGCGGCGCTCGCGCCGGCCAGGCGGATCCAAGCGTGATTGATAACCAGATAGGTTCCGTGCAGCAGACCCCACAGGACGAAGGTCCAACCCGCACCGTGCCATAATCCGCCGATTGCCATCACGATCAACAGGTTCACATGGCGGCGCAGGCGTCCCTTTCTGTTGCCGCCAAGCGGAATGTAGAGATAGTCGCGCAGGAAGCGGGACAGCGTCATGTGCCAGCTTCGCCAGAACTCGATGATGCTTGTGGATTTGTAAGGCGAGAGGAAGTTTACGGGCAGCCGAATGCCGAACATCAGCGCGAGCCCCAGCGCCATGTCGGAATAACCGGAAAAGTCGAAATAGATCTGAAACGTGTAGGAGAGGGTGGCACCCCAGGCGCCCAGCAGATCCGGCGGCGCAGTCGCAGCCGAATCGAAGATGGGACTGGCCATGGCGGCGAAACTGTCGGCGAGCAGGACCTTCTTGGCGAGCCCGATCGCAAAGAGCATGATACCGGCCGGCAAAAGGTCGAAGCTGCCCTGTTCCAGCCGGCGCGGCGCGAATTGCGGCATCATTTCCCGGTGATGCACAATCGGGCCGGCAATCAGATGGGGAAAAAATGTCACGAAAAGCACGTAACGTACGAAGTCGTATTCTTCTGCGCCTCCACGTGCGGCGTCCACGAGGAAAGCAATTTGCGTGAACGTGTAGAACGAAATCCCTATCGGCAGTGCAATGTGCAGCGCTGTTGTTGGAAATCCGGCCGCTTGCAGATTGCCGAGCAGGAAATTCGTGTACTTATACCAGGCGAGCAAGCCGATGTTGAGCGCGATGCCGGTCGCGAGCAGCGGCGCGGTTTTCCGCCCCGATGCGTGCAGCCGCGTGAGCGTCCGGCCGACGAAGTAATTCGCAAATATGGAGGCCGAAAGGGGCAGCAGAAACCGGACACCGCCTGCTGCGTAGAATGCCAGCGAGGCCAGTGTAAGCCAGATCTGGGCGGCTCTGGCGCCCGCTATCCGCTTGGCCAGAAAGAACCCAGCCAGCACTGCAGGCAGGAATTCGAACAGAAAGATGTCCGAATTGAACAGCACGCAACCATGCTCTTCCGGAGCGGCCCAGCCGCAGCCGACTATAGGTTGCTTGCCGCTCGGCGGAAAGCTGAAAGTGTGTCACTTGCCGACTGTAGAACCTGTGGGAGATTCTCCGTACTCGTTCCGTATGCAATCAGCCGGCGAGGAACCCCCGTGAAACGCCTGACGCGCAAATGACAAGCGAAGATCAGAGCGCCTTCTGAGGCTTTTCCGACATGTGGATTACATGCAGCGCAAGAAGCACGCAGAGCTCGACCGGCTGGTCCGAAAATGCCCGGCACGAACCGGCCGTCGAAAGATCGTAGCGCAGCACCGCATGAATGGGGCGCGTGCCGGTCGCGGCAATTGCCGGAACTGCGGCCCGCGCCTCCGGCCCGCCAAAGGAACGTCCGGTGGCCAGTTGGCCCGCAGCGACCGGAGAAATCAGAGTCAGCGTGAGCGTCAGCGCAAGGGTTGAAATCATTCTTTTCATTTGCATCGCCCCGAACCTAAATGCGCCGTAATGTTGGCAGAGCCGAATTAAGCTGGACTTTCAGCCATCCCGGAGATTCGAGTGTAGCTTTAGGAAAAAATCATCCATTCCGCGCCCTGCGCGTTTACGGGCCGGAACACAATGCGCGGAGAATGGCATGCAACTCAGGCTCGGCTACAAGGCATCCGCGGAGCAGTTCGGACCCAGGGAATTGCTGGATTTCGGCGTGCTCGCCGAACAGCTGGGCTTCGATTCCGTCTTCGTCAGCGATCACTTCCAACCCTGGCGACACAAGGGCGGTCATGCGCCGTTCTCGCTCGCCTGGATGGGCGCGCTGGGCGCCAAAACGTCGCGAGTGCTCATAGGCACGAGCGTGCTTGCGCCGACCTTCCGCTATCACCCGGCCGTCATCGCGCAGGCCTTTGCCACGCTTGGCGTACTTTTCCCCCGACGGATCATTCTTGGAATGGGGACCGGCGAATCGATGAATGAAACGCCGGCGACGGGTCTCCCCTGGCCCGAACAGAAAGAGCGTACGCAGCGCTTTCGCGAAGCGCTCGACCTCATCGAGACGCTGTGGCATGGCGAACGCGTCTCCTATGCGGGACAATTCTATCGCACCGCGAATGCCACGATCTACGACAGGCCGCAGACGTCCGTACCAGTCTATGTAGCCGGCGCCGGACCGCTGATGGCGAAGCTCGCAGGCGAAAAAGCGCAAGGCTTCATCTGCACGAGCGGCAAGGATCGCGACCTCTATGTCAGGACGCTGCTGCCAAATCTCGATGCGGGGCTTGAAAAAGCGGGACGGGCGAAGGACTCCATCGATCGGATGATCGAGATGAAAGTCTCCTTTGACACCGATCGCCGGCGTGCGCTCGAGGACACCCGCAATTGGGGCGCGCTTGCTTTATCGCAGCAGGAAAAGCACGACGTGGAAGACCCGATCGAAATGGAACGGCTCGCCGACGCCCTTCCCGTCGAGCGCACCGCCAGCCGCTGGATCGTATCCGACGATGCCCGGGAACATGTCGGCAGGCTCGAGGAATATATCGACATGGGATTCAACCATCTCGTCTTCCATGCGCCCGGACAGGATCAGGCACGGTTTCTCGGGCTCTATGCCGAACAGGTACTTCCGCTACTGCGCAAGCGCTTCGGGTGAGGATGGATAATTACAAACTATTTTCCATTACTTGACCGGCTTGATTATGTCCGATGGCAAATCTACGTCATGCGCGAGGCCGGAGCGGACAACGATCCGCGCTTCATAGCCGGCCAGCTTTGCAGTCACGCAATGGCGTTCGAAGCTGTTATCGCCGAAATGAAACTCAAGCGATGGTGGCCAGAGCAGCGCATTGGTGCCGCGGCCGCGGCGGTCGGGCGCGATGGCGCAGTCATGCGCGGCGAGCGCGGCAAGATCGTCCTTGCAAAGAAGCGGCAGATCGCCCGCGACAACGAGAAGTTTCGACGCGCCATGGTCGAGCGCAAATTTCGCCGCCTGCCGCAGCGCGATATTGAGATCGCAGGGCGGCTTTTCGGCAAGCGCCGTTGCACCGCATGTCTGCGCAAGGCAGAGGATGTCCGGCGCGCGGCTGACGACGATAATGGCCGCCGGTTCCGCAAAAGCGCTGGCGATGGCGAGGACGTGACGAAACATTTGCTCCGCGAGATGCGCGCGCGCTTCGGCCGTCATTGCCGATGCCAGCCGCTGCTTGGCTTCAGCGAAAGGTTTGGCAGGGAGGATAATCCGCAAAGCCATAGGCGTCAGCGGAAGAAATCCAGCACTTTCGGTCGCAACAATTCGCGGGCATTCCCTTCACGGCGCCCATAGGGAACGCCACGGACGAGAATGACGGGGCGGCCCTCGCCCGCCTGCCCCATCAACAGCGACGCCGCCGCCGCGACTTCGTCGGCAAAACCCAGGTCGGTGGTGCGCAGCTTGCGTCCGTACAGATCCGGCGTGCCGCGCAGATCGAGCAGACCCGGCAACCCGCTCACCCCGATAGCCGTGCCCACCGTGCCGTTGCGCCAGGCGCGCCCGATGCTGTCGTTGATGATGACACCGACATCCCGCCCCGTTCGTGCATGAAGTGCGGCGCGCAGCGCTGCCGCGCTTGCGTCCGGTTCGGCCGGCAGCAAAAGAACGCTCCCGTCTGTGCCATCCGCATTGACATTGGATGCATCGACGCCGGCGTTGGCGAGAACAAGCCCGCGCAAATCCTCCACAACGATGACGCCCGCACGCATGCGCAGGACTTCGCGCGACTCGCGCAGGATAATCTCGACGAGGCGTGGATCTTTCTCAACAATCTGCGCCAATTCCAGCGCCCGCCGGGTAGGCTCGACCGTATCGAGTCGGACAAGACGGCCTTCCGATTTGGAAACAATCTTCTGCGCGACGACAAGAACATCGCGAGACTGAAGCGCAAGTCCGGTGCGCGCCAGCGCGTCGAGGATGATGGATACGAGATCGTCGCCGGCATGGAGAAGCGGCACGCCCTCCAGTGCAATGAGTTCGATCCTGCCGTCGTTCCGATCCTGCATGCGTGTTGTGCGTCCTTCGACGGGCTCAGGATGTGTTTCTTAATGGCACACTCGCGGTGAGGCAAATACCTCCCCATGCTGAGCTTGTCGAAGCATCCAGAGCATCACTCCGGGTGTACTTTGGCTTCGAATTCACTCCGAGCAAACGGAATGCGCCGCGGGTCTCTTTCGCAGCGGTGTCTGCACGGAGGGCAAGATGGCCGGGGCGTGATAGGATTTTCGCTGTTGCGCGGCGGGCGCATCCGCGTAAAGCGTGTTGCGCTGGCGCGGGTGCCGGCCGAGTTTCCGGATCAGTGCGTCCATTCCTGCGGGTGGAAATTCCTGGCCGTGAAGGGTGCCGGCGGCTCGGGAAATGCTCTCGTTCATCAGGGTGCCGCCGAGATCGTTGGCGCCCGCCTCGAGACAGAGTTTCACGCCCTCGGGCCCCATCTTCACCCAGGACACCTGGATGTTCCCGACAAGAGGATGAAGCGCCAGCCGCGCCACCGCATGCATGAGAACAGCTTCGCGGAATGTGGGGCCCCTGCGCGCCTGTCCGCGCAGATACATCGGCGCTTCCATATGCACGAAAGGCAGCGGAACAAATTCCGTGAGTCCGCCCGTGCGCCGCTGCAATTCGCGCAGACGCTGGAGATGCCGCGCCCAGGCCACCGGCGTCTCCACATGGCCGTACATGATCGTCGACGTTGTGCGAAGCCCCAGAGAGTGGGCGGTTTCCACCACGTCCAGCCATTCCTGCGTCGTGAGCTTGTCGGAACAGATGACTGAACGCACCTCGTCATCAAGGATTTCCGCCGCCGTTCCGGGCAGCGTGCCGAGCCCCGCTTGTTTTAATTCCTGCAGAAACGCTGCGACGGAGATGCCGAGCGTCACGGCACCGTGCATGACTTCGAGCGGCGAGAATGCGTGGACATGGATATCGGGGACTGCGGCTTTGACCGTACGAAGCAGCTCCAGATAGGTCGCACCCGTGTAGTCGGGGTGAATTCCCCCCTGCATGCAAATTTCGACCGCGCCGCGGGCCCACGCCTCCTCGGTGCGGCGTGCCACTTCCTCATGGGCAAGGTCATAAGGCGTGCCGCGAAGGTCGATTGAGGTCTTCCCCTTGGAGAAGGCGCAGAAACCGCATCTGTAGGTGCAGACATTCGTATAATTTATATTGCGATTGACGATGTAGCTGATCGAATCACCCACCGTCGCGCGGCGCAGCGCATCGGCTGCCATGCAGACCGCCTCGAAATCCGCGCCCCGCGCCGAAAAGAGCGCGAGGATTTCTGCTTCCGCGGGGTCGCGACCCGATCCTGCGCTGTCGATCGCGCGGGCTATCGCCGCATCGACGTGTCGTTGCCGGCGCGCAAATCGCAAATAATCAGGTGGTGCAAGCGCACCCGGGGTCCAAGCATCCTCGCGCGCGAAACCATCGGCATCGCTGTGGCTTCGGATATGCTTGTGCAGGTTGGGTGCTTGCCAGCGCGCAAGATCGCGGACGTATGCCGGATAGGCCGCCAGCCGGGGGACGAGCGTTTTTCCGCGAGATTCCGTAGCGCGGCGCAGCGCCGCGATCTGCGGCCAGGGCGCCTCGGGATTGACATGATCGGGAGTGACCGGAGAAACGCCGCCCCAATCATTGATCCCGGCATCAATCAGACGATCATAATCCTTCGTGCTGAGATTTGGCGGCGCCTGTATGTTCATTCCGGGCCCGAAGACGAGCCGCGCCATTGCGATCGTCCACATCAGTTCCGCAAGTCCGGGTTCGTCGGCACCCGCCATGCGCGTATCGGGCTTCGCGCGGAAATTCTGGATGATGATTTCCTGGAGATGCCTGAATTCCCGATGAAGCGCGCGCAGCGCCAGCAGCGAGTCGAGTCGTTCCTCCCGGGTCTCGCCGATCCCGATCAGAATTCCGGAGGTAAAGGGAACGCGCGCTTCGCCGGCAAGGCGTATGGTCGCAAGCCGGACAGCAGGATCCTTGTCCGGCGAGCCGAAATGCACGCCGCCTCGCGCGAACAGGCGCGGGGAAACATTCTCGAGCATGATGCCCTGGGAGACGGTGACGCCGCGCAGCTGCGCGATGTCGTCGGCCGTCATGACGCCCGGATTGGCGTGCGGCAGAAGTCCCGTCTCCTCGATCACGGCACGGCACATCTCCGCCAGATAGGAGATCGTTGTCGCGTGCCCGAGCCCCGCCAGTTCGTCGCGCGCCTGCCGGTAGCGCCGTTCGGGCTTGTCTCCGAGCGTGAACAGTGCTTCCGCGCAACCGGCTTCGGCGCCCGCCCGGGCGATGGCGAGCACCTCGTTGCGCGAGAGATAAGCCCTCTCGCCGCGACGCGGCGGCTTTGCAAAAGTGCAGTAGGCGCAAACGTCGCGGCAGAGCCGCGTCAGCGGGATAAAAACCTTGCGCGAATAGCTGACGCGGACGCCATGCCCTTTGTCACGCAGCCGGCATGCCTCGCCGCAAAGTTCCGCAAGGGGCACTCGCATCCTGTCAAGAAGCGCAGCACGTGAAAGCAGCGGCTCGGGCGGCATGATCGACATAGGCAAAGCTGTTCTGCGCGTCTCGGCCTTTGTCAAGCGCCGGGCCGCCATGCGGTTCCCGAAGCACGATGCGGCGCCTATTTTCCCATTGCGTAGAGCGTCGCGTCGTTGATCGCGTAATCCGTGCCGTCGGGGCCGATCAGCGTCGGCGTGTAGGCTTCGTAGGTCGGTGCATTGAGCGAGAGCATCTGCGGGAAGCTGTTGGTCGTCAGATCCCAGCGATAGGCATATCCGTCTTCGGCATTTGCAACGATGGCCTTGTTCTTGACGTCGACGACCGCCGTGTTGATGCACCATTCATATACCGCCCCTTGCGGTTCGCCCGTGACCTGGTGCGGATTGAGAATGGTCTCGACTTCTTTCATCACCATGACGTTGCTGTATTCGTCCTTCTGCGTGGCATTCGGATCGAGAATGGCGATCTCATTATTCCCGGTCCCGGTTCCGCAATCATAGTAGTCATTATATTTCGTCATGATGTAATAGGAGCTTTTCCCCGCCTTCTGTCCCAGGGCAGCTGCGGGAACGATCGACGCCGTAACGTCCCAGCCGAATGATCCCGGAGCATTCTCTTGCGAGAGATCGGGCGAGAAGCTCAGCAGCCATCCCCGGCAGTTATGACCGGTTGTAGCCGACGCCATTACGCCGTAATAGACATTCCCGTCCGGCCCCACCGTAGGCGCCGCGGAGGAATCGTCCCATATCTGGGCGTTTTCATTCGTTTGCGGATCCACCAGCATTGTAGACGTTCGGTACTTCGGGTCGAGCGTTGTCGCATCGAGCCCCACCAGATAGCCGATCGAGCCGTTGCTGACGGCGATGTAGACGGTCGAGCCGTCGGCGGAGACGGCCGGCGCGCAATTCATGGCCACCTGGGTCATCTGCGGGTCTCCGGCCGCGGCCTGGGCGCTGATCCAGGTACCCTTCCCATTGGTATCCACGCGTGCAATGCCGCTCTCCAGACCGGCCGGATTGGAGGCAAGCACCACGAAGCCGAAATAGATGTTACCGTTGGCGTCGGCGGTGATCGGCGTGTCGATCATGACGTCGCTATCGTAGATATTCTTGTTCTTCTTGTATTTTGCCATACCGTAAAAAACGTACTGCCCGGTCTGCCCGGTCTTGGAATCTGGCGAATCGCGGAAATAAACGGTTCCTCCGATGCCGGCCACGAAGAGGCGGTTCTGTACGGTCAGATGCGCCGGCAGCGGCGGCACCCAATCATAGGGCGGCAGGACATAATCCGTTTTCATCTTCCAGATACTGGCGCCGTTCGTGCCGCTGACCGCATTAATCTCGAAATCGCCCTTGGCGGTCGTCTTGACCGGCACGAGAACGGTGTTCGCGGCCGTAATCATCGGAGAGGCGTAATGGATCAGAAGCTCGCCCCCTTCTGGCCGCTGATGCGGCGCAAGGGGCGGATCGTGATCGATCGACATGGTCCAATGCACGCTCGTAAGCGGCTGGCCGGCTGCAGGCGCGCGCGCCGTGTGCTGTGCATCATTGGCATGTCCGCGCCAGGCTGGCGTGTCCTTGGCCAAGACAGGCGCAGCCATGCAAAAGGCAGCGACGAGG
>DATJUM010000009.1:0-9834 GCA_035502355.1 Rhizomicrobium sp. | reverse complement strand
AACGATTTCATGACCCGCCAGCTCGGCCTGCCCTTTCCTGCCGCGTTCGCCTCGGCGCCGTTCGCCGTGCATGGCTTCCACGATTTTGTGCTGACCGGCACCTGGTTCAACCTCCCCGCCGTCGCGCTCATCGCGATCATCGCTACGCTTCTCATCGTCGGCGTGCATCTCTCGGCCAACTTCAACAACCTGATGGTCGCGATCAAGCTCTGCATCGTCGTGCTGGTCATCGCAGTCGGGCTTCCCCATGTGGTCCCGGCCAACCACACGCCCTTCATTCCGGCCAACACCGGCACTTTCGGACAGTTCGGCTGGACGGGCGTGTTCCGCGCGACCGGCGTGATCTTCTTTGCCTATATCGGCTTCGACGCAGTCTCGGTGGCTGCGCAGGAAGCGCGCAATCCCCAACGCGACATGCCCATTGGCATTCTCGGTTCGCTCGTTATCTGCACGGTGCTTTACATGCTGATGTCGTGGGTGCTGACAGGGCTCGCACCCTACACGACGCTTAATGTGGCCCATCCCGTCTCGATGGCAGTCGAAGCGCTTCCGGCGACCGCCTGGCTCGGCGTGTTCGTGAACATCGGCGCGATCGTTGGCCTGGCCTCGGTCGTATTGGTGCTGCTGCTCGGCCAATCGCGGATCTTCTATGCCATGTCGCGCGACGGCATGTTCTTCCAACTGTTCAGCGACATCCATCCGCGCTTCTGCACGCCATGGCGCGGCACGATCCTCACTGCGGCTTTTGCCGCATTGCTCGCGGGACTGTTGCCGCTCGATATCCTTGGAGAACTCGTTTCAATCGGCACGCTTCTCGCCTTCGTGATCGTCTGCGTCGGCGTCATGGTGCTGCGCGTCAAGGCGCCAGAAGCCACCCGCCCTTTCAGAACGCCGCTCGTCTGGATCGTGGCGCCTCTCGGCATCGCCATGTGCGCCTTCATGATGGTCTTTCTGCCGCTCGATACGTGGCTGCGGCTCGCAGGCTGGACGGTCATCGGCCTGATTATCTATTTCGGCTACAGTGTCCGCCACGCGACCGCGCCCAGATGGTCCATTATAAACAACGCACAACCCGTTGCCGCGGAATGAAGGGGAGGCCTGCGTCTTGCCGGACACCGCCGCGATGACGGCAAGCGCGCCTGGCGCCACACAGGAACTGAAGCGCGCGCTGGGGCCCTTCAACCTTGTCATGATCGGGATCGGCTCGATCATTGGCGCCGGCATCTTCGTCATCGCGGGCACGGCGGCCGCCGAGCATGCGGGACCCGCGGTGCTTGTTTCTTTCCTCATCGCCGGGCTCGGCTGTTTGTTTTCTGGTCTCTGTTATGCCGAATTTGCCTCGATGATTCCGGAATCGGGCAGTTCCTATACCTACGCCTACGCCACGATGGGCCGCTTCATGGCCTGGTTCATCGGCTGGAACATGGTGCTCGAATATGGCGTCTCGGCGTCTACGGTCGCAGTGGGCTGGTCGGGTTATTTCGTCAGCCTGCTGCAAAATTTCGGCATTACGTTTCCCGCCGCCTTCGCCAATGCGCCGCTCGCCGCGACAGGATTTCACGATATGCACTGGACCGGTGCCGTCATCAACCTGCCGGCCGTCGCGCTCGTCGCGGCGCTGACGGTTTTCCTGATCGTCGGCGTAAGGGAGTCGGCGACATTTAACGGCGCGATGGTCCTGGTCAAGACGGCGATCGTCGTGCTCGTTATACTATTCGGTCTTCCCTTCGTGCATTTCCACAATCTCACGCCCTTCATCCCACCAAACCAGGGCAGCTTCGGCAAATTCGGCGTGAGTGGCATTCTCGCCGCCTCGGGCATGATCTTCTTTGCCTATATCGGCTTCGAGGCCGTCTCGGTCGCCGCCCAGGAAGCAAAGAATCCGCGCCGCGATCTGCCGATCGGCATATTGGGCTCACTCGGCATCTGCACCGTGCTCTACATCCTGATGGCGATCGTGCTGCTCGGAATTACCAACTGGCGCACGCTCGACGTAGCCAATCCCGTTTCCTTCGCGATGGGCCATATCGGCTCGCTCTCCTGGCTCGTGCCCCTCGTCAATATCGGCGCAGTTGTGGGACTTGCGTCCGTCGTGTTTGTCTCGCTCTACGGACAATCGCGCGTGTTCTATTCCATGGCCCGCGACGGGTTTCTGGGACGGGCCTTCTGCGCCGTCCATCCGCGCTTTCATACGCCGTATCTCGGTACGATCATCATCGGCGTGGCGGCGGCGTTTGCGGCCGCGCTGCTGCCGCTCGACATTCTCGCCGACCTCGTGTCGATCGGCACGCTGCTTGCCTTTGTGGCCGTGTGCGGCGGCATCATGATTCTGCGCCGCACCGCGCCACGTGCACGCCGGCCGTTCCGCACGCCTTTCGTCTGGTTCGTCGCGCCCGCCGGGATAGTGATTTGTGGCGTGATGATGTTCAGCCTGTCCGACGCCACCTGGGTGCGGCTCGTGCTGTGGACGGCGGTGGGCCTCGCGATCTTCTTTACCTACGGCATCTGGCACGCTGCGCCATCCAAATGGAAAGTCGCGAACGAAAGCGGATGAGGATCGAACCGCGCCCATGTCTTTCCTCCCCCGCAAGCGGGGGAGGTGCCGAGCGCAGCGAGGCGGAGGGGGGATGTGGTTCGACGTCCCCCCTCCGGCGCTTCGCGCCGCCTCCCCCGCTTGCGGGGGAGGAAAACACTGTGCCGTGACCTACCGTTCTCTCCGCGAGTTCATCGCGAAGCTCGAAGCCGAGCGCGAGTTGGTGCGTGTGCGCGAACCGGTTTCGACCGTTCTGGAAATGACGGAAATCCAGACGCGCCTGATTGCCGAACACGGGCCGGCGGCGATCTTCGAAAAGCCGATAGGGGCTGACGGAGCTCCAGGCGAATATCCGGTCCTCGTCAATCTGTTCGGCACGGTAAAACGCGTAGCGATGGGCGTCACCATGGGCGGAGCCGAACGCCGCGACGCCCAATCGTTGCGCGAAGTGGGCGAATTGCTCGCGACGCTGCGCCAGCCCGAACCGCCCCGCAGCTTCGGCGAAGCGCTCGATCTGTTGCCGCTTGCCAAGACCGTCATGGCGATGCGGCCGAAAACAGTATCCTCACCCGCCTGCCAGGAAATCGTTCTGCGCGGCGCTGAGATCGACCTTTCCCGATTGCCCGTCCAGACCTGCTGGCCGGGCGAGCCTGCGCCGCTCATCACCTGGCCGCTCGTGGTGACAAAGGGACCGGGCACTGCGCGCGAGGATAATTTCAATCTTGGCATCTACCGCATGCAGGTGATCGGAAAAAACCAGACACTGATGCGCTGGCTCAGGCATCGGGGCGGCGCGCAACATCACGCGCGTTGGGCGAAGGAAAATGCCGCGCCGCTGCCCGCCGCGGCAGTGATCGGCGCGGATCCGGGAATCATCCTCGCCGCCGTGACGCCCGTGCCCGACACGCTTTCCGAATACCAGTTCGCCGGGCTTCTGCGCGGCGCGCGGGTTGAGCTAGCCGATTGCGTGAGCCAGCCGCTCAAGGTACCTGCCGAAACCGAATTCGTGCTCGAAGGCGAAGTCTCGCTGACGGACTATCGCGATGAAGGACCCTACGGCGATCACACGGGTTATTATAATTCTGTCGAGAAATTCCCGGTGTTCACCGTCACGGCGATTACCATGCGCCGCGATCCGATTTATCTTTCGACCTATACGGGCCGGCCGCCCGACGAACCCTCGATTCTCGGCGAGGCGCTCAACGAAATCTTCATTCCGCTGCTCCGGCAGCAATTCCCGGAGATCGTCGACTTCTGGCTGCCGCCGGAGGGCTGTTCCTATCGCATTGCGGTCGTCAGCATGCGGAAGGCCTATCCCGGCCACGCCAAGCGGGTGATGATGGCCGTGTGGTCCTGGCTGCGCCAGTTCATGTACACCAAATGGGTCATTGTGGTGGATGACGACATCGACGCGCGGAACTGGAAGGACGTGATGTGGGCGGTGGCGACGCGGATGGATCCCGCACGCGACATTACGCTCGTGGAGAACACGCCGATCGATTATCTCGATTTCGCCGCGCCGGAATCGGGGCTCGGGTCCAAAATCGGCCTCGATGCGACGAATAAACTCGTGCCCGAGACCAGACGCGAATGGGGTCGCCTCATTCGCATGGACGAGGACGTCATCCGCACCGTCACCGAAAAATGGCCACGGCTCGGCCTGCCGGGCTCAGGAAAGCCGATCTGGCGCTGACGCATTTCTCCCGGGCGCATTTCGCCGCGAGCCGCGTTTTCACCAGATGGCCGGTGACAACATTCAGCGCCAGTTCTTGAAAATTGCCCTGTTGGCGTTCGCATGTGCCTTCGGCGCTCCTGTTGTCGCAGAAGAATGTCCGCCGCTGAAGATCATCAGCACGGTCCGGCTTTGGGCCACTCCCGATGAAAGAGAGGTGTTCGTTCCAGTCCGTCTCCAGGGCCGGCAGGAATACATGCTGCTCGACACCGGCGGCGCGCTCGACCAGGTCACGCCCCAGATCGTGGCCGCTCTGCACCTTCCCACATACCGGACCCCGACGCTGCGTTTCTACGACCTCACCGGCAACTACACCAATGCGGCAACGGTGGTACCGGATTTCGCCATCGGCAACCTCATCGGACATGATGTGAATTTCGTGATCATGCCGGATGATTCCTTCGGGGGGAGAGGATATATCGCAGGCATTCTCGGACCTGGCATACTGCGTTATTACGATGTCGCGATCGATTTCGGCACGAAGACCCTCACGCTTCTCTCCCAGGATCATTGTACGGGCCGGGTGATCTACTGGCCGGCGCCGACGGTCGCCGTGATTCCCATGCAGGTGCAGAAGGCAAGCGGCCACATCGTGGTGCCGGTAACGCTCGACGGCCGCCGCCTCAACGCACTGCTCGACACCGGCGCCTACACGACGCTGCTCAATCTCTCCGCGGCCGAAAACGATTTCGGCCTTGACGTCCGGCGCGCCGGACTGATGCCGGTGGGGCGGCTGGGCGGCCGGGACAATCCAATGATCTACCGGCACCGGTTTGCCTCGCTGAGCTTTGGCGGCGTTACTGTCGCCAATCCCATGATCGATGTTATCCGCGATCTCGCGGAACGAATGGGGCCGCGCACGGTCACGGGCACACGTGTTCCGGACGTGCAGGAAGAGCTGCCGGACCTGCTGATCGGCATGGATATCCTGCGCCATCTGCATCTCTACATCGCCTACGGCGAGCAGAAGCTTTATATCACGCCCGCGTCTGCCCCGGCGGCGGCTCCGCGCTGAAAACAATTCCTTGCTTGGCCCTTGCCGCGCCCGACCGGTTATGACCTAATCGTTTCGGGCGTAGGCTGATGAGGGGGCGTAAGATGACATGTCGATCCGTGTGCGCACTGTTGGTGTGCGTGCTTGCCGCTGCAACGCTTTCTACGGCGGCGAGTGCCGACGATTGCAAACTGGCATTGCTAGCCACCCTTGATTTCACTGAGGGACCAAGCGGCCAAATTATGCTTCCCGTCACCATGCAGGGCACGCCCAAATTGATGCTGCTCGACACGGGCGGCCAGTTCAGCGCGGTTGATCCGCTCGTCACAGACGATCTGAAACTGGTGACTTATCGGCTCCGCCAGGGATTTGTGGCCAACGCCGCGGGAAACTCAATCCAACAATCGGCAGTCATACATGGGCTTGATATTGGGCGGTTGCATGTCAACGAAATTCACGTCGCAGTTTGGCCGTCACCGATTTCACGCGATGGGACTATTGCCGGATTTCTTGGCGCCGATCTCCTTCGAAACTATGATGTCGATATCGATTTTGGCTCTCACCAGGTGAAGTTTTTTTCGCAGGACCATTGCCCTGGCAAAGTGGTGTATTGGTCGGCGCCATCGGTCGCGGTCGTTCCCATGCACATGGAATACAGCGGCCATATCATCGTCCCCGTGACTCTTGACGGCCATGAGATAGACGCATTGTTCGACACTGGCGCTTCGACTACGCATCTTTCACTTGAAGCCGCCAAGAACGATTTCAAGCTCGTACCCGGTTCTTCGGACATGCCGAAAGTAGGGGAATTCAATGGCGCGGCCAGCACACCGGTTTATCTGCACACATTCAAGAGTCTGGCACTGCAGGACATCACGATTAACAATCCGAAAATTGCCATTTCGGAAGACCTGGAAAAGACAAATTTTCAACAGAACACCCACCTTGGGTCACGCTTGAGCGATGCCGATGAAAGGGTCGGGGTCACCGATATGGAAATCGGGACTCGGGAAATGCGCCACTTTCACATCTACATCGCGTATAAGGAGCAGAAATTTTACATTTCCCCCGCTGCGGAACCTGTAGCGGCTGCGACCGCTCCCTCAACTCAACCGGCTTCGGCAGGTACCGCAGCCGCGACCCACTGAGGCGAAAGGCAAGAAGTTGCCCCCGCTTGACCCCAGCGGGACCGCCTCGGCACATTGCGCGCGACCGGGTCGCGGGTCATAAGGGGACATCATGCTGCTGTTCGAATCATCGATCTACGCCTTCGGCTTCTATGCGGCGCTGAATGCGCTGATCCTGCTCGTTCTTTCGATGCGCGTCGTGCAGACACGCGCTCGCACCGGCGTCCCCTTCGGCGATGGTGGCAATCCGGCGATGGCTGCGCCGCTCCGTGCACACGCCAACAGCGCCGAATATGTGCCGACGGCGCTTATTCTCTTGTGGGCGCTCGCCTCGCCGCTCGGCCGGTCGATCTGGGTAATCCACGGCATGGGTGCAACCTTTACGATCGGCCGCATCCTTCATGCAATCGGTCTTTCGGGCTCTACCGGGCCGTCGCCCCTGCGTTTCGCCGGCATGGTACTGACCTGGATCGCCTATGTGATAGGGATCGCGGCTGTCGTCTGGTTCGTCTTCGTCCCGCAGCCGACCGCGGCCTTCGCTCCGTGACCACCAAGCCGAATCTCCAAGACATACTCGATCAGCTTCTCCGTGGCGCCAAACGCGCCGGCGCCGATGCGGCCGATGCCGTTCTCGTCGCAAGCATCGCCGCCAGTGTTTCCTACCGTCTGGGACGGCTCGAGGAACTCGAACGCGCCGAATCCTGGGACCTCGGTCTGCGCGTTTTCGTGGGTGAGCGGGTCGCTTTTGTCTCATCGACCGATCTTTCAGCGGCGACGCTTGCCGAACTGCCCGGGCGCGCACTGGCCATGGCAAAGCTTGCGCCCGAGGACAAATTTGCCTGTCTTGCGCCCGCCGACCGGCTTGCGAGTTCCTGGCCAGACCTCGATTTGGAAGACGCGAACGAACCGTCGGCCGAGTTGCTGATCGAGCGGGCGAAAGCCATTGAAGGCGCCGCGATGGCCGTGCCGGGTATCACCAATTCCGAGGGCGGCGGAGCGAGCTTCGGCCGGGGCGAAGTCGCACTCGCCACCAGCGAGGGATTTTTCGGGCGCTATGCCGGAACCTCGCATGACATCGGCGTGGCCGTTCTCGCGGGGGAAGGCACGGGTATGGAGCGCGATTATGACAGCGCCAGCGCCCGCCATGCGACGGATCTCGATAATGCCGAATCCGTCGGCCGCCGCGCGGGCGAGCGCACCATCGCGCGCCTCAATCCGCGCAAGGCGAAATCTCAGGCTGTCCCGGTAATCTTCGAGCCCCGCGTCGCGTCCGGTCTGATTGGCCATTTCGCGGGCGCGATTTCGGGCGCCTCCATCGCGCGGGGCGTGAGCTTCCTCAAGGACAGCATGGACACACAAGTCTTTGCACCCGGCATCCGCATCATTGACGACCCGCACCGCATGCGCGGCCTGCGTTCGCGGCCATTCGATGGCGAAGGGGTGCGCAATGCGCGCACCGCACTGATCGAGAACGGTGTGCTCAAGACGTGGATTCTGGATTGCGCCAGCGCAAAACAGCTTGGGCTTCAGACAACCGGCCATGCCGCGCGCGGAACCGGCGGGCCACCCTCGCCGTCCACGACCAATCTTTACCTGGAACCGGGCGCGGCCTCGCCGGAGGCGCTGATGGCGGACATCGCGCAGGGTCTCTTCGTCACCGAACTGATGGGCATGGGCATCAATATGGTAACGGGTGATTACAGCCGCGGCGCCTCGGGCTTCTGGGTCGAAAACGGAAAGATCGCCTATCCGGTGGCCGGGGTGACCATTGCCGGAAATCTCAAGGACATGTTCCGACAGCTCACTCCAGCCAACGATCTCGTTTTCCGCTACGGCACCAACGCACCCACGCTGCGCATCGAGGGCATGACCGTTGCGGGCGAATGACGCCCAGGACCTTGCACTGATCGAAGGAGCAGTGCGCCGGGCTGGCGAAATCGCGCGCCGCTATTATGGCCAGGCATGTCGCCGCTGGAGCAAGAGCCGCGGCGAGCCCGTGACCGAAGCCGATCTGGCGATCGATCATTTTCTGCGCGGCCGCCTCGAAGCGGCGCGGCCGGATTACGGCTGGCTGTCGGAAGAAACCGGACGCGATCAAGCGCGGGCAGGTGCCGAGCGGCAGTTCATTGTTGATCCCATCGACGGCACCACGGCCTTTCTCAAGCAGCGGCCGCATTTCTCGATCTCGGTAGCGCTCGCCGAGCATGGCCGCGCCGTCGTCGGCGTCGTCTATAATCCGATCACCGAGGAATTATTTGGCGCCGCGGAAAACGGCAGCGCACGCCTCAACGGCGCACCGATCCATGTCAGCGCCTGCGTAACGCTCGCGGGCTGCCATGTGCTCGGGCAGAAGGACATGTTCGCTTACCCCCCCGTGCCGCAAACATCATCCTGGCCCGAGATGCAGATTGAATCGCGCAGCTCGATCGCCTATCGCATGGCTCTGGTCGCGGCGGGCCAGTTCGACGCGGCGATTGTGCTTTCGCCCAAACACGATTGGGACATGGCGGCGGGCGATGTCATCGTGCGCGAGGCTGGCGGCGTTGTTACGTCCCGGGACGGCCAGCCGCTCCGCTTCGGTGGTCCGAACGCCGTGCAGCGCTCAATGATTTGTGCGGGACCGGGGCTGCACGCACTGTTTCTGGAACGGCTCGGCGCTGCCAGTCCCGCGCAAGCGGAAAACGAGGAACAGTCGCATGCCGGAGCATGAACCACGTCAGCTGCTTCATCTCGTCTTTGGCGGCGAGGTCGAAACGCCCGACAGCATTACCTTCAAGGACCTTTCAACGCTCGACATTGTCGGCATTTATCCGAATTACAGGGAAGCCTATGATGCATGGCGCGCCGCCGCCCAGGCGACCGTCGACAATGCGCGGATGCGCTATTTCGTGGTCCATATCCACCGGCTCCTGGAACCCGATCTAACGGCGAAACCGTGACGGCTTCCGTTTCGCGCGATTCGCCCGCAATGGATTCCACGCCTGCCTCGAGAGCCCAGGATGAAGATAACTTTACCTGCAGGGTCACTGGTGGCAGTAGGATTCCCTTCATGCTGAGCTTGTCGAAGCACCCGCGCGCATCGCCCCGATCCAAGGTGGAACTCGGCGATTTTGCGATCATCCGGCGCCTCTTGCGCGACTATATGGGCCGCCGCTGGAACCGGCTGATGCTCGCCGCTTTCTGCATGATCACCACGGCCACGATGAACGGTGTGCTCATGTGGCTTCTGGATCCCGCAACGAAGCAGATATTCCTCGACAACAACGCGCGGATGCTTCCCATCATCTCGCTCGCAATTGTGGGCGTCGTTGTGCTCCGGGCGGTTACAGGTTTCGGCGAGCAATATATTCTCAACAACGTTGCTGAACGCGTCGTCGCCTATGTGCAGCGTGACATGTTCGCAAGCCAGATTAGGCTCGATATCGCCACGTTGAACGACGTCCACTCG
>DATJUM010000008.1:0-2147 GCA_035502355.1 Rhizomicrobium sp. | reverse complement strand
CGATCGGCAATCGGGCACCGTCGGAGGTGCCGGCGTTCATGAAGCCGCGCCGATACGAACAGGCGCGCGTCATGGGGGGCGGCTCCACCGTGAACGGCCAGATCGCGATCCGTGGAATTCCCTCCGACTACGATGAATGGGTGTCGCTGGGTGCCGCCGGATGGTCGTATCAGGACTGCCTGCCGTTCTTTCGCAAGCTGGAGCGCGACCTGGATTTTGATGGGCCGCTGCACGGGAAGGACGGGCCGATACCGATCCATCGAACCTTTCCCGACGACTGGGGCGAGCTGTCGCTCGCGTTTCGGGACACATTCGCGCAAAAAGGCATTCCCTATTTCGACGATTGCCATACGGAATTCGGCGACGGCTGCTTCCCGTTCCCCAAGAACAATGTCTATGGCCATCGCGTGTCTGCGGCGCTGGGCTATCTCGACGCCGCGACGCGCCAGCGCAAGAATCTTCATATCCTCCCGGGAAGCCTGGCCGAGCGCATAGCGTTCGACGGCAAGCGCGCCGTCGCCGTCGAGCTATTGTGCGGCGGCGCGCGCGAGCGGATCGAGGGGCGCGAGATCATCATTTCCAGCGGGGCGCTACACTCGCCGGCCGTGCTGATGCGGTCCGGTATCGGGCCGGGAGACCATCTCCAGGAACACGGCATTGCTGCCGTTGCAGATCGGCCGGGCGTGGGGTCGAACCTGCAGGAGCATCCGCTGGTCGGCATGGGGCTTCATATCAAGCCGGAAGGGCGGCTGCCCGCAAGCCTGCGCAACAACTTCCTGCTGTGCATGCGCTTCAGCTCTGGATACGCCGATTGCCCGCCGCAGGATATGAAACTGTCGGTCTCCAATCGGTTTGCCTGGACCAAGGTGGGCTTCCAGCTCGGCACGATCCAGTTCGGACCCAACAAGGTGTTTTCGCGCGGGTTCGTGCGGCTACAGAGCCCCGACCCGCACCAGGAGCCGCTGGTTGCATTCAATCTTCTGTCCGATCCGCGGGATTTTCAGCGTACCGTCGATGCGCTGCGGTTCGTCTACGACGTGCTTCATACCGCGCCGGCCAAGGACATGATCTACTTCGCGTTTCCGGGCATTTACGCGGAAATGCAGCGCAATCTCACCACCCAGTCGCGGCGCAACAAGATTTTGGGTAACATGGCGGCGTGGCTGCTGGAACTTGGCGGCTTCACGCGCGACTTCGTCATGCGGAATTTCATCGTTGCCGCCAAATATGGCCTCGACGACGTACTGCGCGACGAGAAGCTGATGGCGGAATGGATTCGGCTCGGCGTGCAGGGCGATTGGCATGCTTGCGGCACCTGCAAGATGGGCGCGCCGTCTGATCGCATGGCAGTCGCGGATCCGGAAGCGCGGGTGATCGGCGTGGAGAATCTGCGCATCGCCGACGCGTCGATCATGCCGACGGTGCCATGCGCGAACACGAACATTTCCACCATCATGATCGGCGAGAAGGTGGCGGACGCAATCATACGTGCGCACAACGGCCGGAGTTAGGCGGACGCTTTCGGTATCCGTAAGCGGCCGGTGGTCGCGCTAGGCCATCAGGGGTTCTCGTCGCCAACGTGCCGAAAGTGACGATAAGAAATCCGAGTATTTTCAACATGCTATTGGGGGGCACCACGGTAGAAATCCGGTTTCAGCTTGACGTGCTTCGTTACGATCTAGAGGTGGGGCTCTGGCAGGGATTTCGCGGGGTCCGGGTCTCCTATTGGCGCCATTTTCCGCACTCTTGACACTTCGCCGCTCCGACAGCGGCGAAAATTCAGCCGGGATCCGCGCCAAATCGATCCTATCGGGGTGAACTCTTGACATTAGCGCCTTCTGTAAAGCCACAGGCGACGATCGCGACCGCAACGAGATGAGAAAGCTCTTCGTCCCTCAAGCAAGCGTAGCGCCGCACGCCGAGCGATATATGGAGCCGAACCTATTTGACACGCGGCTTCCGACAGCCATCGACAGCGTCAGCCAAGTCGTCTCACCAACCGAGCGGCGCACTCGCCTCGGGTCGTCTCGTCATGCGCAGGCCAGGGAAGCGGCCTTGGTCGTAATGCTCGTCCAATTCCGCCCGCTCGATCGACATGCCGTTTGGTTCGATAATGCGGCGGACGTCGTAGGAATTCGCCAGCAGTT
>DATJUM010000007.1:0-2493 GCA_035502355.1 Rhizomicrobium sp. | reverse complement strand
TCGAATCGCCACGTTCCATCCGTGGCGGGATATTGCCGGCGAAGTTCGCCGCCTATCCGTTGCAGGTCGCTTCGCGCTTGCTCCATCGTCACGCCTGGCCGAAGCCGGCCCAGAACATTCAAATACCGTAATCCTTCGCCTCGATAACTGCCCCAAGTTGACGCCGTCAATTGCGCGGCGTGCCATAGGTCGACTCCGCCGGGTCCCGCGAAATTCTGAGGCATGATGCCGATAATTGTGGCTGCGCGTTGGTTCAGCTTCACCTGGCGTCCGATCGCATTTCGGTCGCCATCGAAAATCTTCTGCCAGCCTTGGTAGCTCAGCACCACTGCCGCCGGCGCGTTCGGCACGTCGTTGGCAGCATCAAAAGTGCGGCCCAGCACCGGCGCCACGTCGAAGACGTCCCAGAAGCCCGCGTTCGCGCCCGCCGTGCTCACTGACACCGGTAATGTTCTGCCGGCAATCAGCGTCGCCGGGTCGAAGTAAAAGAAGGCCATGCTTTGAAAGCTGCGGCTGCGCGCCTGAATGTCGAAAAATCGCGGGCCGGTCATCAGGCCGCCCGCCGAACGGCCCTCGATGCGCTTGTCGTGAATAGCCAAGATCCGCTCGGCATGCGGATAGGGCAGCTTGCGCAGCAGCGCCGAATACACCAGTGTGAACATCGCTGTGGTTGCGCCGATGCCGAGCGCCAGCGTCAGCACCGCGACGGCAGTAAATCCCGGATTCTTCCGTAGCATCCGTACACCGAACCGGATATCTCGCAGCAGCGTCTCCAGCCACGCGCCCACGCGCGCCGCCCGCACTCCCTCCTTGATTTGCTCCACTCCGCCGAATTCGACCTGCGCTGCGCGCCGTGCTTTCGCGGGAGGAACGCCTTCGCGTATTTTCTGGTCGGCAAGCAGTTCGATCGTCGAGCGCAGTTCGGCGTCCAGGTCCGCGTCGACTTGCCGCCTGTGAAAGAGCGTTCGGAAAAAGCTTTTCGCCAGTGAGAACAGACGCATAACGACTCCTCCTCACGACGCTTCGAGCGCCCGCGCAATCGCCAGCGAAATGCGGGCCCAGCGCTCGGTTTCCGTTTCGAGTTGTTTCCGGCCGGCTTTGGTCAGCTTGTAGTATTTCGCTTTACGGTTGTTCTCCGACTCGCCCCACGAGGAGCCGAGCCAACCCGCCTCTTCCATCCGGTGCAGCGCCGGGAAAAGCGAGCCGGGTTTCACCTGAAACGTGCCTTTGGTGATCTGCTCAATGCGGCGGGAAATTCCCAGGCCGTGCATTTCCTGTAGCGCGAGCGCCTTGAGGATCATCAGGTCGAGCGTGCCTTGCAGCAGGTTCATCGCTTCCGGAGGCAATGAGCCCTCCTCATATAGACTGTCGATGGGAATATACGGCTCGACGTATCGTTTGTCAATAGGAGAAACGCTGCCCAATAGGTGCAAACGTGCGACTGCCAGGCCGTTTGGTCTTTGCGCGGATAGGAATAGCTTCCCGGACGCGGACGTGGCTACTTTTCGTGAATTCTGCGCGCCTCATGCTATCTTCACCTGCACATGAGTTCTGTCCCGGACAATCTGGATAGCTGGGTTGCCGAAATTCTCGCCCGCGACTTGCGCGCACTCTCTCGCGCGGTCACACTGGTCGAAAATCGCGGTTCCGGCGCGGAAGAACTTCTCAAGCGATTGTTTCCTCACACGGGCCGCGCTTTTCGCATCGGTGTCACCGGCTCGCCGGGAACGGGCAAAAGCACTCTCGTCGATCGCCTCGCCGCGCACTACCGCGCCGAAGGCAAAACCGTTGGCATCATCGCCGTCGATCCCTCCAGCCCGTTCACGGGAGGCGCGATTCTCGGCGACCGCATCCGCATGTTGCGCCACGCCGGCGACGAAGGCACGTTCATCCGCTCCATGGCCACCCGCGGGTTTCTCGGCGGCCTCGCGCAGGCCACCGGAGATGTCGCGCTCCTCCTCGATGCCGCCGGCAAGGATGTGATCCTCATCGAGACCGTCGGCGTCGGCCAGGGCGAAATCGAAGTCGTTCGCATTGCCGATTGCACCCTCGTCGTCCTCACCCCCGGCATGGGCGACGACGTGCAGAATCTCAAGGCTGGCCTGATGGAAATCGGCGACATCTTCGTGATCAACAAATCCGACCGCGATGGCGCCGGGCAATTCGAGCAGCAGTTGCTTGCGATCCTCAGCCTCGTTTCAGACCATGCAGCCTGGAAACCGTCGGTGGTCCGCACCATCGCCACGCAAGATCAGGGCACAGATCAGCTGATTCGCCAAATCGCCGTTTTTCGCGCGCTTCTCGAAGCCGATCCCGCCCGCTGCTCGCGTCAGAAAGACTACTGGCGCGAATGGCTGCTGCGCCTGCTGCAAACGCGCCTGGCTCAGCGCGCGCTGCAGAAGGGCATCAGCGAAGCGGATTTCGACCGCCTCGTCTCCGACGTCGCCGCCCGCAAAATCGACCCCTACTCCGCGGTGAACGAAATTCTCTCCC
>DATJUM010000006.1:0-8238 GCA_035502355.1 Rhizomicrobium sp. | reverse complement strand
TCCCGCACCTCGCATCCTTCATCCCTGGCCTCAGCAACGCTTCGCCGTCAAACACCCAAGGTGGGAGCCGTATGCGGGAAAGCCGCACGTACGGTTCTGTGCGGGGGGCGCCTAGCAATGCGCGTCCCTACCGCGACCGTGAAAACAAAGCATGACCCCATCCGCCAGGTTGCAGGCTGCGATTGAGATTCTCGTAGCGCTCGCGCGCACGGGCAGGCCGGCGGATTGCACCCTGCGCGACTGGTTCCACACCCGCCGCCGCCGGTGAAATCACGCTGTTGGATCGAGCACCGAAAGGTCTGCCAGACGAGCCGCCTCCAATAGTTGCCGGTCGGAGCAGACAAATGTCCACGGACGGCGCTCCATTGCGCTCAACACGAGACATCCCGCCAACTGCATCGCGTCGTAGGCGCGAAGCGCGTAACGATCAACCGCCCCCAGTGAAGCATCAATCACCGTGTCGTTGACGGGCTGCCGGAGAAATCTGCTCTCCATGTGCCTGTGAAGAGAGTCGATAACAAAATCCGCGGCGTCTTGATCGATGTCTCCGGCCCGTTGGCGGCGGCGGATTGCAGAGCGCGCCTCCACCACGGAGAGGGAAAGCACCGCGATCCTCTTCTCCGAACTGTTTTCGAACAAATGCAGGAGCCGGTCCGTGCCCGGCTCCTGCACGTAAAGTTTCACCAGCGCACTGGTGTCGAGAAAATAGAGGCCCAACTCATCGCCTGTCGTGCTGCACCGTCGCCGACAGGGATTCTCCGCGTATTCTTACCGGACGAAATCCTGGGGGGCCGGAATTTTGCCCTCCAAGCGCAGCATTGACCTCGGGCATCAGTCGATTCGATCGAATCGTCGTTACCGGAAAATTTGGCGGTCTTGGGTTGGCCACCTTGCTCGTCAAGATCCAGCGCCGATCAATTGCTTCCCGAAGTACGTCGTGCCGTATGGCCTCGTCGGCGGCCCAGGAAAAGCCCTCGTGAGGCAGCGCCGTGTCACGGAACCATTTCAGCGACACAAATTCGTAGCCGGGGCGGTTCTCGGCACGATCCAGTGCGCGAAGGAGCTCTAGGAGCCGGTCTTCTGTGTGAGTGGGGGTCACCGATTTAGATGCCGGTCCCTCGGTCGCAACGAGTTCGTCCTCCTCCTCCATAGGCGAGAATGCAATTCGAATTGAGTCCGTATCTGGATCCCAATTCCCTTCGAACTCGGCGTTGTTGCGTTTTTTTCTGTTTCCGCGGTGGAGGTGCACGTCGCATTGATAGCCTTGCGGCAGGATTCCCACCTCGCGGAGGAAGTCAGGGAGGCGGTGCGCAATTTTCGATTCGACCTCGGCATTCTTGGTCATATTCAGTTTCCTATATAGGCTGGCGCATGGTTATATCTCCACGCATATGTAATATAGAAGGCGAGAAAGTCGGCTGTCAAGAGGGGGGGTGCCGCCAGTGACACCCTCCGCCAGACTTCAAGCTGCGATTGAGATTCTCGAAGCGCTGGCGCGCACGGGCAGGCCGGCGGATCGCACGTTGCGCGACTGGTTCCGCACCCGCCGCTATGCGGGATCGAAGGATCGCGCCGCGATCGGCGAGCGTGTTTTCGGCACTCTGCGCCGCCACGCCGCGCTCGTATGGCGGATGCGAAGCGACAACCCGCGCGCGCTCGTTATCGGCAGCCTTGCGGCGGAAGGATCGGACCTCGCGCAGATCGAAGCGCTGTTCGATAGCAGCAAATATGGTCCCGCGCCGTTGAACGAATCGGAGCGCGCAATGCTCGCTTCGCCGCGCGAGGAAACACCGCCGCTCTGGGTGCAGGGGGAGTTTCCGGCGTTCCTCGAGACGGAGCTTGTACGCAGCCTCGGGAGTAATCTGCTCGACGAAATGCGCGCGATGGGCGGTCGCGCGCCTGTGGATCTGCGCGTGAACACATTGAAAGCCACGCGCGGCGACGTGCTTGCCGAACTCCGCGCCGGAGGTTTCGTCCCCGAAGCCACGCCCCATGCGCCGCACGGCATCCGCATCAAACAAAATGACCGCGCGTCCCAGCTGTCGCGTTCGCGCGGCTTCCTCGAAGGCCGGTTCGAATTCCAGGACGAGGCGGCGCAGATCGCCTCGCTGCTCGCGGCGGCGAAGCCGGGCGAACGCATTCTCGATCTTGCGGCCGGCGCCGGCGGCAAGGCGCTGGCGCTGGCGGCCGAGATGGGCAATCGCGGAGTGATTATTGCCCGCGACGCCGACGCAGTCCGCCTCGCCCAACTCGCCGCCCGCGCCGCCCGCGCCGGCGCAATCATCATTCGTGAGGACCTGTCCGCCGAAGCTTCAGCGAAGGCGGATGCCGTGCTTGTCGACGCGCCCTGCAGCGGCTCAGGGGCCTGGCGCCGCCAGCCCGAACAGAAATGGCGCCTCACGCCGGAACGCCTTGTGGAGCTGCAGACAATCCAGGATCAATTGCTCGACGAAGCCGCGCGCCTTGCGCCGCCGCGCATCATCTACGCCACCTGTTCGCTTCTCATGTGCGAGAACGAAGACCGCGTTTCTGGTTTCCTCGCGCGACATCCGGAGTATGCCATCCGTCCCGCCGCCCGGATCTGGCGCGAAGTAACAGACACCCCGCCGCCACCCGGCATGGGCGATGTCTTCCGCGCCACGCCGCTCATGACCGGCACGGATGGTTTCTTTGTTGCGGTACTGGCACGCCAGTGGTGATTAGTATCGGCTTCCGCACACCGTGCAGCGTTGCCCCCGCCACCGTCGCGCAGTGATGGGAGGACCAGGAAGCGGTGGAGGGGCGGGAAAACCGCAGAGGCGCGGAGGCGCAGAGAAGAAGGTTGCGCGCTTTGGCGCGCGATAAACTCTGCGTCTCTGTGTCTCTGCGGTTCAGCACATACGTCCGCACAGCCGGGAATGGGAACGATGACAGCGGCGGGGCCGGCGGGCTCTTCTGGACAAGCCCGCGGCGCGCCATTAGGTGATGGCATGTTTGCCACCGATTCCGTTTTTGCTCCGCGCCTCCGGCGCAGGCCCCCTCCACCGCTGACGCGGTCCCCCTCCCCCGTAAACGGGGAAGGATCAGTAAGCCGTCGGGATCCTCCCCCACATGGCGGGGGAGGTGCCCCGACTGTAAAGCGGCTCCGCTGTCCGGGCTGCACGGCTCGTCAAGCCGCTTTACTGGCGGGGCGGAGGGGGCAAGTCGCTCGCGCGCCCGCGTGGCGCAGGGGCAAGCCATGACCGCTCCCGTCCTCGTCATCGATTTCGGCTCGCAGGTGACGCAGCTCATCGCGCGGCGCGTGCGCGAGGGCGGCGTCTATGCCGAGATCGTGCCGTTCAACCGGGCGGAGGAAGCACTCGCCGCCACGCCGCCGAAAGCCATCATCCTCTCCGGCGGACCGGCCAGCGTCACCGAGGACGGCACGCCGCGCGCGCCGCAAGCCGTGTTCGAAATGGGCGTGCCGGTGCTCGGCATCTGTTATGGCCAGCAGGCGATGGTGCAGCAGCTGGGCGGCCGCGTCGAAGGTTCGTCGAAGCGCGAATTCGGCCGCGCCAGCCTCGAAGTGAGCGGCCAGAGTCCGCTGTTCGAGAATGTCTGGGCGCTCGGCGCGCGCGACGATGTGTGGATGAGCCATGGCGACCGCGTGACGGCGCTGCCGCAAGGCTTTCATGTCATCGCCGAGAGCGACAACGCGCCCTTCGCCGTCATCGCCGACGAACACCGCAAATTCTACGGCACGATGTTTCATCCCGAAGTGGTGCACACCCCGAAGGGCGCCGCCCTGCTCGCCAATTTCGTGCAGAACATTGCCGGCATCGCGCCCGACTGGAACATGAAAGCCTTCGCGCGCGACGCGATTGCGCGCATCCGCCACCAGGTGGGCAAGGGCAAGGTGATCTGCGGGCTTTCGGGCGGCGTGGATTCCTCCGTCGCCGCGCTCCTCATCCATGAAGCGATCGGCGACCAGCTCACCTGCATCTTCGTCGACACCGGGCTGATGCGCGCCGGCGAAGCGGAGGAAGTGGTCTCCCTTTTCCGTGGTCATTATAACATTCCGCTGGTGCACGCCGATGCGCAGGATCATTTCCTCAGCCGCCTCGCGGGCGTGAGCGATCCCGAGCGGAAGCGCAAGATCATAGGCGGCAGCTTCATCGAAGTGTTCGAGGCGGAGGCCGCGAAGATCGGCGGCGCGGATTTCCTCGCGCAGGGCACGCTCTATCCCGATGTGATCGAGAGCGTGTCTCCCCTCGGCGGCCCGTCCGTCACCATCAAATCGCATCACAATGTCGGAGGCTTGCCCGAGCGCATGCGGATGAAGCTCGTCGAGCCCCTGCGCGAATTGTTCAAGGACGAGGTGCGCGCGCTGGGGCGCGAGCTTGGTCTCCCCGAGCGTTTCGTCGGCCGCCATCCCTTCCCCGGCCCCGGCCTCGCCATTCGCGTGCCCGGCGAAGTGACGCGCGAAAAGCTCGAAATCCTGCGCGCGGCGGATGCGATCTGGCTCGATGAGATCCGCAAGGCCGGATTATACGACGAGATCTGGCAGGCCTTCGCCGTGCTGCTCCCGGTGCGCACCGTCGGCGTGATGGGCGACGACAGAACCTATGAGCACGTCTGCGCCGTCCGCGCCGTCACCTCCACCGACGGCATGACGGCCGATTCCTACCCGTTCGAACACGCCTTCCTGGCTCGCGCCGCGACACGCATCATCAACGAGGTCAAGGGGATCAACCGGGTGGTCTATGACGTGACGAGCAAACCGCCGGGGACGATTGAGTGGGAGTGAGGTGTCAAGGATTGTTCCGGCGGCGAATCGCTTCAACTGGGCCGCGTCTTTCTGTAGCGTAGCGCGCTACAACCATTTGACTTTGTGGCGCAGTGCGCTACACTCCGTTCCCGAAAGGGCCGGTCGTGATCCAAAGCTGGAAAGGCAGCGTGGCCCAAGCCATTTTCGAAGGAAAAAAGCCCAGGGGTTTTCCGCCCGATGTCGTCGGCGCTGCACGAAGGCGGCTGGCCCGTCTGGATGCCGCCCTCAACCTTCAGGATCTGCGCTTGCCGCCCGGCAACAAGCTTCATGCTTTGCGGGGAGATCGCAAAGGCCAATGGGCGCTGTGGATCAACGATCAGTTCCGCATCTGCTTTGTTTGGGGAGCAAACGGCGCGGAAGACGTAGAGATAGTCGATTACCACTGAGTTGAACCGGGTCGGGAGGATCAGATGACTGCGCGGGATTATTCGAAGTTCATGACGCCCTTGCCGCATCCCGGCGAGCATTTGCGCGAGGATTTCCTGCCGGACTTCGGCCTGACCGCCGGATCGCTTGCGAAGGCCATGGGCCTGCGCGATCGCACGCGGATCGAACGGCTCGTGCGCGAGGCTCAGCCGGTCACCCCCGACACCGCGCTCCGGCTGGCCAGAGTGTTCGGAACGACCGCCGAATTCTGGATGAACCTTCAGGCCCAACATGATCTTTCGGCCGCCGCCATCAAGTCGCGGCGAGCGCTGAAAGCCATCAAACCGCTCGCCGCCTGAGGCGTCAATGATGGAGCCCGCGACGCGCATCATCAACGAGGTGAAGAGCATCAACCGGGTGTGCTATGATGTGACCAGCAAACCGCCGGGGACGTTTGAGTGGGAGTGAGTGGGGGCGGCTGGTGAAGATTTGCATCTATGATCGCGGCAAAAAATGAACACGCGGAAAACTGTTCTTGCCGACCATATACGGGTAAAATCGAAGCTTATTACTCCGTTCAACAATACCTGCGGCCCTATTCAAGACGTGTCATGGACTAACACGATGATTCCAGAATTGCTTTGGATAGCGCTTGTTCAGGACAAGTTCGGCATTCGGCGCGGAGTCGAAATAATAACCGAATTTACGCACGATGTTCGCGCGAGCCATTCTGACAGAGCTAATACGGTCTGGGCGGCTGCTGGAAAATTTGAGGTAATTCCGCGCGATGAATTGCGGCATCTTGTAGATGCAAAAGCGACAGCCTACGGGAACGATCTTCGCGCCGCGCTCCAGCCGCTTGCGACTTGGTATCCCGAGCACCCCTTAAATTCGATTTTTGGACCCAAGCAGATCCCGGCTGCACACGCAGACTTGGCGCAGGTAAGAGCGATTGTTGCAGAGTATTTTGACCGCTCATCTTACGCGGCAACTATGACCCAGGCGACTGCGATTTGGCTTGTATTCGATGCGGATCGGCTGAAAGTCGCCGCGCATTCATCGCTAGCTCAATTCCCAAGTATTGAGGAATACCCTGAGACTGAACTTTCTCGGACTGTGGCAGCTTCAATTCGCGCTACGCTCAATGTTCTTTTCGGATTTGGCGAGGCAGCCATGCTCACATCCGGATCCAAATGGCCAGTGGCGTTCTGGAACCAGGGTCTCAAACTCGAACCTTGTGAATTCAATGGCTGACGCTGAAAAAGAGAAAATCGATCTTGAGTCGCTACTCACCAATTATGGGGCACGAGTCGAATGCGAATTGAATGCTCGGCTAGAGGCTTGGCCGCCCGACTTCGCATGTATTCATGTGCATGAGGTAGTTGGCAGTATGCTTGCTCGGCAAGCAACTCTCGCCAAACAAATAGCGATGGTCCCCTTGCTCTGGAACGGACATACCGCGCCGATTCTTCTCAGAGCAATGGCCGACGTCTACATCAACATCGCTTGGTTACTGATTGATCCATCCGAGCGGTGTCAGAGGTTCATTTCGTACGGTCTCGGACAAGCCAAGTTGGAACTTGAGCACCAACGGGCTGAACGTGCTAAGCGAGAGTTGACACCGGAAAACTCGGCTATGATGGATGCTTACGAACGCTGGATAGAAACACAGCGTGCATGCTTTCTTCAAGACGTCGACCTCGGTAGATGGGCGGGACTTTCAGTACGACAAATGGCAGAGGAAGCGGAGTGTATTGATTTCTATAATCTTGTTTATACTCCATTCAGCGCGTGTGCGCATTCGATGTGGCACCATATTGGCAAATACAATCTCAGGAGATGCACAAACCCGCTGCATCGGTATCATGGTCGTCCTGTGAGCCCAGAGTCGGAGCCCGATCTTCACTACTTGCTTCTGGCTGCAAAATATTGGGCGAAGACGCTGGGCACATTCGACACACGGGTGGGAATAGAAGTCGCTTGCGAGTCAGCGCGCGATGCGCTCCTAGCTGCAATTTCGTGAACTCACGCTAAATGAATTGGACCTGAATTACAATAATACTTCAAGCCAGCTAATTCACAAATTGTGCTAGGCCGCGTGGACAAAATGATTGACGCCTGAATCGGGGTTTGATTCAAGACTGCGGATTCGGGAGAGCGGTCGTGAGTCGCGGTGATCTGACGGAAGCGGAATGGCGGATTTTGAAGGGTTTGTTGCCGGTCGAACGTGAAGCTGGCAAACGCGGCAGGGGCCGGCCGCCTGAAGATAATCGCAACGTCATCGATGGGATCTGTGGCGGCTACGCTGCGGCACGCCATGGCGTGACGTGCCTGAGAAATACGGCAACTGGAACTCGATCTACCGGCGCTTTCGGCGATGGAGTGCATCAGGTGTCTGGGAGAGCGTGGCCGTCGCTCTCGCTGAGACGATGGCAGAAAGCGGGCACTACAACATCGACTCCACTTCGGTTCGCGCCCATGTCTCGGCGGCGGGCGGAAAAGGGGGATTCATCGAAGAGCTCTTGGCCGCTCGCGGGGCGGGTTCACCAGTAAAGTTCATTGTCTCAGTGATGCCAAAGGCCGGCCCATTGCCTTCCACCTCACGCCGGGCGAAGCGGCAGACTGCAAGGCGTATGGGGAACTGATCGATCTGCCGGAGCAAAAACCCAAGGCGTTGCTGGCTGACAAGGCTTATGACACCGATGCCATCCGCGCCGACTTGAAGCGGCGGCGCATCAAGGCCGTCATTCCGCCAAAGTCAAACCGGAAAAAGGCCATCCGTTACGACAAGAAACTCTACCGTGAGCGCAACTGGATCGAGCGCGGTTTCGGCCATCTGAAGATCAACCGTGCCATCGCAACCCGATACGATCAGCTCACGGAAACCTTCCTCGGGATGCTACACCTCGCCTCGGCCCGTTACTGGCTCAAATTTGTCCACGCGACCTAGCATTACAGTTGCGTCTTTGATGAACTTCTGAATCCATGAGGCACCATGATTCGGGAGATCATGGATGGCAAGCGCCTCGATTGAGACGACGCTGGAGCTGTGGGCGTCGGCATTGCGAGATGTAAAGTCCCGCATA
>DATJUM010000005.1:0-22883 GCA_035502355.1 Rhizomicrobium sp. | reverse complement strand
CGGCGTCGATGGGCAGAATGGGGCCGTGCGCCGACAGATTGTAGGCGGTGCTGCCCGCCGGCGTCGAAATCAGTATGCCATCGCAGATGAGTTCGGGGATGCGCACCTTGCCGTCGACCGCGATCCGGAGCTTCGCGGCCTGCCGGGTCTCGCGCAGCAGCGAAACCTCGTTGAACGCGAGCGCTTCCACGCTTTTGCCGTCGCGCGTCACTGCCAGCATGCGCAGCGGATGGATCGCCGCCGGTTCGGCCGCATCGAGCCGCCGATGCAGATCATCCACGGCAAATTCGTTCATGAGAAAGCCGATCGAGCCGAAATTCATTCCATAGATCGGCCGGTGCCGGTCGAGGAACGCGTGCAGCGCCTGCAGCATGAATCCGTCGCCGCCCAATGCCACGATGATCTCCGCCTGTTCGGCGCCTGCATCGCCATAGCGTTCGCGCATGTGTTTGAGAGCGTCCTGCGCCTCGGGTGAGTCCGAGGCGACGAAATGGAGCG
Organism: Rhizomicrobium sp.; assembly: GCA_035502355.1. Taxonomy (GTDB): domain Bacteria; phylum Pseudomonadota; class Alphaproteobacteria; order Micropepsales; family Micropepsaceae; genus Rhizomicrobium. The sequence continues at coordinate 22,385 of DATJUM010000005.1, read as the reverse complement.
GGCGCGCCACGATCAGCCTCCGGTCAATGACATCGTGCGGGCGAGGGCAGGGGTTTGGTGGCGGCGGTCGATAACGAAATCATGTCCTTTCGGCTTGCGTGCAATTGCTGCGTCGATGGCGCGATCGAGCAACTCGTCGGTTTCGGACGCGCGCAGCGGTGTTCGCAAATCCGCGCTGTCGTTCCGGCCCAGACACATGTAGAGCATTCCCGTGCAGGTGATGCGCACGCGGTTGCAGCTTTCGCAAAAATTGTGCGTGAGCGGCGTGATGAAGCCGAGCCGTCCGCCCGTTTCGGCCACCCGCACATAGCGCGCCGGGCCGCCTGTGCGGTAAGGGCTGTCTTCCAGCGTGTAACGCCGGGCGAGGCCCGCGCGGACGAGCGAAAGCGGCAGATATTGATCCACGCGCGCGCCATCGATTTCGCCGAGCGGCATGGTTTCGATCAATGCCAGATCCATGCCGCGCCCATGCGCCCAGCACAGCATGGATTCGATCTCGTCCTCGTTCACGCCGCGAAGCGCTACCATATTGATCTTGATTGCGAGACCGACCGCCTGCGCCGCATCGATCCCGGCCAGCACTTTCCCAAGATCGCCGCGCCGCGTGATGGCGCGAAATCTCCCGGGCTCGCGCGTGTCGAGAGAAACATTCACACGCCGTACACCGGCCGCGTGGAGGTCGCCCGCAAAGCGGGCCAGCTGACTGCCATTGGTTGTCAGAGTCAGTTCGCGAAACTCATTTCCGATCCGCGCGCCCAGCCGGTCAAACAGCCGCATCACGTCGCGCCGGACAAGCGGTTCGCCGCCGGTGATGCGAATGCGTTCCACACCCTTGCGAATGAACGCCGCGCAGAGCCGCTCCAATTCCTCGAGGCTCAAAAGTTCGGCACGCGGCACGAAGGCCATATGTTCGGGCATGCAATAGACGCAGCGGAAATCGCAGCGGTCGGTTGCCGAAACCCGCAAATAGGTGATTTTGCGCCCGAACGGATCGATCATGGGTTCCAGTGTACCCCAGCCCGCGATGAAAATATAACGTCGCGGGACCGGTATTGACGCAGGGGCCGGCGGACATGGAGCCTGAAGCGCCTTTTCTGCTTGCCATCGACCAGGGCACGACCTCGACACGGGCCATCCTGTTCGATTCTGCGATGCGGCCCCTGGCCTCGCACGCCATCGAATTGCGGCAGATCTATCCCGCGAATGGCTGGGTGGAACACGATCCGGAGGAAATCTGGCAGGCCGCCCTTGCCTGCTGCCGGGTGGCATTGAGGGGCGTCTCGCCGGCCGAAATCGCCGCCATCGGCATTGCGAACCAGCGTGAAACGACAGTGCTATGGGAACGGGCCAATGCGCAGCCGCTGCACAACGCCATCGTCTGGCAGGACCGGCGCACGGCCGCACTGTGCGATGCGCTGAAATCCCGCGGGCAGGAATCCCTCGTGACTGCGCGCACCGGGCTTGTGATCGATCCCTATTTTTCGGCATCCAAGCTCGAATGGCTTCTGGATCAAATTCCCGGCGCCCGACAGCGCGCCGAGGCCGGCGACATCGCGTTCGGCACAATCGATAGCTGGCTTGTTTTTCGCCTGACAGCAGGCCGTGTTCACGCCACCGACGTGACGAATGCGTCGCGGACGATGCTGCTCAATCTTGCGACGCGCCGCTGGGACGATGACATGCTCGCGCTTTTCCGCATACCGCCTGCTGTCCTGCCGGAAGTCCGCGACAGCGCCGGCGATTTCGGTGAAACAAATCTGGACCTGTTGGGTGCGCCGATTCCAATCCGCGGCGTGGCGGGCGATCAGCAGGCAGCGGCATTCGGACAGGCGTGCTTTGCCCCGGGCGATGTCAAGGCGACCTACGGCACCGGCTGCTTTGCGCTGGTGAATACGGGACATGTCGTTCCCGTCTCGCGCAATCGCCTGTTGGCCACCGCCAGCTGCAGCGTCGGCAGCCGTCCGAACTACGCAATCGAGGGGAGCATTTTCGTCGCGGGAGGCGTGGTGCAGTGGCTGCGCGATGCGCTTGGCGTCATCCGCTCCGCTGCCGAAATTGAACAGCTCGCAAGCTGCGCGCGGGATGTGACGGGCCTGTATTTCGTACCCGCCTTCACCGGGTTGGGGGCGCCTTATTGGGATTCGGCGGCCCGCGGCGCCATCCTGGGTCTTACGCGCGATACGGGCGCGGCCGAGATTGCACGGGCGGCGCTCGACGCGGTCTGCTTTCAGACCCGGGATCTTCTGGGGGCAATGGGCCGCGACATGGCGGAAGCGGGCCTCGGCGCGCCTGAGCTTCTCAGGGTCGATGGCGGCATGGTGGTCAATGACAGTTTCTGCCAGCGGCTCGCCGATTTGTGCGGACGTGTGGTGCTGCGGCCTGAAATCACCGAGACGACAGCGCTGGGTGCGGCCTATCTTGCCGGCCTCGGCAGCGGGCTGTTTCGTGATCTGGACCAACTCGCTGCGGTCTGGACTCCGGAGCGTTCTTTCACGCCGCGCCTTGCATCGGAAACGCGCGATGCGCTTTATGACGGCTGGAGAGAAAGCGTTGCGCGCATCCGATCAAAGCAGAAATAGTACGGATTTATTTGAAACTCGACCAGTCGACGACCAGGGATGGTCGCGCGCGCGAACGAGGTTCGAGCTAATTATAAAATGCGCAGTCGCCGCCGGGAGCAGCAGCGGCAATGAAAATCTGGCTGCGACTGGCGGTTGTCCAGAGGTCCGGATCGTGCCGTGGCGGGTGCGCAACCCGCGTGCATTTGACATTTTCGGCAGATGATGACGTGATTTCGGCATGAACCAGGCCGCGGTCGTCAAGAATCTCGCTGAGGCCCGCAGCAGCCGGCGCAAGCCCGAAAGCCTCGCAAAACTCAGGGCGGCGGCACGGCAGCTGTTCGTGGAACGCGGATATCACGCAACGCGGCCGCAGGATATCGCGCGCGCGGCCGGCCTCGGCCATGGCACGTTCTATCTCCACTTTCCGGACAAGCGCGCCTGTTTCCTCGATTTTGTCGAACAGGCGCGCAAGGAGCTCGACGCATTCCTGCGGGCACGCGTGGCCTGGCGGAAAACGCTCGAGGAACTGATTGCCTGTACCTTGCACGCCATCTATGATTACACGGAACGTCACCCCGGCGTGCTCAATGCGGCGATGACCGACGAAGTTGTCATCGATGCGGAAGGTGCGCAGGCAGTTCCGCTTCTTCAGCGCTGGGGCGCCGATTGGGCGAATACCATCCGCGCCGAAGTGAAATATCGCCAGATCGCCGACATATTCGACCCGGATATTGTCGGGCAGGCGGTGCTGGGTGCCATCCATCAGGTTGCGATCGAAAGCGCCCGCTCGGGGCGCTGCCGCGACGCGGTGGTCGGCAATCTCACCCGGTTTCTGGTGCGGGCCCTGCGCGCCTGATCTGCCGGGCTCTCACCTCATGTTTCTTGGGAATGGGAATGAGTCGCGCGGGGGCATTGCGTGGCAAGTGGCAACCTGGCCGCACGGTGTGGCGGCAAGGTCAGAAATTTTTGCCGGCGTGAGCGCCCAACCGGCCCGCGATTGAGGAAGGCGTTAACCTTCAATCGCTTAGGGTTGGCGGCATGGGATCCATTGCGCCGCAAACCGACGCCGCCGACGACCCGGTGCCGGAACCGGAAGTCGCACGTCCAGCCATCCTCGCCGCCGCCCGGCGCGTAGCGGAGCGGGACGGAATGCTCGATCTTTCGTTGCTCAGCGTGGCCCAGGAAGCCGGCGTTGCACCAAGGTCGGTCTATACCTGTTTCAACAGCCGAAACGATCTTCTGCTTTCGGTGATCGCCGATGATTTGGGGACGCTGGCGCAAGCCATGCGTGGCGCTTTCGATTCAGGCGCCGACAGCAACGGCGACGGTTCATCCGGACGAGGTGTTTCGCCGACCGTTGCCCTTGCTCTCCTGTCTTCCTCGGGGAAGGCGTCCGAAGATGCCGTGACTGTCGCCGGCATTGCTGGCGACCAGATGGGAACAGCAACTCGCGCGGCAACTCAGGACGGGAACGACAAGCAGAATTCCGCTGCCCAGAGTCCGAGTTCCAGCGGGGCGGCCGAGGCGATCGCCAAGCTGCAAGAAACGGTGGCGCGGCTCGAGACACGACCGGTCGACGCCTGGCTCGAGCGCCGATTGCGCGAGTTTGAGCGCGCGTTGTCAGCGCTCGAGGGGCGGCAAACCGATCGCAACAGTGCGGAAAAATCCGTAGAAGAGCGGTTTCGCGAACTAAGCGAAAATCTCGAATCGCTCGAACAGCGGTTGTCCTCGGCCACGGACGACAAGGCCCGGTTGCTCGCACAGCGCATCGATGCGTGCGAGAATCGCCTGCGCGGCGTTGCCTCGGACACCCAAGCCGAAGCCTCAACGCTCGCAACGCGCATCACCGCTCTCGAGAATGCGGCATTCGCCGCAAGACCCGAATTCTTCACCGCCGTACCAAACCTGGGCCAGGAAACAGAAAAGGCTGCACAACACATGCCTCCAGATCCGGCGTCGGAGGCAGCGACCGCAGAACCTATAATTGCGGCGGGGACCGCGCCGATTTCGTCATATCTCGCTGCTGCGCGCAAATCCGCCCAGGCTGCGGCCGTGGCGCAGGACACGCGCGTCCGCACGACCCCGAAGCACAAATCGGACACCATGGTCTATGTCGCCATGGGCTCGCTCTTTCTGTTCGTTGCCATTCTGACGGCAGCGGGGTTGCTGTTGCGCAACTTCGCGATGAACGCAGGACCTGCGCACGCCCGCGCCCATTACCCGTCCATAGGGCATGGTGCGGTAGCAGCCGCGAGTCTCGTGCAAAAAAAGAGCCCGCGCCTGGCGCTGCGTGCACTCGCGGAGGCCGGTGATCCCAGAGCCGCATTGCTGATCGGTTTGGATTATCTGGACGGCAGTGGTTTTGCAAAAAATGACGCAGCGGCCTTTGCTTGGCTGTCGCGCGCTGCGGCGCGCAATGAGCCGGTCGCCCAGTATGAGTTGGGGGTGATGTACGAAAATGGGCGCGGCGTTCGTTCTGATCCCGGGCAGGCGTTTCGATGGTTCGAATCGGCTGCGCTCAAGGGCAATCGCCGGGCGATGCACAGCCTGGCCACGGCCTATGCCGAAGGCTGGGGTACGGAAAAAAACCTGTTTGAAGCAGCGCGCTGGTATGGACGCGGGGCGGAACTCGGCTCGGTGAACGATCAGTTCAATCTCGGCGTATTGTTCGAGCGCGGGATGGGTGTGAAACAGAGCCTGCCTGATGCCTACAAATGGTACGCGATCGCCGCGGCGCAGGGTGACAGGGAATCGCAATCACGTGTCGCCGCGATTGCGCCGATGCTCGCGCCGGACGACCTGGCTGCTGCCCAAAGCGCGGCGCAATCTTTCAAACCCGACGCGCCTTCAATCTTCGCGAATTCTCCGCCCGCGCTCGCACAGGAACGATAGCGCGTTCGAGAATTCTTCGCTACAAGCGCGCACAGGTTGGAAAGTTTTATTGCGCGCTGATGGAGCGCCTTACCTCCTTCGCGCATTTCGTAATCTTTGTAGAAAAGCTCATGGCATCAATTCAGCGCATAACAAAGAACCCTCCCGACTTTGGGCCGGAAGGGTTCTGATGACTTGCCTGTCGCCCCGTCTCAATAGGGCGGCGGAGGAGGAGGCGGATAGGGATAAGGATAGGGCGGCGGAGGGGGTGGTGGATAGGCAGGCCGGCGTGGATGCGGGACTTTGTTGCCCCTGGTCTGCATGCATTGCGCATATGCGATGTCGTAGCGCTGCTGCAGAGACATCTGAGCGCCCGCACTGGTGTTGGCACCAACGGCCGTGCCGACCACAGCGCCTGATGCAGCGCCGATTGCTGCGCCGCGCCCACCACCCACTGCCGCGCCAAGTCCGGCACCGAGTGCGGTTCCTAGCAGACCTTCGCCGAGGGCCGTGTTGTTGGCCGCTTGCGCCTGGCCCGCAACCCGTTGGCTGGCATATCCCTCACAGGTCGTCTCGTCTGCCTGGAAAGCCTGAAGGGATTTGTTCGGTCCGGGCATCACCGGAATGGTCGGCCCCATGGGGGGAGTTACACAGCCGCTAAGCGCGGTCGCCAGTGCTGTCGTGAGAACAATGGCTCGGGTGATGTTCATTGTGGTCCCTGCTCAGTGTTGGGCGCTCCCTGCTCGCCGGGGGGCGGTCCCTGTTCGTCATACCCGGGCGGCGGGCCCTGATCGTAGCCTGGAGGCGGTCCTTCATCATAACCCGGCGGCGGTCCTTGATTGTAGCCGGGTGGTGGGCTCTGGTCATAGCCTGGCGGCGGTCCCTGGTCTGGTCCGCTTTCGTCACCGCCCTCTCCGGGCACCGGCTGCCACTGTCCGTAGCAGTAGGGCACATAGGGGTAATAACCTGGCGGATTGTAGCAGTAATACCAAGCGGGTCCGGGCTCGCTGTATTCCGGTTCTTCGAAGTAATAGTCCGAAACGACGGTCGGATATGGGTAGATCGGCGCCGCGTACCAGAACCACGCACCGCCCGCGTACCACCACCAGCCGAAGCGGCCGTGATACCAGCTATGATACCAGCGTCCATGCGTCCAGGCTGAGCGCTCCGCCGGTGTAAAATGCGCGAAGCCGACATGGCCTACGATCGCCGCGTGGAGTGGGTGAAAGCCGGGTGCCGCGAAATGTGTCACACCGTGCGCGGGCACCGGATGAAACGCCGGATGCGTGACCCGGCGATAGACCGGGTGCGGTGCGGGACGAAATGCCGGGTGAGGATGATGGACGACCATATGATGGACCACCTCCGCCGAAGCCGGTCTCGCAAGCATGGCGGCGCCCGCGAGCAACAAAGACGCAACCGAAAGTCGATGTCCCACGATCGTTTGATCCGTTATCTGCATCACGATTTAGCCATTTCAAGCTGAACCGCAGATGAATGGCACGATCCTTGATCGCGCTCAACGCTTAAAGCGGGAACGCCGTTATGCCGCAGGATGCTTCTCTTGCGCCACTCCGTCTTCGGCCGTGACCGCAAGCAACCCGGCAACGAGCAATGAAGTGAAGGCGAGTTTCCGCAACATTGCTTCCTCCATTCTTGCACGCATTTGGCTGATGATTAGTATATGGAACAGCTCAAATCGCGTTTTACAGATAAGCACCGCAGGTGGGGTGGTCCGGGCCGACCACCACCAGCGCGAAGCCTGTTCCAATATCAAAAGAAAACTGTGGCCCGCGAGAGAATCCGCCCGCACTCGGTTACAATCAATCAATCCCGGTGCCGGCTGCAGGGATCGAACCCGCGACCCCGTGATTACAAATCACGTGCTCTACCAGCTGAGCTAAGCCGGCTCCAGAGGCGGGGACATACGCTGCCCGCCGGCGGCGCGCAACGGCTTCCTGCGGCCCAGCGCCCTGTGGACGGCGCGCCGCGCATCGCTATGGTGCGGATGGCGGGAAATTCCTTCAAGACGGCCATTCATGGATTCGATTCTGGTTACCAGCGCGCTTCCCTACATCAATGGGGTCAAGCATCTGGGCAATCTCGTGGGCTCGATGCTGCCGGCCGACGTGTTTGCCCGGTTCCAGCGCGCGCGGGGGCGGCGGACCCTCTATATCTGCGCGACCGACGAGCACGGCACGCCGGCGGAGATCGCCGCGCTCGAGGCGGGGCAGGACGTTGCGACATATTGCGCCGAGCAGCACGAGATTCAGAAGAAATTGGGCGCGCGCTTCGGCCTGTCTTGGGATTTTTTCGGCCGTTCATCGCGTCGGCCCAATTACGAACTGACGCAGCATTTTGCTCGTGCTCTGTGGCGGCTTGGCCATCTCGAAGTGCGCACGACGAAGCAGGTCTATTCGAATGCCGATCGCCGCTTTCTGCCGGACCGCTATGTAATCGGCACCTGTCCCCATTGCGGTTATGAGCGGGCGCGCGGCGACCAGTGCGAGAACTGCACCCGGGTACTCGATCCGGTGGACCTTATCGGCCCGCGCTCGGCGCTTTCCGGCGCAACGGACATCGAAATCCGCGACAGCGCGCATCTCTTCCTCAAGCAGTCGCAGTTCACCGCCCAGCTGCGCGCCTGGGTGGACAGCCATCGCCACGACTGGCCGGTGCTCGTTACTTCGATCGCACACAAATGGCTCGATGAGGGGCTGCACGACCGCGGCATCACGCGCGATCTTGAATGGGGTATTCCGGTGCCCGACGAGATCGGCGAGGGCCGGCTTAAAGGGAAGGTCTTTTATGTCTGGTTCGATGCGCCGATCGAATATATCGGCGCCACCCGCGAATGGGCGGAGGCGAACGGAAAAGGCGAGGCCTGGCGGGACTGGTGGTTCGGCGACGCGACAAAAAACGTCACCTATTGGCAGTTCATGGGAAAGGACAATGTGCCGTTCCACACGGTGGGTTTTCCGGTGACGATCATGGGCTCGGGCGAGCCCTGGAAGCTCGTCGATCGCGTCAAGGGCTTCAACTACATCAATTACTGCGGCGGCAAATTCTCGACCAGCCAGAAGCGCGGCGTGTTCATGGATACGGCGCTTGAAATCTTGCCGGCCGACGTCTGGCGCTACTATCTGATGGCAAATTCGCCAGAAAGCTCGGATTCCAATTTTACCTGGGAACATTTCGCCGGCACCGTGAACAAGGATCTCGCGGATGTCGTCGGCAATTTCGTCAACCGGGTGATGAAATTCTGCGCCGCGCGCTTCGAATCGCGTGTCCCGGAGGAGGGGCAGTGGGGCGAGGAGGAAGCTCTGCTGGCGGATACGCTCGATGAGCGCATCCATTCGTATACGGATTATCTCGAGGCCTGCGAGTTCCGCAAGGCGCTTGGCGAGCTGCGCGCGATCTGGGTCGCCGGCAATGAATATCTCACACGGGCCGCGCCCTGGACAACCATCAAGACAAATCGCGCCCAGGCGGCAGTCGGGGTGCGAGTGGGGCTCAATCTCGTACATCTGTTCGGCCATCTGTCCTGGCCGGTTATTCCGGTGATCGCGCGCAAGATGCACGAAGCGATCATGCCGGCACCCGAGATCATTCCCTGGCCTGACGGGCCCATGCGCGAATTTCTCGATCAGCTTGAGACCGGGATGCTTGTGCAGGTCCCCGAAGTGCTGGTCGCCAAGATTACCGACGAGCAGATCGCCGAATGGCAGCAACGCTTCGCCGGTTCTGCCGCAGCTTGAAGTGTTTATTTATTTTCGCGCCGAGGCCGCAAAGGAATTTCAGACATCGAGCCGGGCCCAGCCGTCGGGTCCGAGCGCCTCGAGCGGCTTGAAGCGGGCCTTGTAGTTCATCTTGGCGCTGCCACGAATCCAGTAACCGAGATAGACATAAGGAAGCCTGCGCGCGCGGGCGGCCGTAACGTGATCTAGAATCATGTAGGTGCCGAGGCTGCGGGCGTCCTCGCCGGGATGAAAAAAGCTGTAAACCATCGACAGGCCATCGCGCAGCACATCTGTCAACGCGCAGGCGAGCAGCCGCGGCGGACTGCCATCCCTGAGCGTCTCGCGGTACTCCACGATATGCGTGTTCACCGGTGTTTCTTCCACCATCGCCACATAGTCGAAAAGACCCATGTCGGACATGCCACCGCCGATGTGGCGCGAGTCGAGATACGCGCGCAGCAGTGCGAACTGTTCTCGGGTGGCTTCCGGTGGCGCCTCGTTGCGTGCGAGATCTGCATTGCGCCGGGCAAGTCGCTTCTGATTGCGCGATGGCGAAAATTCCTTCGTGACAATGCGCACCGACACGCAGGCCGAACACCCATCGCAGGCCGGTCGATAGGCGATCATCTGGCTGCGGCGGAACCCGGAATGGGTCAGCGCTTCGTTCAGCGCCTGGGCAAAACTGCCATTCAACCTTGCAAACACTTTCCGCTCGGTGCGGCCAGGTAAATAGGGGCAGGGGCCGCCCGGCGTCAGGAAGAATTGCGGCACGCGCGCAGTACGTTGATCCGTCACGGCGTTCCCACGAGTCTCGCCCGGTCGCGATATGACTATGAAACGCCGACCCGCGCCAGCCCGAAGCGCGGATTGCGCCAAGCTTTCCGCCACGCACCCGGATGTTTTCTGACCCGAGTGGCGGTAGTGGCGGCGGAGCCGCCGGTGCTCTGGTGCGTCGACCGGCGCTCGGGCCGCTTTTGCTCTTCTATCGCGGTCAGGGCTGTGGCTTAGGAAAATTGGCAGCCTGATAACGCGTAATTCATCTTGTGCGCTATATTAAGGCTGCTTATATTCGGCTTAGCTAAGGGATACTGCAGTGCAGCAATTCGACCGCGATCTGATGCTTCTCCTGAACGACGTGGCTCGCCTGCTGCGGACCCGCTTTGATCAACGGGCGCGCGCCCGCGGCATGACGCGAGCCCAGTGGGTGATCCTGTCACGTGTACATGCGAAGCCAGGCCTGTCGCAGAACGAATTGGCCGCGCTTCTGGAAGTGGAGCCAATCAGTGTGGGCCGGCTTGTCGACCGCCTGGAGGCGCGGGGTCTTCTGGAGCGAAGGTCAGATCCAGCAGATCGGCGCATCCGCCGGCTGCACCTGCTGCCGGCTGCCGCACCGGTGCTCGAAGAGATCACCAAATCGCGCGACGTGCTTGTCACGGAACTGCTGGAAGGCGTGGATCCGGACATCCGCAGCCAGGTCGTCGATGCGCTCCTGCAGATGAAAAACAATCTGACTTCCGAATCTGCACCAGTGGCGGTGGGAGCGTAAACAATGGCGGCGATACAAACGGAAACGGCTTCTCCTTATGTCGGGGCCGCGGCGCAAGGCGCTGCGGCGTCCGGTTGGGTCGAGCGGCTGAGATCCGATCGCAACCTTCTGCGGCGCATATTGATGATCGGCGGCGTGGTGCTGGTTCTGCTCGCGTCGCTCGCATTCTGGCTTCTCGGCGGCCGCTATGTCGGCACAGACGATTCCTACGTGCATGCCGCGCAACTGATGGTTTCCACTGACGTCTCCGGCCTCGTGAAGGACGTGGACGTGCGCCAGGGCCAGCACGTCAAAGTCGGGCAGGTGCTGTTCCGCATCGATCCCCTGCAGTTTCAGATCGCGCTCGACAACGCGAAAGCCAATCTCGGACAGACGCGGCTCACGCTGCTCTCAATGCAAGATGATTACCGTCGCATGTTGAAGGACATCGCCGCCCAGCAGGCGCAGGTTGCGCTCGATCAGGTGACGTACAACCGCTATGCCGCGCTCCTTCAGCTGAACAGCATCGCACAGGCGCAGTACGATCAGGCGCGGTTCACGCTTGCCACGGCGCAGAGCACGCTCGCTTCGCTGAAGGACCAGGCGCAGGTTCAGCTGGCCAAGCTCGGTGGCAACATACACATTCCCGTCGAGCAGCTGCCACAATACCTGCAGGCGAAGGCGCAGGTCAGCGAAGCGCAGCGGCAGCTCGATCACGCGACCGTACGCGCACCCTTCGACGGCACTGTCACGGAAGTGGACTCGCTCCAGCCTGGGGCTCTCGTCATCTCCGCGCTGTCCGCTTTTACGACGACGAGTGCGGTGGGGCTCGTCTCGACCAACGACGTCTGGGTCGAGGCCAACATGAAAGAGACGGACATCACCCATGTCCATCGCGGGGATCCCGTCGAAGTGACCGTCGATACCTATCCCGGCCGCGTTTGGAAGGGCGAGGTGGATTCGATCAGCCCCGAGACAGGCGCGGATTTCTCGGTCTTGCCGGCCGAAAATGCGAGCGGCAACTGGGTGAAGGTGACACAGCGCGTGACGGTCAAGATCAGACTCGATCTCAAACCCGCAGACCCGCCGCTGCGCGCCGGCATGAGCACCTATGTCTCCATCGACACGGGTCATCGCCGGTGGTTCCGGCTGTTGTACGAATGAGCGGTTTTTCTTGATCAGCTTGGCTGGGCTTGACCCAGCCCACCGGCTGTCGAGCGTCTGCGAGCCGAACCGGCTTGGTGAACCGATTAACCGATCAACAGAGGCATTAGCCGCACAGACGCGCAGCAACCGATGGCCGGCTCAAGAGCCTGTCCTCCCACCGGGGCGGCGCAAATGGACGCCGTCATGCACTGCAACGCGCAGGTCATCCCTTACACCAACGATTTCCTTTTCATGTTCCTCATCTCGGTGCCGGCGCTTCTCGTCTTCTTCCTGATGCAGAAACCGGCACACCTCGCATATCCACCGCAGCTGGAAGCAATGGAATAGTTCACGGATTCTGGCGCCGCGGCTGGTGTTTTGAGCTTGTGACGGCTTAACTGCCGCCCAAATTGGCAAAGGAGAGGATCGATGCCTCCGCGTGTTGCATTCATCGGCCTGGGCGTGATGGGCTATCCAATGGCCGGGCATCTTGTGCGCGCGGGCCATGAGGTGACGGTCTTCAACCGGACGGCCGCCAAAGCGCAGAGCTGGGTTGAGGAGCACGGCGGCTACGCGGCGCGGTCTCCGGCTGCGGCGGCCGAGAACGCTGATGTCGTGCTTGCCTGTGTGGGGCGCGATCGGGACGTCGATGCGATCACACGCGGCAATGGTGGCGCGTTCGAAACAATGAAACCGGGCGCGGTGTTTGTCGATCACACGACGGCGTCGGCGGCCATTGCGCGCGAGCTCGCCGAAGCCGCCAAGTCGCGCGGACTTGGGTTTGTCGATGCACCGGTTTCGGGTGGCGAGCAGGGCGCGCGCAACGGAAAACTCACCATCATGTGCGGCGGGGACGCGGCAGATTACGAGAAGGCGGCGCTCATCATGCACGCCTATGCGCGGCACTGCCAGCGAATGGGTGAAGCGGGCGCGGGCCAGCTCACCAAGATGGTGAATCAGATTTGCATAGCCGGAACGGTACAGGGTCTTGCAGAAGCTCTGAGTTTCGCACGCGCCGCAGCTCTCGATCCCCTCGCTGTGGTCGAAGTCATTTCAAAGGGTGCCGCGCAGTCCTGGCAGATGGACAACCGCCATGCCACAATGCTTGAGGGAAGGTTCGATCATGGATTTGCCGTCGAATGGATGCGCAAAGACCTCGCAATTTGCCTCGACGAATCACGCCGCAACGGTGCCTCGCTCGCACTTGCGGCGCTGGTTGACCAGTTTTATGGCGAGGTGGAACGGATGGGCGGGGGACGCTGGGACACCTCGAGCCTGTTCGCGCGCACGGAAGCCCTGCGGCGCGGCCGCCCATGAAGGCGGCATGTCTCCTTAGTGCTGACCAAGCGTGTGTAACTGGAATTCCTCGATGAACCGCTGTTCCGCATAACGCCGGCGCTCCCACTGGTGAAGCGTGCGGCAGTCGGGCCGTCTGATAATGGTTCCTTCGTGATAATAATTCTCGCAGACGATGGGATTATTTACCGGCTTGTCCGCTGAAACGGGCTGGGCCGCAGGAGCGGAGTGGTCGGGCGTGTCCGCAGGTTCCTGGGCGAACGCGGCAAAAGGACCCAGAATCACCAGTCCCGCGATCGCGGCGAGCAGATGAGTACGCATGGGCATCTCCATGAAAGTTACGTCATGATACTTGCGGGTTTTGCAGGTGGGACGCAAGGGTCGGCCGCACACGCTCGCGTGATCCGGCCCTCACTTCGGGGTGAGCCGCTCAGATCGCCGATTCACCGCGTAACAGCCGGGCCGCATCGCGCGCAAAATAAGTTAATATTCCGGACGCACCAGCCCGCCTGAACGCGATCAGGCTTTCGAACATTACCCGGTCGCGGTCGAGCCAGCCGCGTTCCGCCGCCGCCATCAGCATCGCGTATTCGCCGGAGACCTGATAAACGAAGACAGGCATCCGGAATGTTTCTTTCACGCGATAGAGCACATCGAGATAGGGCATGCCCGGCTTGACCATGATCATGTCGGCGCCTTCGGCGATGTCGAGTCCAACTTCCCGCAGCGATTCCTCGCCGTTTGCCGGATCCATCTGGTAGCTGCGCTTGTCGCCGGTCAGCGCGTGGGCCGAGCCGACCGCCTCGCGAAACGGTCCATAGAACGCCGAAGCGTATTTGGCCGCATAGGCCATGATCAGCGTATCCTTGAATCCCTGCGCATCCAGCGCTGTGCGAATGGCGGCAACCCGGCCATCCATCATGTCCGACGGCGCAACGATGTCGGTGCCCGCTTCGGCCTGGAGAACGGCTTGCCGCGCGAGAATTTCGACTGTTTCATCGTTGGCCACGCAATCGCCAATGAGCACTCCGTCATGGCCATGGCTTGTGTAGGGATCCAGTGCCACGTCGCAAAGGACGCCGATCCCGGGAACGTTTCTCTTAATGGTGCGCACGGCGCGGCAGACGAGGTTTGAAGGATTCAGCGCTTCGCGTCCATCCGCGGTCTTGAGGTGTCGTTCAATGTGCGGGAAGAGCGCGATCGCCGGAATGCCAAGCCCTGCCGCTTCTTCGGCAGCAAGAACAGCCTGATCGATTGTCAACCGCTCAACGCCGGGCATTGCGTTGATCGGCTCCCTGCGTTTGTCCCCCTCGGCGAGAAAAATCGGCCAGATCAGGTCGGCCGGCGAAAGGGTCCGTTCGGCGACGAGCCGCCGCGTCCAGTCGTACCGCCGCAGCCGCCGCATCCGCAGCGCAGGAAATCGAGCGTCCATTCCGGTCACGATCATTTGGCCGGACTGGTCTAAAGAGAGCCATACGCCCGTGCAAGCGCGAGCTTGGCAAACCGGATGTGGTGGTCCATCTAGGGGCATTCGGCAGAGGGATCGGCATGGATTTCGAGTTGAACGAGGACCAGCGCGCCGTCGAGGCCTCGGCGCGGCGCTTCGCGGTCGAGAAGCTTGCGCCGCGCGCCGCGGAATGGGACGAACACGAGCATTTTCCCCTCGATGTCATGCGCAAGGCGGCAGAGCTGGGTTTTGCGGCAATCTATGTGAAGACGGACGTCGGTGGCGCAGAGATGACGCGGCTCGACGCGGCCATCATCTTCGAAGAACTGTCGGCGGGCTGCACGTCAACGGCGGCCTTCATCTCCATTCATAACATGGCATCGTGGATGATCGACCGCTTCGCCAACGACGCACAGCGGCACAGATTCCTGCCCAAGCTCACGAGCATGGAGCAGGTTGCGAGCTACTGCCTGACCGAGCCTGGATCGGGGTCCGACGCCGCCAGCCTCCAGACCCGCGCCACGCGCGACGGTGACCATTACATCCTGAACGGCGTCAAGGCTTTCATCTCGGGGGCCGGAACTTCGGATATCTATGTCTGCATGGTGCGCACCGGTGAAGAAGGTCCCAAGGGTATTTCCTGCATTGTCGTGGAAAAGGGCACCCCGGGGCTTTCCTTCGGCAAGATGGAGCGAAAGCTCGGCTGGAAAAATCAGCCCACCGCGCAGGTGTTGTTCGACAATTGCCGCGTACCGGTTGCTAACCGCATTGGTGCCGAAGGCGAGGGTTTCCGTATCGCGATGATGGGGCTCGACGGCGGCCGCATCAATATCGGCGCCTGCTCAATCGGCACTGCGCGCGCGGCGCTTGAGGAAGCCAAAACCTATGTGCATGACCGCAGACAATTCGGGCGGCCGCTTTCGGAGTTTCAGGCCACGCAATTCAAGCTGGCCGATATGGCGACCAATCTCGAAGCCGCACGGCTGATGATCCGCAATGCCGCGTCTGCGCTTGACCGTCGCGATCCTCGCGCGACCATGCTTTGTGCGATGGCGAAGCGGTTTGCCACCGATGCCGGCTTCGAAATCGCCAACCACGCGCTTCAGCTGCATGGCGGTTATGGCTATCTCAAGGATTTTCCGGCCGAGCGCCATCTGCGCGATCTGCGCGTGCATCAGATCCTGGAAGGAACCAACGAGATCATGCGCGTGATCGTCGCGCGGGAGATGTTTCGGCAATGAGCGGCGCGGCGGTGGAAGACGTTCTTTTCGAGGAGCGCGGGGCGATCGGGCTGATTACGCTCAATCGTCCCAAGGCGCTTAACGCGCTTACGCCAGCCATGTGCATCGCGATGGATGCCCAATTGGTGCGCTGGCGCGACAACGATACTATTCGGGCTGTGGTCATCCGCGGCGCCGGGGAGCGCGCTTTCTGCGCGGGTGGGGATATTCGCGCGCTATACGAGGCGGGCCGCACAGGCGGCGCCGACTTGACGGATTTCTACCGCCACGAATATCGCCTGAACGCGCGGATCAAACATTTCCCCAAGCCGTATCTCGCGCTGCTGCGCGGCATCGTGATGGGTGGCGGTGTCGGCGTGTCCATCCATGGCAGTCATCGCATCGCCGATGCAAGCGCGATCTTTGCCATGCCCGAAACGGGAATCGGGCTATTTCCCGATGTTGGCGGCAGCTACTTTCTTCCACGGTTGCCGGGCGAAATCGGCATGTATCTCGCCCTCACGGGCTCGCGGCTGAAAACGCCGGACATGCTCTATTCGGAGATCGCCACGCACGCGGTTGCCGCCGCCCATTGGGAGATGCTCATCGATCGGCTTGCAGGAGGCGATACACCCGAAACGGCCCTGGCGGGACTGACCAACGATGCGGGCGTGCCCGCGCTTACGGAATTCCTTGAAACCGTCGACCGCTGTTTCGCGCATGATTCGGTGGAAGCCATTCTCGCCGCCCTCGACGAAGACGACAACGCATGGGGTTCGCTCGCCGCCACCACGATACGGCTGAAATCGCCCACCAGCCTGAAAATTACCTTCCGGGAATTGCGCGAAGGACGCTCGCTTTCCTTCGACGATTGTCTGCGGATGGAGTTCCGGATGGTCACACGCGTCATGACGGGCCATGATTTCTTCGAAGGCGTGCGGGCGACGATCATCGACAAGGATAACGAGCCTGCATGGCAGCCCGAAACGCTGCCCGAAGTCACCGATGCCGATGTAGATGCATATTTTGCGTCGCTCGGAGAAAACGAGCTTGCGCTGTGACAGTAATTCCGCCGTGTGTCCCTGTCGCCGAATACATCCCTGTTTTGAACCTGCCGAGGGACGCACAGTGCTGATGCAGGGCAAAATGAAGCGCCGGATTATCCGGGAAGGAATTACATCATGACCAACATCGCTTTCATCGGCGTGGGCAATATGGGCGGCCCAATGGCACGCAATCTCTTGCGCGCCGGCAACTCTGTGACAGCCTTCGATCTGAGCGCCGCGGTTCTCGAACCTGTCGTACAAGCGGGCGCGAAAGGTGCATCTTCGCTTGCCGAGGCCGTGAAGGATGCCGAAGTCGTTATCACCATGCTGCCGGCCGGCCACCATGTCCGTGCGGTCTACCTTGAGAGCGGAATCCTTTCGCTTGCCGGCGCGGGCACGCTTCTCATCGACAGCTCGACGATCGATATCGACTCGGCGCGCGCAGTCCATGACGCTGCGCACACGGCCGGGTTCGATTTCCTCGATGCGCCGGTTTCGGGCGGCGTCACGGGGGCGGAGGCGGCCACGCTCACCTTCATGTGTGGCGGCGGCGGGAGGGCATTTGATCGGGCGAAACCCTTGCTCGAACAGATGGGCAAGCGGATTGTGCTTGCGGGCGGCGCAGGAGCGGGACAGGCGGCCAAAATCTGCAACAACATGCTTCTCGCGATATCGATGATCGGTACCTGCGAGGCTTTTGTGCTCGCGGAAAAACTCGGGCTCGACGCCCAAAAATTGTTTGATATCGCCTCCACTTCATCCGGCCAATGCTGGTCGCTCACGGCGTATTGCCCGGTAGCCGGGCCGGTCCCGTCGGCCCCATCCAACCGGAATTATCAGGGCGGATTCGCGGTCGGTCTGATGCTGAAGGATCTTATACTCGCGCAGGCCGCCGCGCAATCCACGGGCGCAACCACCCCATTAGGGGCCGAAGCCACGCAGCTCTATTCATTATTCGCTGCGAAAGGCCACGCCAGTCTCGATTTCTCCGGCATCGTCCGGATGCTGCGCGGAGAACTCTGATTTACCTGGCCTTAATGGTCCCGGGGTAAGCTCTACCGCAAACAACTTCGGGTGGTGTATCGGGGACATGACGGCATTGGCAAAGCCTCAGCTCCAGGCCGTGGAATCGGGCCGCGACCAGCAGCTGCGCAAACGATATTTGGAGGTCCTGAGCCTCATTGAGCGGCTGCATCGACAGCTTCTCGACGTGATCAAGGACGAGCTTGACCGGCGCGACGAGCGCGAGATCAACAGCGTTCAGGCTCTGCTGCTGTTCAATGTCGGGGACCAGGAACTGAGCGCGGGCGAATTGCGCACACGCGGCCATTATCTCGGGTCGAATGTCTCCTACAACCTGAAGAAGCTGGTCGAACTCGGCTATGTCCATCATGAGCGCTCGGCCATCGACCGCCGTTCCGTTCTGGTACGCCTAACGGCCAAGGGCGAAGCCATTCGCGACATGCTGGCCACCCTGTTCGAACGCCATCTGGGTTCGCTCGAGGCCGTGGGCAATGTCGGCATGGGCGAACTGGAAACCATTAGCGCGAGCCTCAGAAGGCTGGAGCGGTTCTGGATCGATCAGGTTCGGTTTCAGCTCTGACCGTCTGCCTTCCGCCCGTGCGAAAATTTCGCATGGAGTGGCGCGCGAGGCCGGGTTATTCTCCCCAGAGTGGGCATAAGCCTTGGGGATGGCCCGAGAGGCGCAATTGACCTATCCATACAAGGCGAGGTTTCGCGAGACTTTGGCCGGTCTCAGACGGGAAAACCGTTACCGCATCTTCGCCGACATCTTGCGCCGCAACGGCGCTTATCCCGAGGCGGACCTTTACGGCGGCCATCAGCCACGCCCCATCACCGTTTGGTGCAGCAACGATTATCTGGGGATGAGCCAGCACCCCAAGGTGGTAGCAGCCTTGCGCGAAGCCGCAGAGCAAACGGGTGCTGGCTCCGGCGGCACCCGAAACATCTCCGGCACCACTCACTATCACGTGGAGCTTGAGCGGGAACTCGCTGATTTGCACGGCAAAGAATCAGCTCTTTTGTTTACTTCGGGCTTCATTTCCAACGACGCCACGCTTTCGACGATCTCAAAAATTCTGCCGGGACTGGTGATCTTCTCCGACGCGCTCAATCACGCATCCATGATCGAGGGCATCCGTCGCGGTGGCTGCGAGAAGCGCGTCTTCCGGCACAATGATCTCGAAGATCTCGAAGCTCAGTTGGCGTCCGTCGAGCCTGAACGACCCAGGCTGATCGCATTCGAGTCTGTCTATTCTATGGACGGTGATTTCGGCGAAATAGCCGGAATTTGCGACGTGGCACAGCGCTATGGCGCGATCACCTATCTTGATGAGGTTCATGGCGTCGGCCTGTACGGTCCGCGCGGTGCCGGTGTTGCCGCGCGTGACGGTGCGATGCAGCATATCGACATCATCGAGGGCACGCTCGCCAAGGCCTTTGGCGTAATGGGCGGCTATATTGCCGGCGACGCCGAAATGGTGGATTGCATCCGTTCCTGCGCACCAGGCTTTATCTTCACCACTTCGCTGCCGCCCGCAATTGCAGCCGCGGTCCTGGCAAGTGTGCGGCACCTGAAGGAAAGCGAGGCCGAACGTGTCGCTTTGCAGGAACGTGCGGTGCGGTTGAAGCGTCTGCTCGGGGAAGCGGGTCTGCCCCTGATGGCGTCGCCAAGCCATATTGTGCCGGTGCTCGTCGGGGATGCCGCGTTGTGCAAAGCCGTCTCCGACACCTTGTTGCACGATTACGCAATATTCGTGCAGCCGATCAATTTTCCGACGGTACCGCGCGGCGCGGAACGGCTGCGCTTTACGCCATCGCCCAATCACACGGACGCAATGATGGATGCGCTGGTATGCGCGTTGGATGAGGTGTGGACGGCGCTGCGGCTCGATCGCGCTGCCTGAAAAATGTCAGCTGCGGCGCCGGCTCTTCATGGCGGGCGCGCTGCGGCCAAGCCCAATTTTCTTGGCGAATTCGGAACGCTGCGCCGCGTAATTCGGGGCGACCATCGGGTAATCGGCGGCCAGTCCCCATTTTGAACGGTATTCTTCAGGCGATAAGCCATAGCGCGAACGCAGATAGCGCTTCAGCATTTTCAGTTTCTTGCCGTCCTCCAGGCAGACGATGTATTCCGGCGTTACCGATTTCTTGACGGCGACCGCCGGCTTCTGCGTGGTTGCGATCTCAGCGTTCCCGCCGCCGGCGAGGCCGCCGAGTGTGGCATGAATGCTCCGGATCATTCCCGGAAGTTCGGAGATCGGGGTCGGATTGTTGCTGACATAGGCGGCGACGATCTCGCTGGCGAACTTGATCAATTCATCGGTCTTGCCCGAATGTCCGTTATTGGCACTGCTCATTTCTTGCCTTTGTTGGGTCCCTCGGACGATTTGTATTGTCCTGCGCCCCCAAAAATCAACAAAATTTTGTGGGACTTTCGCCGCTTGCCTGAATAAGAGCAGCATCCCGGTCCCTTAAAGTACTCTTTCGGAAGAACAATACCCCGCGAATTCGATTCTACATTGCACGCTGGCCAAGACTGGCTGCGCAAGATTGCATTTTACTGGGCATTTAACCGGTATTTCCGAAGGGCGTGCAGCTGCGCCAAATTTCCTATAAATCTCTTTTCACTAGGGATATAGTATACTATCATGTGGCGGGACCGAAGGAGCCTGGAACATGCACTTTTTGTCTTTTGTAAATCCGCTTTACTCCGTCTCGGGCTTTGCCGTGGGGCTGCTGGTCGGCCTGACTGGTGTCGGCGGCGGCTCGTTGATGACTCCCCTTCTTGTATTGCTGTTTGGAATTCACCCCAGTACCGCGGTGGGTACGGACCTGCTTTACGCGGCCGCCACGAAGACGGTGGGCACCGGCGTCCATGGCGCAAGCGGCACGGTGGACTGGAAGATCGTGGGCTGGCTCGCGGCCGGCAGCATTCCGGCAACCATCGCCACTCTTCTGATCCTGGCTCATTTCGGCATGCAGAGCGGCGCCGCCAGTCACGTTATAACCTTCGTACTCGGCATCGCTCTGATCGCGACGGCCACCGCCATTCTCTTCCGCCGGATCATTCTGAATTACTTCGCGCGTCGGGGCGGCGCGCCGAACCCGCGGCGGACGCGAATCGCCACGGTTGTGCTCGGCCTGATTCTGGGCGTACTGGTTTCGCTCTCCTCGGTCGGCGCAGGCGCAATCGGCGTGACCGTCCTGCTGGTGCTTTATCCTGCCCTGCCGGCCAGCAAGCTCGTCGGCTCGGATATCGCCCACGCCGTGCCGCTGACACTTATTGCTGGCTTCGGCCATTGGCTTATGGGCTCGGTGAATTTCCCGCTTCTGATTTCGCTGCTCACCGGGTCCATTCCCGGAATAATAGTTGGCAGCCTGATTTCCTCGCGCACCCCGGATAATATTCTTCGTCCCATCCTTGCATCATCCCTGGCACTGGTGGGCGGAAGGCTTATTTTCTGAGCTCCTTGTTGCGAATTTGATCCGCCGCCGGTGATGGCGGAACATTGCCGATAGCGTTGTGGCCATCCTCTGGCGCAACGAGGGTGGCCCGAGCACTTCGACATCGTCACACAACCGCATCAACTCGCGCACGCCATGTCCTTCGGACTCGATCGGGATTGCGCAGCGCATCCAGCCGTCGCGGTCGGCCTTCGCTGTTTCGCGGGCCACTTCCACCACATGGGACCCGAGCAACGGTAGAAGCGCAACACCGCGCGGTGACAGCCGAACGTCTGCGTGGCCGCGCCAGAGACCTTCTTCGTAGTCGCGGCACGCCTGTCTCCAATGTGCTGCAAGGTCGAAGTCCTTTGGTCTCACAAACACTTCATCCGTGATTTCCGCGTGTTCGATGCTTGCCACGCGATAGGTCCGGATCGACTTTCCCTTCAGCGCGACGAGATACCAGGTGCCAGCCTTCAGTACGAGGCCGAGGGGCATCACGCGCGCGGAGCGCGCTTCATGTCCACTGGCTGCTCGATAGCGCAGCCGGAGCACGCGGGCATTCCAGACCGCTTGTGCGACGGCCTGCAGGAATGTCTGAGGATCGGCGGCGCGGAACCACGGTTCGGGATCGAGATGGAAGCGGGCTGCGATCCGCTCTGCGCCAGATTGCACATGAGCTGGCAGGGCAGCCAACAGCTTCAATCGTGCTGCAGTTAGCATGTCGAAAAGACCGAGTTGCGCCGCCGGTCCTGGAAGGCCAACGAGGAACAACGCCTCCGCCTCGGGCTGCGTCAGGCCCGTGAGCCGCGTACGGTAGCCGTCCATCAGCGCAAATCCTCCGCTCCGGCCCCGGTCGGCAAAAACCGGAATCCCCGCCGCGCTCAGCTGATCGATGTCGCGGTGGATGGTGCGCACGGAAACCTCGAATTCGGTTGCGAGTTCGCGCGCGCTCATACGGCCGCGCGCCTGCAGGAGCATCAGGATCGAGAGGAGTCGGCTTGCCAGCAATTTTTTGCGCTTTTCGAAAAAATGACATCCTATGTCATCTTTAAGCCATTACACC
>DATJUM010000004.1:0-10219 GCA_035502355.1 Rhizomicrobium sp. | reverse complement strand
TGGTCTCGATCATAATGAAAGCCGTTCCTGGCATGGATGGCACCGCCACGTCTCGCTTGTCATGCTTGCCTTCGCGATGATGGCTGTCATCCGTCATCACGCCAACGCGACGGCAGCTCCCAAAAAAACGCTGCCGCGCGCAACGACGAACAAACGGTCTTCATCCGTTGGTCGGTTCAGGAAATCCGCCGCATCGCCATAAAGCTTGCCCAGCGACGCATCGAGCCCGCCCAAATCCTCGCGTGTCGTTCTGGCGGCGCGCGCATCAAGCCGCGGCCCGCCTTGCACACATCAGGCGAACAAAGCTCAAATCAAAAAACGCAACTGTAATGCTAATTCGAACGCAGCGAGATGCTGAGTCCGACAGCCTGGAAGGAATCGCCGCGCCCCGCGGCGCCGTAATAGGTAAAGGAAGCGCGGAGGCTGCCATCGTCATAGAAATCGTGGCTGAGAGGCTTGCCCCAATCACCGTCCCCGCCATAGGCCGAACTGCCGGTGGTGTGTGTCTGGAGCGGGGCCGATACTCGTGACACCAAAAGCCTGTATTGCCCCGGCGGTGGCGGTTCCGACGCCAAAACAGCAGCCGGCGGCAACAACAATCCCGAAGTAGCGGCGTCGCGACAGTTTCGTGAAATAACTCATTGGAATTTCCCCTCCTGCGCCTTCGCCGCGCACCCGCGACTTCTTATGTCAGCGCGCGCTTTTCCAATCAACTCAGCCCGCGCCTGCCGCAGTGAGCCGCAGTTCGGCGAGGGTGCCTTCGCCGGGGAGGCTCGAGAGGCTGAGCGTTGCGCCGAGGCGGCGGGTAAGGCCCATTGCAATGGCAAGCCCAACGCCCATGCCGCCGGGCGCGCCGGGGCGTGCGAAGCGGCGGAAGGGCTGGCCCGCGATTTCGCGTTCGGATCGTGTGAAGCCCGCGCCGGTATCGTGAATGCTGACCAGCGTTTCGCGCGTGCCGCTGCGTACTGTTACATCAACGCTGCCGCCCCTGGGCGAATAGGCGAGCGCGTTGTCGAGCAGATGCCCGACGATGCGCGCCAGCGCATGCGCATCGGCATGCACCGGCGCCTCATCGGGAATTGCTGCGACGAATTTCAGGCCGCGCGTCCGCGCCAGCGCCGCGCGCTGCGCGATCTGTCCCTGCACCACCTTCGCCGCATCGGCAAGGCGCGTCGCGGCCGGCATACGCTCGTCAGAATTCTCAAGCGCCGCAAATTCCAGCACCGAACCGATCTTGGCGTGCAGCTCGCGCGCGGCGATGCCGATGTCGCGCGAATATTCGACATATTTCGGATGGCCTGGCATGCCGAACATGCCAGCTTCGATGATCTCGGCAAAGCCGATGATGGCGTTGAGCGGTGTGCGCAGCTCATGGCTGACCTGGCCGATGAAGCGGCTTTTCGCACTCTCTGCTTCGGCGGCGCGGCGTTCGGCATCGGCAAGGCGCACCATCAGCCGCCTCTCGCCGGGATGGAGCGAGCGCAGCGCCCGGACAGATGCGGCGGTTTTCGCCTGACGCTCGAAAATACCAACGAACAGCACGGCGAGCGCCGCGCCCGCAAACGCTGGCCCCAGGATGAAGAACAGATAAAGCGGAAAATTGCCGTACCAGGCGCCAAGCGTCTCGGCGACGGGAACGCTCGCGCCGGCGACCAGCGGCCATCCCGGGATGCGCTCGACGGAGAGGAGCCGCGCGCCGCCGACCTGTTCAAGAATGCGCGATGCGGCGCCGGACTCGCCCGCAATAAGCGCTTCCGCGACAGGCGCTTCGTTCCAGTTCGCGCCGCGGGCAATCAGTCCGCCCGATTCCGTCGCCAGAACGGCGTCTTTCATACCGGCCGGCGCAAGCAGGCCGGCGGGATCAATCTGCACTAGCACGAGCCTTGAGCCCGCCGGGAAAAGCAGTAGCAGCGTGCGTCCATCCGGTGCGGGTAAGGCGATCCGCCCCAGTTTTGCCGCGGCGAGCGCGCTTTGCGGAAGCGGCAGCAAGCCGTCCGGCGCACCCACCATCTCCGATTCCGGCTGGCCACTGGACGTGAGTACCACGATGTTGCGCAAGGTAGCGCCGCCCGCCTGGGCAAGGGCGGCCGACGTTTCCGCGCTGCCGCGGGCAGACGCAAAAGCTGCTCCGATCGCGGCGTAGCGGCTCAGTGCCGCCCCGAGATCGGTGGCGATTTCTTCGGCGCGCCGCGCCGTGAAGCCGGCCGCCTGCGAAAGCGCATGCGCGCGGTCGCGCTGCATCTGGATCACGGCCGCCGAAGCGAAGCTGCCGCAGATGAGGATGACGCAGACGATCACCGTTGTGCGCACATTCCAGCTTGCGCTGCGCAGCCGGCGCAGGAACATCGCGGTTCCCGCGGAACCGGCGGCCGCTGGCGCTTGCGAGATGGCGGACAGGCAAAGCCTCGGGTGATTCGCAATTTGCGTATTATGGGCTCCAAGGATTTGCTGTCGATATCGGCGGCGGGCGCGCGCGCCCTCGCGATTTCCGTCTTCCAACGCCGCCGCGAAACTGCAACCATGCGCGCGGCTCAAGCGCAGAGGCATTCCATGAAGTACGGCATCGATTTCAAGTATCTGGCCAAGGGTGCGGACACTCCGACCGACAATTCCTACAAGATCGATCTGGAAGTGGACGAGGAGCAGTTCGCCCTCATTCCCGATATTGGCGACCATGTCTGCATCCCCGGCGACAATCCGGGCATGCGCAACGTCCCGCTATCCGGCCGCGTCCGCAGCCGGCTGTTCCACTACCGGCTCGGCTATTGCTACATCACTATTGTGGTCGAAGACAGCGACGCCGACTGGAAGAGCATCGGCGGAACGTGAGGGACGCGATCGCAATCGCTTGGTGCATCGGTTCATTCAGACGGTGCGGAGCTTTGTATGTCTTTTCATCACTGTCACGAATTGAATGAAGGCCCACGCGCGGCACCGTGCGATTTGAGCCGCAGAGCTCGTTGAGCGTTTGTTGCGATACAATGACGTATCGGGAGTAATCGTCGACGCGACCGGCTTCTGCTCGATTTCATCGTCGCACGAATAAAGGACGGCCTGCGCCGGCTTGTGAATTCGTGATGTTCGCTGCGTCTCTGCGCCTCCGCGATTCACACAACGTTGATGCGGCGGAAACGCGAAGGGCTGCACGTTCTGCATCAGTGCAATCGCTCTCCTAATCCTCCATCGGCAATCCCGATACGCGAGCGAGTCCGCGGCGATTATGAGTGATGAGAATCAGGTTTCAGGCGATCGCCTCATCCGCTATCAAATCATTGAGCGTCGTTACCGGCCCGCGGTATTTCTTGATGCCCATCGTCGGCGCTCGGACTCTCGCGTGGCATTCGCGCGCCGCACGAATTCGACGTCGAGCCTGTGCCCGGTCCACGAACCATTCGCCGGTTTGCGCCGCTCGCCTTCCGCGTTCCTCGCGGTGCGCGTTTTCTCCGCCCTAAATTCTTCATCCGTGAGCAGGCGGACGCCGCGGACACCATCGCCGACGAAGCACCGCATGATGGCGGCGCGCGCGATCGCGTTGTCAGGAAAATTCGAGCTGTAAACAGACCAATCGCGGCCATCGTTCATCGGCTCCTCCACTCTCTCCGCGGCCATTTCGAGGTTGTTCCAAAGCAGCAGCCGCATCGCGCCGGCACCGTCGCGTTCAAAGGCGTAATCGCAACCGGATAACGCCATCATCAGCGTCCAGGCTTCGGCCAGCTTCAGGCCGGTGGCAGCGGGGTAAAGCTCGTGGGCGTCCGAAAACACGGTGTACATGCGCGGGTTCCTTCTTAGGAACAGAATAGGAACAAAATGCAGCTGAAGTCCAGTCCCGCCCGCACATCCGCCGGTGGATAAATGCCGATCCGGGCTTTGCTGCCCGCCCCTGACGGCAAGTCCAGGACGCCTCAGCTGCCTGTCACGACGAAAGGGCGGGCAAGGGTCTGCACCATCTGTCTGACCCGGTGCGTTATCGCGTCCACGGCTCGAACACTTCATAGATCGGCGCTTCGGTGAAGCCTCGGTGGTTGACGCCGATCAGTTTGCGCACCGCAAGCAGCCGCACCGCATTCTGCACCGAGGATTTCGAGAGCCCGGTTTCGGTGGCGATGGTCTGCAGACTGGCGCCGAAACGGCTCCGCCTTGATCCCTTGGTCTGCCGCCACAGCCACAAATAGACAAGAAACGCACTTGGCATCCGGTCGTGATTGACCAGATCGCGCAACAAGACGTCGACGACATAGGCGTCAAGGCCGAATCGGGACATATAAACGTTACTATAGCAAATATCGCACAGCTTGATGAAATCCTCACTGCGTGCAGACTTTCATCCGCCTAAGCAACGGCTGCGAGGAGCAGAACATGATCAAGGGATTGAAATTTGCCGGCATCCCGACGCGAGACCAGGACCGGGCGGTGAAATTCTGGACGGAGAAGATGGGGTTTCGCGTCCGGACCGACCAGCCGATGGGCACGCAGCGCTGGATCGAACTCTCCATCGGCAACAGCCCAACCGGCATCGTCCTCTTCACCCCGGAAGGCCACGAGGACCGCATCGGCAGCTTCTTCAATGGCTCGTTCCTTTGCGACGACGTCGAGGCGACCTGGCGCCAGCTGAGCGAAAAGGGCGTCGAATTCGCCAGCCCGCCGACCAAGCAGTCCTGGGGCACGTTCGCGATCTTCAAGGACCCCGACGGCAACCAGTTCGTGATGGGAACGGGGTGATTGCGAACCCAAGGCGCGGCTGGCTTGCGTGCTTCGACGAGCTCTGCATGCGGGATATTTTTGCTTGCAAGCCATGCGCGCGCGCATTAACCGGCTCCGAATGGCGGCACAAATCTCCTCATGCTGAGCCTGTCGAAGCACGCAGAACGGCGGACCAACGCTAGTTTCCCGGTCCCTCCCAGCGGTGCACCGCGCCCGTTTCGATGCCGAACAGATCGAGCAGGCGGCCGGCGGTGTGGTTGACGATGTCACAGACGGATTCGGGGCGCGGATAGAAGGCGGGCGCTATCGGCGCGATAACCGCGCCCATCTCAGCAAGCGCCGTCATGGTTCTGAGGTGGCCCAAATGCAGCGGCGTCTCCCGGAGCGCCAGCACAAGGCGGCGGCGTTCCTTGAGCACGACATCGGCGGCGCGGGTGAGAAGCGTAGTGGTCACGCCCGTCGCGATTTCGCTCATGGTGCGGATGGAGCAGGGCGCGATCACCATGCCCAGGGTCGGGAACGAGCCCGAGGAAATTGCCGCGCCGAGCGCACCCACCGCGTGGTGGACGCTCGCCAGCGCGCGCACATCCTTGAGCTGCAGATCGGTTTCATAGGCGAGCGCCATCTCGGCCGCCTTGCTGATGACGAGATGGGTCTCGATATCCCTGTTTCGGAGCAGCTCCAGAAGTCGCACGCCCACGACCACGCCGGACGCGCCGGTAATTCCAATAATCAGGCGTTGCTCGTTCACCGTCGTGCCCGTTTTGTGCTAATGCCCTACATACAGTGTTGCGCAGTGTGCGAACAGGCCGGTTCCGGGGGCACAAATGAACGAAGGGAAAATCCTCCAGAGCGATCCCGAGCTGCAACGGCTCAGGGACAGCATCGACAATATCGATGCGGCGCTGATTCATATTCTCGCGGAGCGCTTCAAATTCACCAAGGCGGTGGGCGAACTCAAGGCCGCGCGCGGATTCCCGCCGGCCGATCCTGCGCGGGAGGCCCAGCAGATCGCACGGCTCCGCGCGCTCGCCCAAAGCGCCCGGCTCGATCCCGATTTCGCCGAGAAGTTCCTTGATTTCATTGTGCAAGAGGTAATCCGGCATCATGTCGCGATCCATGACAGCCGCCGCCAGCCAAGCAGGTAAACACGACTTACCAACTCGACATTTGAATTGAAGAGGCCCGGTGCGCTATAAGCAGGACCGAAAAACCGACGGAGCAGAGCATGACCCTGAAGATCGGCGATATCGCCCCCGATTTTGAAGCCAAGACCACCGAGGGCCCGATCCGCTTCCACGAATGGCTTGGCGACAGCTGGGGTGTGTTGTTTTCCCACCCCAAGGATTTCACGCCGGTCTGCACCACCGAACTCGGCTACATGGCGCGCATCAAGCCAGAATTCGACAGACGCAATGTCAAGATCATCGGCCTTTCTGTCGATCCGGTGAACGACCATTCGCGCTGGGCCGAAGACATCCGCGAAACACAGGGCACGGCGCCGAATTATCCGCTGATCGGCGATGCCGATTTCCATGTGTCGAAGCTCTACGGCATGCTGCCGGCCTCGACGAGCGGCGATCCCTCCCAGCGCACCGCCGCCGACAATCTGACGGTGCGCAATGTGTTCGTCGTCGGTCCCGACAAGAAGATCAAGCTGATCCTCGTCTATCCGATGACGACGGGACGGAATTTCGACGAGGTGCTGCGCGTGATCGATTCGCTGCAGCTGACCACGAAGCACAAGGTGGCGACACCGGCCAACTGGAAGCCCGGCGAGGACGTGATCATCTCGGGCTCGGTCTCCGACGAGGAAGCGAAGAAAATCTATCCCGACGGCTGGAAAGCGCCGCGGCCTTATCTGCGCATCGTTCGCCAGCCGCGCAACTGAATTTTTTGCCACGAAAAGCACAAAGAGCACGAAGGAGAAGACCGCGCGCCTCGCGCAATCATTCTTCGTGTTCCTTTATGTACTTTGTGCTCGTTGTGGTTAGAAAAAGGCCTGCATCTCCGGATGCAAACCTCATCAGGACTTCCGAATTATGGGCGCATTGCTATTCGAAAAATCCGGCATGGTCGTCACTTTGACGATCAACCGTCCCGACTCGCGCAATCCTCTGGGCGAAGACGGCGACGGCGAGTTGTTCGCGGAGGCGGCGGCACGCATCAATGCGGACCGTGAGATTCGCTGCGCAATCCTGACGGGCGCGGGCAAGGCGTTCTCGGCGGGTGGCAATCTCAAGGCGATGCGCGAACAGACGGGACCGTTCGCCGGTCCCGGCGTTCTCATCCGCGAGGGCTATCGCGACGGCATTCATCGCATGGTGCGCGCCCTGTGGAACATCGAAGTGCCACTGATCGCCGCCGTGAACGGTCCGGCCATCGGGCTCGGGAACGACGTGGCGTGCCTCGCCGATCTGCGGCTTGCGGCGGACAATGCCGTTTTCGGCGCGAGCTTCCTAAGGATGGGCCTCGTTCCGGGCGATGGCGGCGCCTGGATTCTTCCGCGCCTGATCGGGCAGGCGCGGGCGGCGGAATTGTTCTTCACCGGGGAGACAATCGATGCTGCCACGGCGCGCGAATGGGGCCTGGTCTCCAAAGTCGTTCCGGCGCCGGAGCTCATGAAAGAAGCAGCGGCGCTCGCTGCGCGCATCTGCCGTCAGCCGCCCGATGTCCTGCGCATGACCAAGCGGCTGATGCGCGAGGCCGAACGCGTCGGCTTCGAAACGCTGATGGAAATGTCGGCTGCGTTCCAGTCGCTCGCACACCTGACCGCCGACCATAGGGAAGCCGTTGCCGCCTTCTTCGATAAACGGACGCCGGAGTTCAAAGGCGAATAATTTGTTCAGCCCGAGCCGACCACGGGTTCCTGCGCGCGTTCGAAGATCTTGGCGACCTGCTCGCCGCCATTGACGTAATGTTTGGCACCGCTGAAATCGGAGATGCGCGGCCAGTTCGCTGCAACGGTATCTCCCGTTGCCTCATGGCCGAGATTGATGCCGCTCGTCTCGACCATCTGGGCGGCGGAGAATACGCCCGCGCCTGCGGTGAGGATCACGCCGGTCGGCGCATCTTCGCTCGCAAGAAAGATCACGCCCGGCGTTACGTATTCGGGCTTCAGCATCTCCAGCATCTGCGGCGGCATGATATTGGCCGTCATGCGCGTGCCCGCCACGGGGCAAATCGCGTTGACGCGAATATTGTCCTTCGCGCCTTCGAGCTTCAGCGTGTGCATCAATCCGACAAGTGCCGACTTCGCCGCGCCGTAATTCGCCTGGCCGAAATTTCCGTAGAGCCCGGTGGACGACGTGGTTACAACGATGCGGCCATATTGGCGGTCGCGCATGTGCTGCCACACCGCTCTTGCGGGCTTGACCGTACCCATCACATGCACGTCCATCACCGCCGCAAAATCCCTGATTTCCATCTTGCCGAAACTCTTGTCGCGCAAAATGCCGGCATTGGCGATCAAAACGTCGATCCGCCCGAAAGCGTCGAGCGTCTGCCCGACGAGATGTTCCACGCCGGCATCGTCGGACACGGACGCACCGTTTGAAATCGCGGCTCCGCCCGCGGCCTTGATCTCGGCAACGACCTTTTCCGCCGCCTCGGTCGAGCCGCCTGTTCCGTCCATCGCGCCGCCCAGATCATTGACGACGACTTTGGCACCGCGACGCGCGAATTCGAGCGCATGAGCGCGGCCCAACCCGCCACCCGCGCCTGTGACAATCACAACCTTGTCATCAAAACGAATGGTCATGTCAGTCTCCTTCAAGCGGAATGGCGTTTGGCGGAGTGATGGCGGAGCGACCCGAATCGGTCAAGCTCACATCATGAACCGCGCCGGGATGCTCGCGGCCGAGACGGCGAAGCAGCGTATTCGCCGGACGTTCGATCAGCATGAAAAGGAGTGCGCCCCAGGCGATGGCGGCAGCGACAAGAAGAGCCGGTTCAAGCCAGTGCCAGACCGGCGCCCACGCCGCCCAGGTCCGGCCGAACACAATATCGTCTGGCGCCGGATAGAGATGCAGCTGCGCGTGGCGCAGAAGCTGCAAGAGCGGCGTCTGTCCGATATAGATCGCATAGGACCATTCGCCAAGGATGAGCGGAACGGCCGTGGCGAAAGCCTTTGCGAGCAATCCGCGATCGAAAGACAAGACGAACACGAGCGCGATCACCGCAAGCGCCGTGTAGATATCGGCGCGGGTGTGCGACCAGCCAGTGTTGTAGATCGCGTAGAAGAATCCTGAAAGCACGACAAGCTGGGCAAGCGTGAATGCGAATTCGGGCAATTGCTCTGCACCATGTGCGAGCGCGGCACGATGTAACATCGCGAAACCGACGCCGATGGCGAACGCGGCCATGCCGCGCCAGATGCCGTTGTGAAAAGTGAGATCGAGCCCGTAGCGCGGCTGCGCGAGCAGCGCAAGGCCCAGCGCGCCGCCGCTAATGAGGAGCAGCGCGATCTTCCAGCCTCCACGCGACAGCGCGAGGTAAAGCGGAAACAGCAGGCAGAGCAGAAACTCCACGCTGACGAACCACGATGCGCCATTCCAGGAGAGGTAGGGAAAGAGATTCCAGGCCTGCACCAGGAAGAGATTGGCGATGAAGGTCGGCAGATTTACGATCGGATGCCATGGCTCGTCATAGATGGAAACATAGCCATCTCGCGCGGCGAGCCAGCGCAACGTAATGACCATGCCGAGGATCAGCAGCAGCATCGCGAGATGAAGCGGATAGAGTCGCGCGAGCCGCGATTGCAGAAATCGCCCATAGCCGCGAAAACCAAATATTTCGAGAAACCGCGCCGCGTAGACATAGGTGAGCACGAAGCCGGACAGTGCGAAGAAGAATTCGACCCACAGATATCCGCGCGCCACCAGCAGATCGAACCACCACACGCCGCGATAGCCGTGCCCTTCGCAATAATGAAACAGCACCAGGATCAGCGGCGGCAGCGCCCTGGCACCCTGCAGGGCGCGTATTTCCGACGGTCGAGAGGACTCGGTCATGCGCGAATCATAGTACGACTGGCAGGCCTCCCGGCAGCAAGGGCGAGTCTGATTGCTCTACCACCTTCAGTCCCTGCTCGGAATTGTTGCGATTCTCGGGTTTGCCTGGGCTCTGTCCGAGGACCGGCGCGCCTTTCCGCTGCGGACCGTATCGGTCGGCCTCGCCCTGCAGATTGCGCTCGCGCTTCTGCTGTTGAAAATTCCCGCGGCACGTGCGGCTCTGCTCTCGCTCAATGCGATCGTGTACGCGCTGTCCACGGCCACACGGACTGGCACCGGCTTCGTGTTCGGTTATGTCGGCGGTGCCACGCCACCCTTCGCCGTCACCAAATCCGGCGCATTCACGAACTTCGCCTTCCAGATCCTGCCGCTGGTGGTCGTGATTTCGGCGCTCGCCGCCCTGCTGTGGCACTGGCGCATCCTCCCGATCCTCGTGAACGGCTTCGCCTGGATCCTGCGGCAGACCATGGGCGTGGGCGGCGCCATCGGCCTCGGCGCAGCCGCCA
>DATJUM010000003.1:0-18958 GCA_035502355.1 Rhizomicrobium sp. | reverse complement strand
CTGCAGGATTTTCCATTCCTGTCCGGGTCACCGGATTTTCAGCGCCTGTACCGGACACGACTGGAGCCACGCGCACCCGCTGAAGCACAGTTCGATGCTTTGTTTGTTAGCGAATTCGCGGCGGCAGGACAGTCGTATCTGTCCGCAATGCAGGAGCGCTTCGGGGCATTGCCGCGCACCGCCGCCTATGATTCGGTCTACGCTTTCCTTCGTATCCCCTATACCGCCGGCCCGTCGGTGACGGCGGGTATCCGGATGGGATTGCCGACATTCTCGCCGCTCTATGATCTCGACGGCGCGTTGGCGTCGATGCACAAGCCGCCACGCGAGCGCCTGTTCGCGCGCTGGCATCGCCGCAACATCGTCCGCAATGCGCCGGAGATCACGAAACTGAGGTGCGATGACGGCCTCTCGGCGCTGAGCGGGCTGGCATCGATGGCGGATATTCCCTCTTATCTGGGCAACAAGGTGCTTCGCGCTGCCCAGAAAATTGCCCAGCGATTCGGATTGCCCGACATCCGCCATCTGTCGCTTGACGACCCGGAAACGCTGGCAACGGCACGTGAATCGCCGCTCACGTTCCCCGCACTCGACCGAATGCGCCAACTGCACGTGCTGGCGCATGATGCGGATGCCGCGCAGTGCGAACGCGCGCTATTCGACCGTCTGTTGACGAGCGGAATGACGCTCAATGAGTTCGAAACCCGCTAGCGGCGCGCCATCGGCACATACCGGATCATCAATCCGCGCGCGGCGTACCTCGCCTTTCAGCGTATCAAGTGCGCCGGGTACCAGTGCGAGCCCCAGAATGCGCGTGCCGTCCACCGGACCCGGAAACCGGACCTGCCCTCCTGCAAGCGGCGCAAAACCGGCACGCGCGTAATAGGGCGCATCGCCAACCAGAATCACCGCGCAGTGACCGCGGCTTCGCGCTTCCCCGATGCCGCGCAGCATCAGCGCGACGCCGATACCCAACCCTCTCAATTCCGCATCGACGGCCAGCGGACCCAGCAACAACGCCACGTTGCTGCCGATCGCGATCGGCCAGAAACGCACAGACCCCCTCAGTCGCGCGTCCTCGACCGCAACGAAACTCAGCCCCTCAACGGCGTTTACGCCCTCGCGCAGCCGCCAGGCCGATTTGGCGTGACGACCCGGACCAAAGCACTTCGCGACCAGCGCCTCGACATGCGGCACATCCCGCGGTTCCTCAGGTCTGATTTCCCACATCGGCGGGCTCCGTCCACCATCGCCTTCCTCTTTCATACAAGAAGCGTGACGGCTAGGGTTTTCTGGTTTCAGCGAGGGATTTGCGTGGATGGGTGTGCTCGAAGGCAAGGTCGTTCTCGTCACCGGCGCTGCGAATGGAATCGGCAAGGAAAGCGCGCTGCTCGCGGCGAAGGAAGGCGCGCGCCTGGTGGTGAACGATCTGGGCGGCGGCGTTTCGGGCGGTGACGAAGGCTCCACGGGACCGGCCGAGCTGGTGGCGCAGGAGATCCGCCGTGCGGGCGGCGAAGCCGTGTCGAATTCCGAGAGCGTGACAAGCCGTGACGGCGTGAAGCGCATGATCGAGCAGGCGATGGACAGCTTCAAAGGTCTGCACGCGGTGATCAACCCGGCGGGCATCCTGCGCGATACCATGTTTCACAAGATGACCGATCACGACTGGGACGCCGTGATCGAGGTGCATCTTCACGGCAGCTACAATGTCTGCCGCGCCGCGATCAATCACTTCCGCGAGCAGAACGAAGGCGCGTTCGTCCTCTTTACGTCCACATCGGGATTGATCGGCAATATCGGCCAGGCGAACTACGCGGCGGCGAAGATGGGCATTGTCGGTCTTTCGCGCATCATTGCCATGGAAGGCGCGCAGAAGACTGTCCGCTCCAATGTCATCGCGCCCTTTGCCTGGACGCGGATGATCGCGACCATTCCTGTCAAGGATGAGGCCTCGGCACAGCGGGTGGAACGCATGCGCAACAGGATGCGCGCCGACCAGGTGGCGCAGCTCGCCGTGGCGCTCGCATCGCCGGCGACGAAAGACGTTTCAGGCCAGATTTTCACCGCGCGCGGCAACGAGATATTCTTGATGTCGCAACCGCGTCCGATCCGCGGCATCGGCAAGAACGAAGGCTGGACGCCCCAATCCATTGCCGAGCACGTCATGCCGGCACTCAAACCCGATTTCCACGATCTGGGTCCTTCGGCCTCGGTGTTCAGCTGGGATCCGGTTTAGGCCAAATGTGACGGGATTTGCCGGCCGCTCCGATCCGGGTTTCGGCAGCAAATGGTTCACGCGGAGGCGCGGAGAACGCGGAGGCGGCAATGTCGCGATCGCCGGAATTATAACAAATTTCTGCGCGCCTTCGCGCGCCGCCATCCCTCGCGTTTATGATACCCGATATCTCCGCGATCTCCCCGGCTCTGCGTGCTCATCCTTTGTGCAGGACGGCTCGACAGGAGACGGAGCGTACAAATTACCAATAAAGGCTCACCGGAGCCTTGCCGGTGAGTTCGGCGAGACGGCGGCGTGCGCCGGGCGCGGTGTCCGCCGGCGGCGCATGCGGATCGGCCAGAATGATATCCGAAATTTCGAGACCGGGCTTGAAATTGAGCTCGGCGCCGCGCACGCGGAACAAGGTAATAACATTGGTCGTCCACCAGACCTTGCGCGTGTAAAGGCCGAGAAATTCGACGCTGTCCGCCTGCGTCACGCCGATTTCCTCTCTTAGCTCGCGCTGCACCGCCGCAAGCGGCGGTTCGCCCGCCTCCACGCCGCCGCCGGGAAAGCACAGGCCGGGCATATAGCGATGGCGTACGAGGACGACGGTCCCGCCCGGCTGCTCGACAATCGCATTGGTGCCGAAACAGACCGGCGTCCGGTAAGCGCGGGCCGCAAGGCTCAACCCAAGACTGGCGCGGTGCAGAAAAGGCATGTCGGACACGGGATTCTATAATGGCGGAGTTTGCGGCGGCCTTTATAGCGTGCCTGAAGCATATGCGGGTTAATCGCGACGGATGCGGCGCAGCACCAGTTCCGGCAAGGATGGAATACCGGCAAAAACACTGGCGAGAACGCCGGCGGCAAGCCCGAGCGGGACAGCCGCGAAGATATCCGTGTCGCGGCCCAGCACGATGATCAGCGTCACCGCAAACCCCGTCCACTGCGCAACGCTGCGCGGCATTGCCCGTCCCACCGGATCACGATGGGAAACCTAACCCGGAGGCCGCCCGGGGAAAGCACAAGCTTAATGAAGGGTTAATTTATAGATCGAAACGGATGCCCTGGGCGAGAGGAAGCGCGTCCGAATAATTGATGGTGGCGGTCTGGCGCCGCATATAGGCCTTCCATGCATCCGAGCCGGATTCACGGCCGCCGCCCGTCTCCTTCTCGCCGCCGAAAGCGCCGCCGATCTCCGCGCCGGACGGTCCGATATTGACATTGGCGATGCCGCAATCGGAGCCAGCCGTTGCGAGGAAGCGTTCCGCCTCGGACATGTCCTGGGTGAAGATGCAGGATGACAGCCCTTGCGGCACGGCATTGTGCAACGCAAGCGCATCGGCGAAATCACGATAGCGCATCACATAAAGGATCGGCGCGAAGGTCTCGCGGCACACAATCGCCGTCTGGGCCGGCATCTCCACGATGGCGGGATCGACGTAGTGCGCGCGTGGAAATTTTTCCGTCAACGCGCGTCCGCCGCCGGTAATCTTTCCGCCCGCGTCGCGCGCCGCGGCAAGCGCCGCCTGCATCTGTTCGAACGCGCGACCGTCGATCAGCGGACCGACAACGGTGCCGTCCGCCAAGGGGTCGCCGACAGAGAGATTCGCGTAGGCCGATTTGAGCGCGCCAACGAGCTTGTCGTAGATGCTCTCGTGAACAAACAAGCGGCGCAGCGTGGTGCAGCGCTGGCCAGCCGTTCCGACGGCAGCAAACAGGATCGCGCGCACGGCGAGACTGAGTTTCGCCGAAGGGCAGACGATCATTGCATTGTTGCCGCCCAGCTCCAGGACTGCGCGGCCAAAACGCGCGGCAACAACCGGCGCAAGCGCTCGCCCCATTGCCGTCGAACCTGTCGCGCTGACGACGGGAATGCGCGCGTCGCGCGCGAGGGCCTCGCCGGCTTCGCGTCCGCCCAGAATGATCTGCGACAACGCGGGCGGTGCGTGATGAAATCTGTCTGTCGCACGCGCAAACAGGGCCTGAGTCGCCAGCGCCGTGAGCGGCGTTTTTTCCGATGGCTTCCAGATCACCGGATCGCCACACACCAGTGCCAGCGCGGCATTCCAGGACCAGACCGCGACAGGAAAGTTGAACGCGGAAATCACGGCGAGAGGGCCTGCCGGGTGCCACTGCTCCATCATGCGATGGCCGGGCCGTTCGGAGGCGATGGTGAGGCCGTAAAGCTGGCGCGAAAGACCAACCGCGAAATCGCAGATGTCGATCATCTCCTGCACTTCGCCGAGACCTTCCTGCAGGATTTTCCCGTTTTCGATCGTCACCAGCCGGCCCAGCGCCTGCTTGTGGGCGCGCAGCTCCTCGCCGAAGAGCCGAACCAGTTCGCCGCGCCGCGGCGCCGGCACGTCGCGCCAGACGCGGAAAGCATCGACGCTCGCCGCGACCTTCGCTTCGATGGACTGTGCCGAATCGAATTCGACGCGTCCGATCTCCGCGCCGTCAACCGGCGAATGGACGGCGTACTGGCCCGCGTGGGTGGCGATACCGAAATGCAAAAGCAGATCCCGCGTATTCATGTCTGTATTTCCTCCCAGAAGGCTGCCCGGCCTGGACTACGATCACGCGTGCTTCGACAGGCTCAGCATGAGGGGAATTTTACTTCCATCGGCGCCGGGGCAAATAAGATTCTCCTCATGCCGAGCCTGTTGAAGCGCGCAACATGCCGATGCAAGCATCGTCCTCCTCACCGGTAGTAACGGCCGAAGCGGTTGGCGATGAAATCCGAGAACTTCGCTTCCTCCTGGCGCACGAAGCCTTTCTGCGGCAGCTTGCCTTCGACGAGGAGATCGCACATGGCGCAGATGCCGGAGGCCGTCGTGATCTGGATCGCGCTCATCAGCCGCTCACCGACCGTCTGGCTGTAAATCTTCTTCGCGTAGCTTTCCTGCGTGAGGTGTCCGCCCATCCAGCCCGAGACAGTGATGAAGACGAGCACCACATCCTGATAGGTGATGGGAATGGCGGTCTCCAGCACGTCCTTCAGCACGTCACGCCGCACGCCGAGCCTCAGATCGCGGACCAGCATCTTGATGATGTCGCGGTGACCGGGATAACGCACGGTCTTGTAGTTGAGATTTTCGACCTTGCCTTCCAGCGTATCGCAGAGCGTGCCGAGCCCGCCGGAGGTGTTGAACGCCTCGTAGGTGATGCCGTCGAGCGAGAACGCCTCGAGTTCCTCGAGCGCGGGCACGTCGCCGCGATGACCGTCGCGGATCGATTCGCAGGGATTGCAGTATTCGTTGATCAGTCCGTCGGTCGACCAGGTGAGATTGTATTTGAGCGCGTTGGTCGGAAATACCGGCAACGCGCCGACGCGCATCTGCACGTCGCGCAAACGCTCGAATTTCTGGGCGAGATCATAGGCCGCGATGGAAATGAAGCCCGGCGCGAGCCCGCATTGCGGGATGAATGCCGTGTCCGCGCCTTGAGCGAGTCGCTTGATGGTGCGGGTGCTTTCGACATCCTCGGTGAGGTCGAGGTAATGCACGCGCGCCCGTTTCGCGGCTTGCGCAACCGTGGTCGTCAGCGAATAGGGCGTGGCCGAAAGCACGATGTCGTGGCCTTCCAGCCGGCCCGCGAAGTCATGCGCATCGGCGATATCGGCTCTGCGCGTCTCGACATTGTGGCGCGGCATCCGCTCAAGCGCCTCCACATCGCGGTCGAACACCGTGACGCGATAATCCCCGGTCGCACCCAGAAGGTCCGCGATGGCAATTCCGATCTTTCCGCCGCCCGCAACCGCAATCTTCTTCATGACGTTTCCCGCGCCTGATTTCGCTGTCCAGATAAGTCCCGGCCGTGCCGGAAGCGAGGCGGCAAACTGCCGGAAAATCGTCTAGCATCGGTCGAATCGCAGGGGTTCCCGGCAGATCGCCAATGCGCGAAACCGATACGAGACTGATAGCACTTCTGAAGGCCAATGCGCGGGAGCCGGTGGCCTCGCTGGCGCGCAAGCTCAATCTTGCACGCTCGACGGTGCAGGAGCGCATTGCCCGGCTCGAACGCGAAGGCGTGATCAAGGGCTACACGGCCGTGCTCTCGGATGCCGGCGAGGCGAAGCGCCTGCGCGCCGTGGTGATGATGGCCGCGGAGTCGCGGCAGGCCGACCGCATCAGCGCCGAATTGAAGAGGATGCCCGAAGTGCGTGCCCTATCCACCGTATCCGGCGCGCACGACATGATGGCGATCGTCGAAGCCGATACGCCGGCCCGCATGGATGCAGTACTCGATCGCATCGGCAAGGCGACGGGCGTCGCCCGCACCGTCTCCTCCATTATACTGTCCGAGAAATTCTCGCGCTGAGGCACTGCTGTCCGGGAGCGTTGAATGCCGAAGCTTCTGAGCGTACGGCCCGTCTATGAAGGCTGGGCAAAGCTGTCGATCGCCACGGTGCAGGCCGATAGCGGCGGCACATTCGAGCGCCTGATGGAGGACCATGGCCGAGGAGTCTGCGTGTTGCCATACGATCCGGACCGCAAGCTCGCCATGCTGGTGCGGCAGTTCCGGGCACCCGTGTTCACGACGCTGGGCCAGGCGGAACTGCTTGAGGCCGTTGCCGGCCTCACCGATGGCGAGCCGTCCGAAGCTGCAATGCTGCGGGAAGCCTTCGAGGAGACCGGCCTCAGGCTCGGAAAGCTTGAGCATTTGGCGACCGTCTGGACCATGCCGGGAATTTCGACCGAGCGCATGGACATGTATCTCGCACGCTACGCGCCATCGGATCGCGCGGGCCGCGGCGGAGGCAATGCGGGCGAGCACGAGGAGATATCGATCGAGGAACTGCCGCTTTCGGCCGTTGCGGCAATGGCCGATGCGGGCCGGATCGAAGACATGAAGACGTTCTGTCTGGTCCAGACGCTGCGGCTGCGCGAGCCGGAACTTTTTCGCTGACGGCTTATTGGCGGGTGAGCAGAAGCAGCCCATAGCTGGCCGCGACGATGGCCCCGACGGTCAGCGCATACACGCTCAGCGTGCCGAATTGCATGGTCCAGAGTGCAGTCCAGTCATTATGTATCACTGTACCGGCTTCTTCCGCTGCGAAGCCGGTGGATATGACGCCACGCAAGAACACGAACGTCGCAAAGACAACAAGCGCCGCTATGGTGGCGGTGACGATCGAGCCGATGCTGCGCATGGTGAAAGCTGCACCTACGCCAACAAGCAGCATCATCAGTACGGTATACGCATCGAATGTGCTGAAGGCGCTTGTATTCTCGAGACCCATGGGTGCGTCCGCTCGCCTTACGACAACCGCCGAAGCGGCCGCCCTAAATCTCTAATGCCGATATTGTTGAACCCGTGTCGCTCTGAGCCCGGCAAGGCCAAACCGGTCGATGGCGCGCTGCCAGGCAAGGAACTCTTCCACCGTGAGCGTGTAGCGTCGGCAGGCTTCGTCGAGGCTGAGCAGTCCGCCACGCACTGCGGCGACGACCTCGGCCTTCCGCCGGATCACCCAGCGTTTCGTGCCGGGGGACGGAAGATCGGCCATGGTGAGCGGGCTGCCGTCGGGCCCGATCACATAGCTCACACGGCCCCTGCGGTCTTCGATCATCAATCCTGCTCCGAACGCCTACTGTTCCGAAGGTAGCGCAGGTGCCTTTAAAAAACCGACAAAAGCGACGGTAAAGGATCGGATAAGCAAGGCGCTAAACGTTCGAAAAATGAAGGCAGTATATTGTTAACGCGCGGCGGTGCTAACAAAGGTTGAAAAAAGTGCTTTTGGCGCTTCGGACGCTGCGCTTGTGCGCCCATGCGCATGACATTATAGCCTTGCGCATGCCTCCGCCCAACAGCCTCGGCCTTGCAAAGGAACCATCGCGCACGCGTGTCGTCGTTGCCATGTCGGGCGGCGTCGATTCCTCCGTGGTGGCGGGGCTGCTCGCACGGGACGGTTACGACGTCGTCGGCATCACGCTGCAACTTTATGATCACGGAACGGCAATCCGGAAAAAAGGGGCGTGCTGCGCCGGCCAGGATGTCCGCGATGCGCGGTGTGTGGCCGAGCGGCTCCGCATTCCGCATTATGTGCTGGATTATGAGGAGCGGTTCCGCGAGCGGGTGATCGCCGAATTTGCCTCGTCCTATGCGCAAGGGCTTACGCCCATTCCCTGCGTGCGCTGCAATGAGCGGATCAAATTCACCGATCTTCTGGAGATAACGAAGGATCTCGGCGCGGACGTGCTTGCAACGGGACATTACGTCAGGCGGATCGAAGGCACGAACGGCGCAGAGCTGCACCGCGCTGCCGATCTCTCCCGCGATCAGAGTTACTTCCTCTTTCGTACCACGCGTGCACAGCTCGGGATGCTGCGCTTTCCGCTGGGCGCGATGGAGAAGGTCGAAGTGCGCCGCCTGGCTGCGCAATTCGGTTTGGCCGTCGCCGACAAGCCCGACAGCCAGGATATCTGTTTCGTGCCCGACGGCGATTATGCACGCCTGGTCACGAAGCTTCAGTCCGAGGCGGCGCGGCCCGGCGATATCGTCGATGAAACAGGGCGCGTGCTCGGGCAGCACCCCGGCATCATTCACTTCACGGTCGGACAGCGCAAGGGACTGGGATTGTCCGGCGAAGCAGCGCCGCTTTACGTGCTGGCGCTCGATGCCGCACGCGCCCGGATCGTGGTGGGACCCCGGGAAGCCCTCCGTGTGCGGAGAATTAATCTTTGTGAAGTAAATTGGCTCAATCGCCCGGCGGGCGCGGTCGATTGCACGGTGAAAGTCCGCTCTACCCGCGCGCCCGTGGCGGCGCGTGTAACACCCGCGGACGACGGACAGGCCATGGTGGAATTGCCTGAGGGCGAAAACGCAGTCGCGCCGGGACAGGCTTGCGTATTCTATGATGGGACGCGCGTCCTTGGCGGCGGCTGGATCGCAAAAGCCGACACTCTCTCCCGCGCCGCCTGAGCCAAATCCGGTCTCACCGCAAAAAACATAAAACACGCCGATATGATTTTGCCTTTGGGCTGGCGGCGTGGTTTTCTCCCCACCCTCATCAAAATCCGCCCGTGTGGGCGGGGTCGCGATGGACCGGTCAGGGCCGTTCGCGTTCGAGGTTCAACCCATCTCTGGAGATACGATGATCAGTTTCGGCCGGCGCGGTGCGCATTTTCTCGCGGGTGCTCTTGTGGCAGGCGCGCTGCTCGCCTTTTCGGGCGCCGGCCCATGCGCGACAGCCGCGCCGCCTGAGGAGGTGTTGCGCGCGACGCTCGGCAATGGACTGCGCGTGATCATCGTCCGCAACACGCTCGCACCCGTGGCGGCGACGGCGGTGAATTACCTCGTGGGATCCGACGAAGCGCCGGCAGGCTTCCCCGGCACGGCCCACGCCCAGGAACATATGATGTTTCGCGGCAGCCCGGGACTGACGGCGGAGCAGTTGGCCGATATCGGCAGCGCCATGGGCGGCAGCTTCAATGCCAATACGCGCGAAGCCCTCACCCAGTATCTTTATACGGTGCCGGCGGAAGATCTGGACGTGGCGCTGCATATCGAGGCGGCGCGCATGGCCGGCGTCGACGACAGCCAGAAGCAATGGGATCTCGAGCGCGGCGCCATCGAGCAGGAAGTGGCGCAGGATCTGTCCAATCCGGTCTACGTTCTCTACACGAAATTGCGCGCCGCCCTCTTCAAGGGCACGCCTTACGAACATGATGCGCTCGGCACGCGGCCTTCGTTCGACAAGACCACGGCTGCAATGCTCAAGACGTTCCACGATGCGTGGTATGCGCCGAACAACGCCATTCTGATCATCGTGGGCGATGTCGATCCCCATGCCACCCTGTCGGAAGTGAAGACCCTTTTCGGTCCGATCAGCCCGAAAAAGCTGCCGCAAAGACCGGATGTCCGGCTTGGACCCGTCAGACCGGTGGCGCTTGCCGCGCCGACCGACCAGCCCGAAGGCACCCTCCTGGTCGCGTTCCGCACTGCGGGGCTGGACAATGCGGATTTTCCCGCTCTCGAAGTTCTTTCTGATGTGTTGAGCAATCATCGTTCCGAGCTTTACGGCTTGGTGCCGAAAGGCGAGGCGATTGATGCGAGCTTTGCGCTCGCA
Source organism: Rhizomicrobium sp. (assembly GCA_035502355.1). Classification (GTDB taxonomy): domain Bacteria; phylum Pseudomonadota; class Alphaproteobacteria; order Micropepsales; family Micropepsaceae; genus Rhizomicrobium. The sequence goes on along the minus strand of DATJUM010000003.1, from coordinate 8,669 downwards.
CCGCTGCCGAAGGCGGGCATCGCCTACGCCTATGTCGAGTTTCCCGGCGGCGGCCCTGATCCCAAGGCTCTCACAGCCGATGTGAAATCCATCCTCGCGCAGGTTGCGCGGAAGGGCGTGCCGCCGGAACTCGTAGCGGCGGCCAAACTGGAAGAGCGGCGCGAGGATGCGTTCGAGAAGAATTCGATCTCCGGGCTCGCCGATGTATGGTCGGACGCCGTCGCGCTCTATGGCCTCCAATCGCCGAGCGATGACCTCGTCCGCATCGAGAAAGTGACCGTGGCCGATGTGAATCGCGTCGCGCGCAAATATCTCGATGTCACCAAAGCCTCGACGGCCATTCTCACGCCTGCTGGCTCGGGAAAAGCGGTTGCGTCCGCGGGCGGATATGGCGGCGGCGAAAACATCTCGCTGGGCGACGCCACGCCCACGGCGTTGCCGGCTTGGGCCGAAAGCGCGCTCAGCCGGCTGGAAGTGCCGCCTTCGACGCTCGACCCGGTGGTGAGCACGCTGCCGAACGGCATCACGCTCATCGTCCAGCCGGAAAGCGTCAGCGACACGGTCACCGTCTATGGACATATCCGCAACCGGCCGGAGACGGAAACGCCGAAAGGCCAGGAAGGCGTGGCCGAAGTGCTCGACCGACTGTTCTCATACGGCACGCAGACGCTCGACCGCGTGGGTTTCGAACAGGCGCTCGATGACATAGGTGCCCAGGAGACAGCGGGCACGGATTTCTCCGTGCAGGTGCTAACAAAAGATTTCGATCGCGGCACGCAACTCCTTGCCGAGAATGAACTGCGTCCGCGCCTGCCTGAAGAAGCTTTTCGCATCGTCCGCAACCGCGCCGCGCTGGTTGCTGCGGCCGCTGACAAAAGCCCTGCCCATCTCACGCTTCGCGGGCTCAGACAGGCCCTGTTCACCAAGGACGATCCGAGCACGCGCGAAGCCACCGAGCAATCGGTACGCGGACTGACACTCGACGATGTGAAAGCTTATTATAACGGCGTGTACCGGCCTGACATGACCACGATTATCGTCGTCGGACAGATCGATCCGGACCTCGCGAAGAGCACAATTGAAAAATATTTCGACGGCTGGACGGCAACCGGTCCGAAGCCGGATACCGATTTGCCGGTGGCCCCTCCAAACAAACCGGCCGCATTTGCCGTCCCCGATGCCAGCCGGGTACAGGACATTGTGTATCTCGCGCAGAATATTCCGCTCGCCCGCACCGATCCTGATTACTACGCGCTCAATCTGGGCAATACGGTGCTGGCCGGCGGGTTTTACGCCTCACGGCTCAGCATCGATCTCAGGAAGACGAGCGGCCTCGTTTATTCGATTGATTCACAGCTCGAATCGGGCCGCACGCGCAGCGCCTGGATCATCAACTATGCCTGCGATCCCGACAAGGTGACGCGTGCCGCCCGGATCGCCGCCTTCGATGCCAAGAAGATGCAGACGACGCCCGTCGGCGACGCGGAGCTGAACCGCGCCAAGGCAATCCTTCTGCGCGCCATGCCGCTTGAGGAATCGAGCATCAACGACATCGCCCGCGGTTTCGCCGGCCGGCGTGAACTCAACCTGCCGCTCGACGAACCCACCATCGCCGCCCAGCATTACATCGCGCTGACGCCCGCCCAGGTACAGGCCGCGTTCCAGAAATGGATCCGCCCCGACGACCTCGTCCGCGCCAGCCAGGGGCCTGCGCCACAATGAACAGAATCACGAGGAATCGTCTGTTTTATAAAGAAATTACAGGCGGACCATCGCGAAGGGTGCGCGAACAGATTTCATCCGCCAGCCACTTGCGTCGGCGAGGGAATATCACGACCTGATCTAACCCGATTCCGCGCTGTCAACCGAGCGCAAGGTTGAGCACCTGCGCCTCGGACAGCTGTGCGCCGATGCGGGCGAATTGTTCGATCTCCTGCTCCGAGAACGTCTCCTTCAGAAGCGCCGCAAGCCGGCCGACGGCTTCCCGCCCGATCGGGTCGCGTGGGCGGCCGAATTCACGGGACAGGGCGTCGGCGTAGCCTGAGATCAGGGCGGCATCCTTCGTGCGGCCGGCGAGGCCCGCGCGCAGCGCCAGGTGATCGAAGAACCAGAACAACATGCCCTGGTCGCGCAACAGCGGTACCGCCTCTTCGGCCGCCGGCAATGCCCGGTCGGCATCGCCCTTCAGCGTCAAGCCGACGGCGACCAGCGCGAGCACGTTGCTGAAAATGTCGGTGTGGGAAGTACCGCGCAGGCGGGCTATCAGTGCCTCGCCACTGGCGATTGCCTCATCGAAGTCGCCCATCTCCATCATGGCTTCCACGAGATTGGAGGAAACAACCAGAGCAGAGCGCTCCGCACCCACCACTTCGCAAAGGTGAATGGCCTTTCTTCCCGCCTCGCGCACGGTCGGCGAACGCCGCCGCGCCTCTTCGAAGAATTTCACCATATAGGCCGCGGCGAGCGATTTCGGCCGTCTCGCGCCCTCTACGAGCGGCAGTGCCTCCGCGATTGCCGAGCTCGCGTCCTCGACATTGCCAAGCATCAATGAGGCATGTGCAAACGCCGCAAGCGCGCTGCCGAGCTGCGCCGTATCGCCGAGCGACCGGAAAAGCGTTACGGCGCGGTCCAATTCTGCCCGCGCGGATTTCACGGCGGCGGTGTTGAAATACATGGCGCCCAATCCGCGCCTCAGTTGTGCTTCCAGCGCCGGCGGCGTGTCGGGCGTGAGCAGCGATGCCGCTGCGATGAGCCAGTGCCGGCCCTCGGCGCGCGCGTTGAGATCGCGCCAGAGCGGCCAGGAACTTGCGGCCAGCGCGACGGCATTATCCGTGCCGCGGCTCATGGACCATTCAAGTGCACTGCGCAGATCGTCGAGGACAGGACCATAACGTTCCAGGAACACCGTATCGCTCATGGTCTCCCAGTCGACACCCGCGTGGCGCAGCGTGTGAAGCACGTGATCGGCATGCCGCTGACGCGCGAACTCGGCATCGGGCGACGCCGCCAGTTTCTCCAGCATGAAGGCGCGCGTCGTCTCGAGCAGACGGCAGCAATGCTCGCGCGATCCGGGAACGACGGCGACCATCGACTTGTTGATCAGCCGGCCAATATGGCCGAACACTTCCGCCTTGGGGATGTCGCCGTCTGCGACGATGCTTTCCGCCGCGGCCATCGAAAACGCACCCGCGAACACCGCGAGCCGCCGCAGCACGACCTGTTCGGCAGGCGATAGAAGATCATGGCTCCACTCCAGTGTCGCCGACAGCGTGGAATGGCGCGCAGGCCCGGTACGTCTTGCGCCCAGCCATCCGTTGAACGATCCGTCGAGTTTCTCCTCGAGCGCTTTCAATCCGAGCATACCGGCCCAGCTCGCAACCATCTCGATCGCAAGCGGCAGGCCGTCGACATGGCGGCAGAGTCGGGCCGCGATCGCGGCATCGTCGTCACTGAGCTGAAATTCGGGATTGAGGCTTCTGGCCCGCTCCGCGAACAGCTCCACGGCAGCGGATTCGCGAGCTGCAAGGTTCGTGTCCTCGTCCGGAAGCGCGAGCGGCGGGACTTCGAAAATCTGCTCCCCAAGACAGGAAAGAGGCTCGCGGCTCGTGGCGATGATCCTGACACCGGGCGCTACGGCCAGCAATGCTTCGCATAGAGGCGCACAGGATGCGACCATGTGTTCGCAATTGTCGAGCACGACGAGAAGATTCCTGCCGGCCAGTCGCCGCGCCAACGTGTCGACAGGCGCGGCGCCCTCGCCGATCTGGATGCCGAGAGCGGTGGCGACGGCACCTGCGGTCGCAGTCCCCTCGGTGAGCGAGGCCAGCTCCACAAGCCACGCGCCACCCTTGAACCTGTTTGCGCTTTCATTCGCCGCCTGAAGCGCGAGCCGCGTTTTTCCGACTCCACCGGGCCCGACAAGCGTGACGAGCGAATTCTGCAACATGAGCTCCGACAGGATCCGAAGCTCCGTGTCTCTGCCGATCAGACGCGACGGTGCCCCATGAGCGCGACGTGCGAAATAGCTCGGCAGATTGCCCGGCTGCTCGTCTTCTGGGCGGCTGACCTGCTTGACGAAACTGTAACCGTGCCCGTGCCGGGTCGTAATAAAACCTTCACCGAGCGCCTTCCTGAGCGCGGTGATGTGAACCTGCAGCGTATTGTCGCCCACGATGGAGCGGCCCCAGACGCGGGTCATCAGCTCCTCTTTTGATACGAGTGAACCGGCGCGCTCGACGAGCGTCATCAGGATGCGGAAATCGGTGGGACCTAGCGCAACCGGCGCCCCTTCCGCGCTCAATTGCCAGTTCGCCGGATCCAGCGTGAATCGACCAAAGCGATACGGTTGCGCACCCATCTCCAATTCCGGAATCCGCCATCAGGAAAATTTCAGCTCCTGAATCAGGACATGGCGGCCGTTCTCCGTCAAGAGAATGGGAACTTGCACGCGAGATGCCACGTCGGGCGGGTCGCGTCTCAGTCATTAACTTAAAGAGGAAACCAACCCACGATGCGCACAATCTTTGTTATGACTCTCTCCACGGCGGCGCTGCTTTGCGCGTCGGCCGGAACCCAGGCGCTTGCCGGAAAGTCCATCAAAGAAACCGCCGTCTATTCTTTTGCCGGCGGAAACGATGGCGGGTTTCCGCAAGGTGGCCTCGTCGCCGACTCCAAAGGAAAAATGTTCGGCGTGACCACCAGCGACGGCAGCGATCACAGCGGCGTGATCTTCGAAGTCAGCATGAAGCATGGCAGCTGGACCGAGACCCCGATCTACACCTTCACGGGCGGCGCCGATGGCGGTGATCCGCAGGCGGGACTGATGATCGATTCGGCGGGCAATCTCTATGGCACCACCTATATGGGCGGCAATACACAGGCACCCAACGGCTACGGCACCGTCTTCGAGCTCAGCCCCGGCAAGAAGCACACCTGGAAATTCACGGTCCTGTGGACCTTCTCGGGCGGCGACGATGGCGGCTGGCCGTCCGGCCGCCTGACAATGGACGCCAACGGAAACGTCTACGGCACGACAACGGAAGGCGGTACCGGTGTTGTCGGCACCGTCTTCGAACTGTCGCCGCCGGCAAACGGCTCGGGCTGGACCGAATCCATCCTCTACAACTTCACCGGCAACAATGACGGCGGCGAGCCGATGGGAAATGTGCTGCTCGGCAGCGACGGCAACATCTACGGAACGACGGCGGGCTACGGCGCGGATAATTATGGCGTCATCTTCAAGCTAACGCCGAATAACGACTCGTGGAGCGAGTCGGTCGTTCACGCATTCGAGGGCAATACCGACGGCGGCGCGCCGCGCGACGGGCTGATCCAGGACGCGAGCGGCACGCTCTACGGCACGACGGCCGGCTTCGCCAACAGCTACGGAACGGTGTTTTCGACGAATACGGACGGCAGCAGCTATGCCGTTCTATACAATGTCACCGGATGTCAGTACTGCTACACCGGCAACGGACCCTGGCAGACCGTGACGATGGATTCTTCCGGCAATCTCTACGGCACGACCTATGCCGACGGAACGAACAACAATGGCGAGGTCTTCAAGCTGACGCCGGGCAAGAACGGCCAGTGGACTCCCACGGTGCTCTATGCCTTCCAGGGCGGCGCGCAATCCAATTACCCCTACTCGACCGTGCTGATCGGCAAGAAGGGCTTGCTCTACGGCACAAGCTACGGCAGCGCGGGCGAGGCCGGTTTCTATCCGGGGAATGTCTGGCAGATCAAGCAATAATCCCCCCAACTGACCAGACACTTCCCCGCCGGGAGGGAGCAATCCCTCCCGGCGATTTCTTGCGCGTCATTATTCTTGTCAGCTTATTTCGGCATGCCTGGCCTGCCGCTGCCCGGTGTGCGCAAAACGTCTTGTGATTATCCGTCGCAAGGCGAATACACGTTCGTAGCTTTGCAGCCTGGCAAAGCCGAAGCTATTGCTGCGTCCCGCGGACGATGACGCGCAGGATCGTTGTTGCTTTGCCAAAGCGCGCCTCGATTCGGGCCTCTCCGGGACGCAACGCGGAGATCAGCCCATCGTGGTCCACGCGGATGACGGGAGCGCCAGGCTGCGGCACTGCGCGCCAATCTACAAAGTGGGCGTTGAGGTCGACCTGGCCGACGGGCGGCGGATAGACCGCGGAGGCTTGCGGCATTGCGCTGGCCGTATCGGAACTGAGTGTCAACACAAGGACCGGCAAGTCATTCGCTTCGAATGCGAGGGGTGGTGTAGGCGGCGGAGCGACGAAGATTTGCACGCTGCGCGTGGCGACCGTCCCGTCGCCGTATTCGGCGCGGAAACTGAATTGCACGGGGCCGAGGAGTTTCGGCGTCATGCGCACACGGACGACGCCGTTTGCCACCACCGAAGGAGTAATGACTTCCGGTGCCCTGCGGTCCGTTTCGCTTGCCTGCCAGACGGAAAGTTTCGCGGGCATGCGCGATACGGGCAGGCGGAGGGTAGCGTCGAACGGCGCGCCGAGGGTCGCGTGGAGCGGCGCCTCGACACGCATTCCTGCAAGCGGCTTCAGAATTTGCGGCGCTATGGGCGGAGCACCTGCTTCGGCCGTTACCGCCTTGGCTCCCGACATGCAGGAATCCGCGCCGGTCGTTTGGATCCAGCAGGCGGCGAGCTTTTCCACCTCGCGCGACGGGTCGTGCACCACGCTGTCGTTGTTGACGCCAATGAGATACTGAAGAATTTTCTTGGGCAGCCCGGTGTGGGAGAGCTTGGCGAAAGTATAGAACTGATCGGTTGTGGCGCCATTTGTCTGGCTTGCCACGGTGACGATCGCGTCGTCCGGCACATTGCCGAGGATGGAATCGACGGTCGGTACGTTCTTGCCGTCGGGATTCTTGTACAGCGCCGCGATCAGCGTATCGATGCCGAAAGCGAGCGCGCTGTTGCCGGGCCTTGTCGAACTGACCGCGCGCCAGGTGGCATTTGCGATATTTGGGCCGGAGAGATTGGGATTGTTCAGCGCCGGACCATCCGGTTCAAGGGAATAGACCGCGCCCGTTTTCACCGGCAGGCCGGGCGCATTGATCGGGTCGCCATTCGCAGCGAGGCACTTTCCAAACGACGCGTTGCCGCAAATCGCCTCCCATGCCAGGCCCTGAAATGTCGAGAGCGGCGCCTTGCGCTTGGCGTCGCGCCTGTGGATGAGAGCCGTCGCGAGCTGCGAGCCGATTTCCGGCGTGTTGAGCGTAACGATGGCATGAAACTGCCCCTGCATGCGGTTGCGCAGCGAATCGTATTTCGGCTGCGACGCGTAGTTGCGGGCCACCAGTCCCCCCATGCTGTGCACCAGAAGGTCCACCCGCGCGCCGACGATCTGATCGGAGTCGAGCGTGGCGAGCAGCGAATCAATTTCCGTCTGCAGCGCAGATTTCGACGTGACTTCGCAGGGATCGCCTTTCCGCGACAGCGGATCCTTCCTGGCGTCGAAGCCGAGATATTTGGAGTAACAGATAGGCTGGACGAATTCCGGCGCGCTGTTCCAGGGCGGCGCGGCGCGGAGATAGTTCTCGGCTTCGCGAAGGCTTTTCCTGTCGCCCCAGAGCCCATGCACCAGCACCAGCGGCGGGATGACCAGCGAGATGCTGAGGCTTGCATTGTTGCTGCCCTGGGCGGCGCCGAGAGTGATGACATTGTTCGACGAGTAACCGCCGAGCGGTCCCTGCACGAGCACGGGGGCGAACCAGCTAGAGCCGGCCTGGATAAGATTGGTGACCGTGAGCGAGGATTGCCCGGTCGCAGGCGGCGTGGTCAGGAAGTCGTCTGCATAGGCTACAAGCGATGCGGCATTGCTGGTCTGAAACGTCACCGCGCCGTCGGAATCCGTCTCGAACAGCAGAATGGCGGCCGAGGTGCCATCGGCTGAGATCGATTTGGCGGCGTAGGCCTGGAGATCCGGATTGCCGGCGAGAAATTCGGCCAGCTCCATATTGCCGAGATGACCGGGCGCCACGAGAAAAGGATCGAGCGCCACGAGCGAGGCCGCCTGCGGTGAAGCAATCGCGGCCATTGCCGGCCAGGCCAACAAACAGGCGGCCAGCCCTGCGGCGGCCAAACGGATCGTGCGCATCGGATCCCCTGCGAAGACTCGCGTGGCTTATAGCAAGGTCTGCCGAATCTTTCCTTATTCGTCTACGCTCCACATAGGCGTCTTGTCTCGCTTTCCGCAGGGGACGGGGCGCCGGTCACCCCATGAAAAGCGCATGGGTATCCCTCTCAGGCCGCTGCTCCGCATTCGCCGTTATTTGCTGATAGGTTCGCAGCCATGGGCGCGTTAACGATCCGGACGATCGGAGGTTCGAGGACGCATGATCGAGATTGCACCTGTCGTGCTCGAGCGCGGAACGATCCGCCTTGAGCCATTAAGCGAGGGGCACGTAGCGGGACTGCTGGCAGCCGCGGCGGATGGCGAATTGTGGAAGCTGTGGTTCACGGGCGTGCCGGCGCCGCACGAAACGGATTACTACGTCGCCGAAGCGCTGCGAGGCCAGAATGCGGGCCACATGCTGCCCTGGGCGGTTCGCGATCTCGAGAGCGGTGCGATCATCGGCAGCACGCGCTACCACGACATTGTCGCTCCCATCGATCGCGTGGAGATCGGTTACACCTGGTATGCGAAGAGTCACCAGAGGAGCCATGT
>DATJUM010000002.1:0-21945 GCA_035502355.1 Rhizomicrobium sp. | reverse complement strand
ATACTACGTTTTGCCGCGTCGCTCACCGGCGCCTGCGCGACGAATTCCTTCCAGGCCGCTGCGGGTGCGTCGCCTTCCTCATTTGCTGCGAGCCTGATGAGGCGGTCCGTGCCGAACGTTTCGCGATCGAAGAACACGCCGAGGGCCATGGTCTTGTCGACGAAAGGATCCTGGCATTCCCGCCGCAGCCGGTCGGGCTCGACGCCAAGCGCCTTGAGCAATCCACTCGCCGTGGCGCTGTAGGGCGTGGGGCTCTCTATCGCGAGTGTCCCGCCGTTGATAAGTTCCAGTCGCCCGTTAACATGAAATTCGTTTCGCTTCGCATGGCCTCCGAAATCATCGTGATTTTCGATGATGAGTATTTTCGCGCGCGGGCGGGCGGCGCGATAAAACCAGGCGGCCGACAGTCCGCTGATCCCGGCGCCAACCACAATGAGATCGTAGCTCTCGCCGGTGTCGATCAGGGCGGACGCGTGGTTCCAGAAATCGCCGTCGCGCAACTCGTGCGCCGCTTCGAAGGAGCCCGGATGGCTGCCCCGCATCCCGAGCCGCGCGGGAGGATAGTAGCCCGGCAGGTTTTGGGTCTCGACCTCGGCGGCTTGCGCAAGTTCGGGCGAAAGCCCGCCCAAAGCCACGCCCATCGCCATGCCCTGAAGCATGTCGCGCCGGGCAATGGGGCGGCCCATGCCCAGATCGCGATCCGATTTCTTCGACATTTGCAGAATCCGCTGGAACCGGTCTCAGCTTCGCACGGCTCCGCCTGAATTGCACGTCAAGGAACCGTGTGGAGATTTTGCCACCAGGAACACGGAGATCACCAAGGAAGGAAAGCGCGCTACGCGCAATCATTCTTAATGTTCTTTGTTCCCTTGGTGCTAAAATAACATTTTTCCACGGCCGCTTGTGCCGGACTTAGGTACCGTGAGGCATGAGCCAGATGCGGGCGACCCCGATCGCAGCAATAATGAAGAGAATCATGTTGCACAGGCCGCCGATCATGGCGCCCGCAAGCCGATTGGCTGGATCGGCCATGTAACCCGCAAGATAGATGATGCGGGAGATAACCCAGACAAATCCCACCAGAGGCGCCAGCCAGGCCCAGCCGATGGGATAGAACGCCGCCACCCAGAGGAAGGGCAGTATGATACCCATCTGTTCGAGCGTATTGAGCTGCACGCGATAGGCGCGCTCGAACTCGGGATGCCCGCTCGTGGCGGGCGCCTTGATATCATGCTTGGCGCGCAGATTGCCGACGCGAAAGGCCGTATAGAAATAGAACAGGCCGATCAGCAACGTAACTGTCGCAGTCCACAGGACGACGGGCTCGGAGGTGATCACGTTTTTCTCTGACGCAAAATCGCGCCATTAATACGGGGTGGTCCGGTCGACCGTCGAGCGGCAGCCCCGCCATATTCGGCGGGGGCGCGACTTGTCCACAACTCATGCTATTGCAGGGATTGCACCGGAGGGGCAGACTCGCGAATCACTTTGCGAAGGGGGAAACCATGAACGCAAACGCCAAGACGGCTGCAATGATATTTGGCGTATTGTTTCTGATCGCCGGTGTGCTGGGATTTGTTCCCAATCCTGTAATCAGTCCAACCGGCTACTTCCAGGTGAATAACCTTCACAACCTGTTTCACATCGGATCCGGAGTTATACTGCTTGTGGGCGCCTATGCGAGCGCGGGCAGTTTCGGCCCGGGCATGGCACTGCGCTTCGTCGGCGCGGTTTATGCCATTCTGGCCGTCATGGGCTTCTTCATGCCCGGAAACGCGATCTTCGGCGCGATTCCGATGAACATGGCGGACCATTGGCTGCATGCGCTCTTGGCCGTGCTGCTTCTGCTGGCCGGATTTGCGCTCGCGCCCGCGCGCAGAACGGCGGCGGCCTGACGCCTATCGAAGGCATGGCTCCGGCGCGGAGGAATTCCGCGCCGGGTTGTAGGTCCACTACGCAGTCTGCTTCGCCGCGATATAATCGTCGACTCTTCTGTCCAGGATCGAGAGCGGCATGGCGCCGCCGAGCAGCACCGCGTCATGGAACTGGCGGATGTCGAATTTCGCGCCAAGCGCCGCTTTCGCTTTGTCGCGCAGCCGGAGAATCTCGAGCTTGCCGAGCATGTAACCGCAGGCCTGTCCCGGCCAGACGCAATACCGTTCGACTTCCGTGATCGCGGAGGTGTCGGGATCCCCCAGCATGTCGGTGTAGTATTTCACGGCTTGCTCGCGCGACCATTTCATCGCGTGCAGGCCCGAATCCACGACGAGGCGGACACCGCGGAACATGGCATCGTGCATGTAGCCGATGCGTCCCCAGGGATCGTTGTCGTACATGCCCATTTCGTCGGCGAGCTGCTCGGAATACAGCGCCCAGCCTTCGAGATAGGCCGAGAAGAACGACACCTTGCGGATCAGCGGCAGGCTGGCTTCCTGCTGGATGCTGAGCTGAAGGTGATGGCCGGGAATGCCTTCGTGATAGGTCAGCGTGCCCAGCGTCCAGCTCGGCACCTCCGCAGTGTTGCGGAGGTTGATGTAGTACATGCCGGGCCGTTTGCCATCGAGCGATCCGTTCTGGTAGTAGCCGCCCGGCGCGCCGGCCTCGGTTGCCTTCGGCACGCGCTTGATAATGAGGTCGGCTTTCGGCAGCGTGCCGAAATATTGCGGCAACTTCGCACGCACGGCCTGCACCTTTATATTAAGGTCGGCGAGCAGTTTTTCCTTTCCTTCATCCGTGTTCGGGTACTGAAACTTCTTGTCCTCATACATTCTCCGCAGCCGCTCGCCGACGGTTCCTGCCGTGAGGCCGAGCGATTTCATCTGGGCGTCGATGCGCGCGGTGTAGTCGGCAACCACCTGTAGCCCTGTCGCATGGATGTCCGCTGGACTCATTGTGGAGGTGGTCCAGAACAGCACCGAATCCGCGTAATACTGATCGCCGTTCGGCAGCTTCCAGACGCCCGCATCATGCGTAGCCTTGGCGCGCATGGATTCGACCAGCGCAATCTGCCGGTCGAGCGCCGGGTAAACGGATTGGGCCACGATTTTTGTCGCCTGCGCGCCGAAGTCGCCGGGGATGTTCTTTTCCTTTGCGCGCCGCGAGAGCGATTGCACTACAACCGATTTGTCGGCCTCGACTGTGCGCAACGCCCGAAGCTGGGTCAGCGTCTTGTCGAGCGCGAAGTCCGGTGGAACGACGCCCAGCGCCACGTCATGCCGCGCGACCTCCGAATCATTGTCGAGCATCTTGCCCACCTGGCCAAGGCGCGACAGATATGCGTCGACATCTCCCTTTGTTTCGAGCGGCTGCTGGCTGTCGAGGAAATCAGAATACTGCACGTAGAGTCCGGAAAGCTGGCTGATGACATATGGATTGCCCGCACCGCCGGCGCCGAAATCGTAGCGTGCATCGGCGGTAACCGTATTCTTTGCATCGAACATCACAATGTCGTAATTGAGCTGATCCATGCCGCTGACGCTGTTGCGGTCGAAAGCCTGGAGACGGCGCAACTGGTCGGCATGCAGGCTTTTGTCGGCTGCGATCCCGGCAAGTGAGTTGTCGTCCACTTCGGCGCGCTGGTGGGCGCGCGCGCCGGTATCGAGGCCGAGCGACGTCGCGAATATGGGCGACCGATCGAGATTCTCATCCATGAACTTGTCGAACAGGGCATTGAGCGCAGGTGCGCCCGCATCGCCGGCGGGCGGGGCCTCCGCCAGCAACGGCGTAATATCGGCCACCAGCAAGGCTGCGGTTCCGGCGCCGGAGAGAAGAAGGCTGCGTCTGTCGATCATGATGGAATCCCCTTGTCGCAGGGGTACATCTAGGCGTCGTTATTTCCTGAGGCAAGCAACGCGCGGCGCCGTCTTTCCGGCGATCCCGAAGAATTGATTGCTAGCGGCGAACCAATGTTCACGCGCATAACCGGAATGCCGGCTGCGCGGGCCCGAAAAACAAGAGGGCCGCCTCTTGCGAGGCGGCCCGCATTGTCAATAAGGCGGCTTTCAGGCCGCGCGGACCTCCGAAGCCGGAACGATCCAGTTCGCGTCCCTCATGGGCCGCAGATCATGACAATGAGACACTGGATCACCTCCTTTCGCCGATGTTGCCGGAACAGAAGATAGATAGATCGTCCGGGGAAGGGGCGGAAGAACCGGCAGGATTTCAATTTGGCAATGATCGCCGCTGGTTCCGGTGGCGAAGGACCGGTATATCCAGCGGCCATGAGCAAATCCCCGATCGAGATCTGGCGCAAGCGATTGCGTTTTCGCGCCGCGCGGCGCGGCTTCAGGGAGGCGGACGCGATCTTCGGCGCATTTGCGGAAGTGTATTTGGGCGAGCTGGACGAAATCGAGCTCGCAACATTCGAGGCGCTGCTGGAAGTGCCGGACCAGGATATTTATGATTGGTTGCGCGGGCATGCGCCCGTACCCACATTGCACGACACGCCCATTTTCGCGCGTTTGAAAGCCATCTGTAACCGGAAGAATCCCGTTTGGAACGTCTGAACTATATCGCGCGCACCCCCGGCCATATCGCGCTTACCGGTGCGCCGGCCGGCTACGACGCCTTCCTTGCCGCCGAAGCCGCGAGGCGCCGAAAGGGCATCGTTCTGTTCGTGACGGCCGACGACGCAGCCGCACAGGCAATGGCCGACGCGGTCGGGTTCTTTGCACCGGATTTGCGTCTGCTGCCCTTTCCGGCCTGGGACTGCCTGCCTTACGATCGTCTTTCGCCAAAGCCCGACATCGAAAGCCTCAGGCTCGCGACACTCGCGACACTCGCGGCGCGCGGCAAAGAAGACCTGCCGGCTGTCGTCGTTACGCCGGTTCATGCGCTGTTGCAGCGTGTACCGCCGCGTGCGGCCATTCGCCAGGCGAGTTTTCTCGCCCGGACAGACCAGGCGATCGAGCATGAACAACTCGTCAATTTCCTCGTCAGGAACGGCTACGCCCGCGCCAGCACCGTGCGCGAACCCGGCGATTTTGCGCTGCGCGGCGGGATCATCGATCTCTGGCCGCCGGGCGCGGACGATCCGCTGCGTCTCGATTTCTTCGGGAACAGCCTCGAAGCCATCAAACGCTTCGATGCCGAAACCCAGCTTTCGAGTGGGGAAATCCCCCAGATCGAGCTTCTGCCCGCCAGCGAAACGCCGCTCGACGCCGAATCCATCAGCCGTTTCCGTTCCGGGTATGTCGCCGCTTTCGGTCCGCCCGGACCCGACGATCTTCTCTATGAGGCGATCAGTGCGGGCCGCAAGCATCCCGGCATGGAGCACTGGCTGCCGCTCTTCCATCCCGAACTCGAAACGCTGTTCGATTACCTCGAAGCGCCGCTGGTGTTTGTTTCACATCAGGTCGAGGACGCCCGCGCCGCGCGCCACGAGCTGATTGCCGATTACTATCAGACGCGGCGTCAGATGCTCGAGGGCACGGCGCCGGAGAAAACATCTGGACCGCCCTACCGGCCGCTGCCGCCCGAGCGGCTCTATGTAACAGACGCCGAATGGAAGGCGATGCTGTCGCACCGCATCCTGCGCGAGCTTTCGCCCTTTGAGGCACCGGAATCCGTGCGTTCCGTCGATGCGGGGGGCAAAGCGGGGCGCGACTTCGCGCCCGAACGCGCCCAGGGACGGGTGAACGTGTTCGAAGCGGCCGCCGAACATGTGAAGGCGCTGCGCCAGGCGAAGAAGCGGGTGATCGTCGCGGCCTGGAGCGAGGGCTCCGCCGAACGGCTGGGTGGCGTCCTGTCCGATCACGGGCTCGGCGCGATCCGCAACGTGGCGAACTGGTCCGATGCGCAGTCGTTGCATGCGGACGCGATCGGCGTCGGCGTGTTCTGCCTCGATCATGGCTTCGAAGCGCCGGAGATGGCGATCGTCACCGAGGAGGACATTCTCGGTGAACGCATGATGCGTCCACGTGCCAGGGCGCGGCGGGCGCAGAATTTCCTTGCCGAAGCCTCGAGCCTGTCGCCCGGCGATCTCGTCACGCATATCGAGCACGGCATAGGACAATATATCGGGCTGCAGACCATCGATGCGGCCGGTGCGCCGCATGACTGCCTCGAATTGAAATACGAAGGCGGCAAGCTGTTTCTTCCGGTCGAGAACATCGAGCTTCTGACCCGCTACGGCGGCGACGAAGGCACGGTGCAGCTCGATCGTTTGGGCGGATCGGGCTGGCAGCAGCGCAAGGCGCGCATGAAGCAGCGCGTCCGCGAGATCGCGGCGGAATTGATCCGCATTGCCGCCGCGCGGCAGCTGAGATCGCTACCGGCTGTGGAACCGCCGCAGGGGCTTTATGACGAGTTCTGCGCCCGCTTTCCGTGGCCCGAGACCGAGGATCAGGATCGCGCGATTGCCGAGACCATCGAGGATCTCGCGAAGGGCCGGCCCATGGACCGGCTGGTGTGCGGCGATGTCGGATTCGGGAAAACCGAAGTCGCATTGCGTGCTGCCTTTGTCGAGGCGATGGCAGGCGCCCAGGTCGCCATCGTCGTGCCGACAACCTTGCTTGCACGTCAGCACTACAAGACGTTCGGCCAGCGCTTCCAGGGCTTCCCGGTGAAGGTGCGCCAGCTGTCCCGCTTCGTTTCCACCAAGGACGCGCGCGAGACGAAGGCCGGGCTCGCCGCGGGCGACATCGACATCGTCGTGGGCACGCATGCGCTGCTGGCGAAGTCTATTTCTTTCAACCGGCTCGGGCTCGTCATCGTGGACGAGGAGCAACATTTCGGAGTCGCTCACAAGGAACGGCTGAAATCACTCAAATCGGATGTGCATGTGCTGACATTGACGGCGACGCCCATTCCCCGCACGCTTCAACTCGCGCTCAGCGGCGTGCGTGATCTGTCATTGATCACGACACCGCCCATCGACCGGCTGGCCGTGCGCACCTTCGTGACGCCGTTCGATCCGCTTACTTTGCGCGAGGCGCTTCTGCGCGAGCATTACCGCGGCGGGCAGAGTTTCTATGTCTGCCCGCGTATCGCCGACATCGCCGATGCGATGGAATTTCTGAAGCACGCCGTGCCTGAGGTGAAAACTGCGATCGGCCATGGCCAGATGCCCGCGGCGGCGCTCGAAGAGGTCATGACCGCCTTCTATGACGGCAAGGTCGATGTGCTCGTATCGACAAATATCGTCGAAAGCGGGCTCGATATTCCGACCGCGAATACGCTCATCGTCCATCGCGCTGATATGTTCGGGCTGTCGCAGCTTTATCAGCTGCGCGGGCGCATCGGGCGATCCAAGCAGCGCGCCTACGCCTATCTCACCACGCCGGCCGACCGCAAACTCACCGAAACGGCCGAACGAAGGCTGCAGGTCCTGCAGTCGCTCGACCAGCTCGGCGCGGGTTTCTCGGTGGCGAGTCACGATATGGATATACGCGGCGCGGGCAATCTGCTGGGCGAAGAACAGTCCGGCCATGTGCGCGAGGTGGGCATCGAACTCTATCAGGAGATGCTCGAAGAGGCAGTGTCGCAGCTGAAATCCGGCGAAACTGCCGAGCGCGACGAGCAATGGTCGCCGCAGATCAACATCGGCACTTCGGTCCTGATTCCGGAAAATTTCGTTCCCGATCTCGATGTGCGGATGGCGCTCTACCGGCGGCTTGCCGGCATCGAAAGCGAAGAGGATATCGATCGCTTTGCGGCGGAACTCATCGACCGTTTCGGCACGCTGCCGGAAGAGGTGCAGCATCTGCTCGACATCGTCGCCATCAAGGCGCTCTGCCGTCAGGCCGAGGTAGAAAAGATCGAGGCGGGGCCGAAAGGCGCGACGCTGACGTTCCGCAATAACACCTTTCCCAATCCCTCAGGGCTCGTGCGGCTCATCGCCGAACACCAATCGACCATGCGCGTGCGGCCCGATCAGAAGGTCGTCATCGCGCGCGACTGGCCGACGCCGGAACTGCGCCTCAAGGGCGTGCAGACCATGCTCACCCAACTCGTCCGCCTCGCCGAACGCCAGGCGGCATGAACGCTGATCGTCCACAGATGCCAAGCTGACGTTGCGCTTTTTTGACTTGCGCGCGGTGGCCCCGCCAATAGGCTTTGCTCGCGAGTCGGCGAGCGCGCGGTCGCAAAGACGGGCAATGTGGCATGTTTTCGGCGGCACAAACTGCAATGCCTTCAGATGTCCAGTCGCAATCCTGGGAGGATTGGGTCAGGACCCTGATTGCGGCGTTCGCCGAAACGCGCAAGGGTACGCGGGTCCTGCCCATCGCCGAGGAGGCGTTGCACGCCTGCCCCGGCAACGGCGCCATTCTGCTGCTTGCCGCGACGGCAGCGCTGTTCGACGAACAGCCGGAGCGCGCCCAGACGTTTCTCAAGCGCTTCGCGAAACGCTTCGTTCCAACGCGACCCTATCATTTGGTGAGTGCGCTGACGCTCGCGCAACACAACAGGCACGACGCGGCACGGACGCTTCTGAAACAGCACGATCTGCAGGACTTTTTCAGCGCCCTGATGGTATTTCCGGGCGGCGTCGAGCGTCGCGAATGGTTGATGAAATGGCATGACGCGATTCTGCGGCCGGCGCGCCGAGCCGTGCCGTTGCAACCCGAGTTTCGAAACCGCAAGGCCAAGCAGCGCCCGCCCAAATCCCTGACCGCCCCGCGGCAATCGGCTGCGCGCCGCGCCGCCGCCGCACCTGTTGCCGGTGCCGCCGTCACTCCCCGTCGGGGATTGCCGCGGGTTGACGTCGATATCACCTTCACAACCGAATTCGACAGTGCGCCGCTCATCGCGGCGCTCGCGGGCCCACCGGAACCGGAAGGCGGCTGGTATCGCCTGCGGGAAAGCCTGGCTCATCTCGGGCTCGCGCAGGGATTCGACGAACTGCTGTGCCTCAGCCATCTCCGCGGCATCGAAAGCTTCTGGTACCAGATCGAGACCGTGCGCAAGGTTCTCAGGCAGTTCCGCGGCCGTGTGCTGCTTGCCGACGAAGTCGGGCTCGGCAAGACGATCGAGGCCGGCATGGTGCTGAAGGAATATCTCCTGCGCGGCATGATCGAGAGCGTGCTCGTGCTCGCGCCGGCATCGCTGATCGGGCAGTGGCACGAAGAGCTGGAGACGAAATTCGAAATCCCGTGCAGCACGACTCAGGACGCGCTCTTCCGGAGCGATCCGGACCGCTTCTGGCAAGGCCGGCGCATTGTGGCATCCATTGCGGCGGCGCGGCGCAGCGAGCACGCACGGCGCCTCCTTGCGCGCAGCTTCGATCTCGTGATCGTCGACGAAGCGCACCACCTGCGCGACAGGGCGAGCCAGAGCTACAAACTTGTCGATTCGCTCAACAAGCGATTCCTCCTCCTGCTTTCGGCGACGCCGGTTCAGAACGATCTGGAGGAACTCTACAATCTGCTTACATTGCTGAAGCCTGGTATCTTCAAGACGCTGAAGGATTTCCGGGCCGAATACATGAAGCCCGGCAAGCCGCGCCAGCCCGCCAATCCTGAGCGGCTACGGGAACTGATGCGCAGCGCAATGATCCGCAATACCCGTGCCGTGGTGGCGCTCAAATTGCCGCGCCGGCATGCCGCCACGATTCGCATCGAGCCTTCGGAAGCCGAGCGCCATTGTTACGGTGAGCTTGCGGAGGCGGTACGCCGCTTCGCATCTGCCAGCGAGGGGCATGGCGGCCGCGAACGGCTCGCGCTCAGACACCTTCTCGGTTCGGCGGGATCCTCGCCCGCCGCTGCGGCTGCGACAGTGCGCCGTTTCGCGGAGCGCCATCCTGAAAATTCGGACTGGATCGGGCTGGCGGAGCGCTGGTCTCTGCAGGACGGCGGCGGCAAGGAAGCGCAGCTGCTCGATCTTCTGCGCCGCAATCCGGCCGAGAAGAAACTCGTCTTCGTGCATTACCGTGAGACGCTTGAACACCTGGCGGGGCTTCTCGCGCGCGAGAACATTGCGTTCGCAAGATTCGACGGGAGTCTTTCCGGTGCCGAGAAAGATGCGGCCATCGCCGCATTCCGCGACGACGTGCCCGTGTTGCTGTCGAGCGAATCGGGCGGCGAGGGCAGAAACATTCAGTTCTGCAACACGCTGATAAATTTCGACGTGCCGTGGAATCCGATGGCGATCGAGCAGCGCATCGGCCGCATCGATCGCATCGGCCAGACGCGCGAAGTGTTCGTGTTCAACCTTGTCAGTCGCGGCACGCTCGAGGAGCAGGTGCTTGCTCTGCTCGAGGAGAAAATCTCCATGTTCGAACTCGTTGTCGGTGAAGCGGGTGCGATCCTGGGCAGTATCGAGGACGACAGGGATTTTTCCGATCTCGTGCTCGATGCCTGGCTTGAGGTCACCGAATCTGCTCGCCATGGCGCGTTCGAGGAAATCGGCCGCCAGCTTGACGCGGCACGTGGTCAACACGAGGACGCAAAAGTGCTTGACGAGGCACTGTTCGGCGAGGAATTCGAAGCAGCTTAGGGCGGTCGCGATGAGCGAATTGCGCGAGTTCGTAAGTGGCGTTCTGGAGCGGCGGGGCGCTGTCGTTGAAACCTGCGAACCCGATGGTCTCAACGTTCTGTTGCCCGGCCCGCTTCAGGACGCCATGCGCTGGCGCGAATTCGAGTGCCTGGATTTTCGTGGGGCGCAGGCCGAACTGTCTGATCCCCGCCGGGCGATCCGCATCGGTTTGGAGGGAGACTGGCTGGAGCAGTTCGGCGCCCTGTTGGATGAACATGGGCGCTGGGCCAAGCGGGAGCTTGCACTCGGCGATGCACCCGCCGCGCCAGGCGCACCCGAACGCATGTTGGGTCACGCGCTTGATCTGCAGAATGCCGTATGGCGCCTGCAGGGACAGCGGGCTACCACGGCACGCTGCCTGGTTCTTGCCATCCGTTATACGGCGATTTCCGACGAGAAGCGCGAAGGATTGGTCTGGGTCGGCTTCAACCGGCAAACCGGTGCAGTGCTTGATTCGATCGTAGCGAAGCTGTTGCCCGGAATGCGCGAGAGTGAGTGGCCGGCATCCGATTCCTCCGTGCACATTGATACGGAGTCGCGACAGGAATCCGCCCTGCTGGCAACGCGACTGGGTCCGCTTCTGGAATACCGGGTTCGGCAGGAACTCGACCTGTTCCTGCGCGCGATGCGGCGCCGGTTCGAACGTGACCGCGCGCGGGTGCACGCCTATCACGACGATCTCTGGGCCGCGTCACAGAAGCGGCTCGCGCTTCTTGCCAATGCGCCTGGCGAGAAGGCGGAAGCGGACCGCAAGCGCGAGCAGATGCGCGCCGCCGCGGTCGAACGCGAGTACAGAAGCAAGATCGACGATCTCAGACACAATTACGCGCTGCGCGTGAAGCTCACATGGGTGCAGGCGCTCGACCTTTATCTGCCAGTGCGGCGGTTCGATCTGCTCATCCGCCGACGCAAGGGCGAGCGGCGGATTGCGCTCGACTGGCATCCTCTCGTGCGCATGGCCGAGCCGCCGCCCTGCGACTGGGGCATCGGCCTTGGAACGACACGCGTCGTTTGCGACGACAAGCTTCATCTGACGGAGCCCGAAGGACAGTCGCCATGCACGGAATGCGGCAAGCCCTTCTGCCGCGCCTGCGATCACGCCTGTCCGCGCTGCGAATCAAAGAAGTCATAGCCGGAAGCTTCTTCTTGCCGGATTGACGCAGGCAAAGTTGTTCTCCCCGCCACGCTCCTGCTTGTTGACCCTTTGACGATCTCGTCCCGCCCTATCCCGCCGCCTCGAAGGCCATGATCGTCGCACTGCCGGTTTCGACGCGCTCGCGGAGCATCGCGCATTCCGGCATCATGCGTTCCATCCAGTAGCGCGCTGAAATCAGTTTCTCGCGATAGAACGTGGAATTTTCCGGATTCGCCGCAAGCCTGGATTGCGCGAACTTGGCGATGCGTGCCCACATCCAGCCCGTGACGACGATGCCCATCAGGCGAAGATAATCGACTGCACCGGCGCCGGCGTCGTTGGGATTGCTTGCGCCATGCTGGGCAAGCCAGAGCGTGGCGCCCTGCAAGGCATCGAGTCCGCGCCGCACCGGCTTTACGAAAGCGGCGAGCTGCGCATCATTTTCGTTGGCAGTCAGGAAGTCGTTGATCGCGTTGAATAACGCAAACGCTCCTGCGCCGCCTTTGCGGCCAAGCTTGCGGCCGACAAGATCCATCGCCTGCACGCCGTTCGCGCCTTCGTAGATCTGATTGATGCGGCCATCGCGAACAAATTGTTCGACGCCATTGTCGCGGATGTAGCCATGTCCGCCATAGCACTGCATCGCCATGTTGGCGCACTCGAAACCCAGATCGGTAAAGAACGCTTTCACCACCGGCGTCAGGAGGTCGGCGAGCATTCCCGCCGTTTCCCGTTCGGGCCGCGCGGAGCCGGCGATGGACATGTTGAGCGATGTCCACAACGCGACGGCGCGCGCGCCTTCCGTGCAGGCACGGCCATGCAAGAGCATGCGCCGGACGTCGGGATGAACGATGAGCAGGTCGGCAGGCTGGTCGGGTTCCTCAGGTCCCGTCAGCGCCTGGCCGACGCGGCGTTCATGGGCATAGGCATTGGCATTCTGCATCGCCACTTCGGCAACGGCGATGCCCTGCACGCCAACGCCCACGCGCGCCGCATTCATCATCGCAAACATGCCTTTCATGCCTTCCGAGGACGAGTGTTTCTCGCCCGGTTTGGGCATTTGCGGCTTCGGTCCGATCCGCCATGCAACGGCGTCGTCGAAATTCATAACGCAGGTCGCGTTGGCGCGAATACCCATCTTATGCTCGATGCCACCACACGATACGCCGTTGCGGGCCCCGACCGTGCCGTCCTCCTTCACGAGATATTTCGGCACCATGAAGAAATTCACGGTTGAGAGGTCGTTATGAATCTGTCCGTTCTCGTCGGGAATTTTCGCGATCACCATATGGATGATGTTGTCGGCGAGATCATGCTCGCCGGCGGAGATGAAGATTTTCGTTCCCGTCATGCGGTAGGTGCCGTCCTCCTGTTCGACGGCGCGCGTCCGCATCAGTCTGAGATCGGTTCCCGCATGCGGTTCGGTCAGGCACATCGTGCCGGTCCATTCGCCCGACACCATGCGCGGTACGATATGCTGTTTCATCCATTGGGCGCCGTTGGCGATCAGTGCCGAATAGGCCGCCGCCGAAAGCCAGGGATACATGGAGAAGGATTGATTGGCGGACTCCGTCATTTCGCCGACCAGCATCGTGAGAAACATCGGCAGGCCGGCTCCGCCATACTCTGGGGGCGCGCCCAGCCCGCTCCAGCCGCCTTCGGCGAAGGATTTGTAGGCTTCCTTGAAGCCTTTTGGCGTGCGCACCACGCCATTCTCGTAATGACAGCCTTCCTCGTCGCCAGACTGGTTCAGCGGCTGCAGCACGTCCTCGCAGATCTTGCCTGCATTCGCGAGCACGTCATCGATCACCTCCGCGGAAAGGTCTTCGAACTGCGGCAGGTCGGTTTGTTTCTCTACTTCGAAGAACTCGTGCAGGAGGAACCGGTAATCCTCAAGCGGCGCGCGATAGACGGGCATGGCGGATTCCTCAACTTGTCGACCATGTATAGGAGGACGCGGACCCTCTGTCGATTTCGTCAGCCCGGCGCTTCCGGTTCGTCCGCAACAAGATCGATGTCTTCGTACAATTCCGCTATTGGCAAATCGATGCCGATCTCGGGCATATGGACGATGGATTCGGTCGCAAGCAGGTGACCCACCCAGTCTTCGCCGGACCGCTCGAACATCGTGCCGCCGATTTCGTTCTGGGAAAGGACGAGATAGCGCCTCACGGAAGGTGTCGTCGCGTATTCGCGGTTCTTGGTGATGAGATCGGTCCGCGCCGTCGCCTCGCTCAGGATTTCGAAAATCACCACCGGATCGCGCACCAGCTTTTCGTCCCTTGGGATCGCGGAGCAGATCACAAAGCCGTCCGGATACCGGATTCGTCCCGCCACCTCGACTTTCAGATCATTGCCGTAGAACTGGCACGGTTTTCCGCGCAGCCGTCCGCCCACGGCAATGGCGAGATTGCGCTGGATCGCGGCGTGCGCTGCAGTGCCCCCCGTCATGGCCACGGGGCGGAATCCGTCGAATTCGTAACGGAATTCCTGTCCGTTTTCCCATTCGAGAAAGGCGGGAATGGTTGCGGGTTTGCGCAGCGGGAGGTTCATGGCCCGTTTGTATCACAGCTTCACGCGTCTCACAAAACACCTCCAGCCGGCAGCGCCGCTTCGTGCCGCGGAGAGGCGCAGAGAGAGATAGCGAATCGGGCGCCTTGCGGGCGATACGCGCCGGTCAAACTCTGTTACATACCCGGCAAAGAATTCCGACCTTTTCATCGCAGGATGGCACCAATTCTCAATGTGGGTGCATCACGACGTCTCCGCGCCTCCGCGTGCCAAGGGCGGCGCGGTCCAGATACGTCCGAATCTGACGCATCTGACCACTAATGTTCCCCCTGCAGCGGGGCTGGAAATGGAATGATGGAATTCGGAGACAATGGTCTGAAGGAACTTGCGTACTATGTGCGCAACGCTTTGAGGGGGCCGGCGGCGGCACGGATCGAGCGGGTGCTGCTCGGGCGGCTTCCGCGGCTGAAGGGCGACACGGACGACGACGAAGTCGACCTTTCGACATCGGCCAGGCGGGTGCGGGCGCGGCGCGAACTGCGCGCAACGGCCGTCCGCAGAGCTTCGCCGGAGCATATCGTTCATCTGCGCGGCTGAGGCACATGCAGGACGAGCGAGCGGACAGGGATCCCGACGCGTTGCATGACATACCCGGCAGTTGGGAAATTGTCCCGGGTGCGCGGGTAATCGAGTCTGATGTGCGCGACCATGGCAAAGCAACGTACGAGGGTTGTGTCCAAATTTGCCATCAAAAACATTTCATTACTTACGAGGGTGGACACAACATGCTTCTGAGGGTGGCCGCTAAAACAAGCAGACGGGAACGCGATTGGCAACTGGCGCGAGTGGCCGCGCGCAGTCGCCAGCGCGTTGAATGGCGAAGAGGAAGGATATTGGTCAATCAGGGAGTTTTCAAAGTCCTTGCAGATTGCGAACCTCGCGAAACGAGGTGCCACAACGGACTTCTCCCCATTTGGGCAGGAAAAATGCGCGTGTTCAGTGCCCGTCCTCGATTGACTGCCGTGCGCGCCGCGGCCTTTCCGCGAGTTCGACCATTGTCTCGAGCCGGACGAGGCGGCGGTCCATATCGCGTACCTCGCGCGCAAGCTCGCCGACGCTGCCGGCCAGCGTCGAGACCCGCGATTCGAGAAGGATGGCATTTCTCAGGGCTTCGAGAACCTTGTCGGTGAGGCTCATCTCGGTTTTCCCTGCGGTTTCTTCGCCGCAAACCAGGCCCGCGTCTCGGCCAGTTCGCGCTCCGCACGATCGAGCGCCGTGAGCGTGGCCGCGTGTGTCGTCGCGAGGGTTTTCAGGAGTGCCTCGACCTCCGCCACCTCCAACGCCTCGTCGAAGGCATCGACGGACCGGCGGACGAGTTCCGCCGCGGACGACCCCATACGTCGAGCCTTGGCTTCAAGTGCCCTCTTTTCCGTCCGGGTCATCAGAACCACCACGCGCTCGGTCGCCACAGCCATTTGCCTGTCCTTATGCACATGTCCTGCACATGCAAAGCATGGCGCGTTCCGGGACAAATTGCAACTATGCCGCTCGTGACCGTTGGAGACTCTCGCATAAGCGTCGAGCCACCTATGGCCCGCGCGATACCAGCCGCCATAGCAGCGCAAGATGCAGGGCGTCGTCGGCGGCGCGGTGGGTGCGCGGGGCGCGGCGGGTTGTTTCTTCCTTGATGATCTCATAAGCGGCGGGCGTCCAGCCGCGGTTGACGGCGAGATTGCCGATCAGTTCGTCGGCATGCATGCGGCGGACGGTGAAGGCGGGATCGCATCCGGCTTCCTCGAAGACGATTCGCAGCCAACGCTCGTCATCGCCCGGCGCATCGGAGAACAGCTCGCGGCCGGCGAGTGTTTCGTTCATCCGCCGCGCAACCAGGAAACAGGGCCGCCCGTCGCGGTCGAGATTGGCGCGCGCGATGCCGTGCAGCTTCTGCGCGTCGGGATCCCAGACCTTCCGCATGTTCCAATGCGAAGGCGGTTTGACCAGATGACCCTCCGCACGAATTTCATCCGTCGCCGGATCAGCCCAGCCGATTTCGATCGGCAGGCCGCCGATTGAGGAGGCTTCGCAGTCATAAAAGACGGGAACGCTCATGCGCGATTACCTCCGGGGGCGGCTGTCCCGACTGCCTTGCAGGCAAGACGCCGACGGTGCCAGGATAAGCAGGTTCTGCGTCAGAAAAGGACTGAGCGTTCACGACCGCGGCAATATCTCGGCGCCTGTCAGTCCGAGATGGTGATCTGTGCTCCAGACGGTCCGGATCTTCCGTTGCTCTATTATGGCCAGCGAAGCGGCGTCTACATAGGTCAATGCCGCTCCGCGGAAGCGGTCGAGCATGTGAAGCGTGCGCTCATGGTCGTCAAGCATGAAACCGAGCAACTGGATTCCATTCAGCGCGGCAATGAAATCTCGCAGCCTGCGCGCGGCTTCTTCGCCGTGGCGGTGAAGGAACCAGGAATGACATTCCGACAGGACGAGGACGGAGGTAATCCATCGGAGTCCGCAGCGCCCGAACAGTTCCCTGGCCTGCATGTGAAAGCCGTCGCGCCGGATCAGCGCGGCAATGAATATTCCCGAATCGAGATATATGGTCTCGGTCACGGCCGGTCGCGGCCGTAAACCACTTCATCGACGGTTGTACTGTCGTCGCTGCCGCCTTCGATCACGCCCAAATGGCGCATCCAGGGCCGATTCGGGTCGGACTCGTTCCGTGCAACAGCCTCGGCAAGACTGCGCCGACACAGTTCAGCCAGCGATACGCCCTGCCGACGGGCAATCTGTTTCGCCCGCTCGTACAGGGATTTGTCAAATGATATCTGCGTCCGGATCATGTTATCATCATAATTTTTTATGATAACACGTCGCTTTGTCCATCACAAGATCCGACGCCGCCGCTGCCATTCGGCAGCCGCGGTGGTTCCGGCCGCCTTGCGGACGGGGACGCCTGCGGTCCCGGGCCAAGGTTTCGCTGCGTCAGAAGTGGACGCAGCGATCACAAGCGGGCGGAATTTCCGCGTCGGCAAGACCGGGGTGGTGATCGATTCTCCAGACGGTCCGAATGTCTTGCTGCTGCTTCAATTGCGAACCTGGCGTTTGCCGGGGCGCGAGGGGCAGATTTACGCTATGAACCCGGACATCCCTCTGATAGAACGCTGACGTTACCGGCTGATCTTGCAGGCTCGGGACCGTGCGGGCGGGTAGCGGGGAAAAACTCACAGGGGAGAAATCCATGTATCGCAGCTTGTTCGGCGGGGCGCTGTGTGCGCTCGCCACGCTTGGTCTTATCGCGGGTGTAAATGCCCAGCAGGTTCAAAGTGACGGCTCGGTTTACTACAAGGCGGCGTGCGCCCGCCCGGCCTCCTGGGATATGGTGCGCTGCGAAGCGCTGATCATAACGGACTCGCAAGGAAATCCGATTGAGAGCGCCACGGCACCGGTCGCCGGACTGACTCCAGCCGATTTGTACAGCGCCTACAAGGTAACCCCCACGGGACAGGCCAGCACGATTGTTGCGATCGTGGACGCTGGCGGATACCCCACCGCCGAGTCGGACTTGGCGGCCTATCGCTCGGAATTCAACTTGCCGGCCTGCACCACCGATAATGGCTGCCTCAAGATACTTAACCAGAAAGGCCAGGAGGGAAACTATCCGCCGCCGGATGGCAACTGGCCCGTGGAACAGGCGCTCGATCTCGATATGGCAAGCGCAATGTGCCCAAACTGCTCAATCTATCTTATTGAGGGCGACAAGCCCAGCTTCAAGGATCTGGGGACAGCGGAAAATCTGGCTGGAGACCTCGGCGCACATGTGATCAGCAACAGCTACTGCGGCACCGAGTCCAAGGGGGACAAAAAAATCGCCGCCTATTACGACCATCCCGGGGTTGCTGTGACAGCCGCCGCCGGTGACGATGGCTATGGAATGTGCTCTCCGGCGGACATACCGACCGTCATCGCAGTCGGCGGCACGTATCTCCGCACAGATACCAACAAGCGGGGCTGGACGGAAACGGTCTGGCCCGGCACGGGCAGCGGTTGCAGCACCGTGTTCGGAAAGCCGAAATGGCAGCATGACAGCGGTTGCACCATGCGCACCAACAACGATATTGCTGCGGTCGCCAGCACGGCCTCCGCCGTCGCCATTTATTACGATGGGAATTGGGGTGAAGTTGGCGGCACCAGCGTTGCGACCCCGTTGATCGGCGGCCTCTTTGGGGCCAAAGACGGCAAAGTGAACGCGGCGCAAAGCATCTACGAACATGTCAAGGACCTGTTCGACGTCACAACGGGCAGCAATGGTACGTGCAGCCCCGCCTATCTCTGCAACGGCGAGGTTGGTTATGACGGTCCGACGGGCAACGGCACGCCGCACGGTTTGAAGGCGTTCGGCGAGAAATAGAAGCAAGCATTGCAGCAGGACGTTCCGGGCCGGCGGGATCCGCCGCGCCCGGAACTGTGCACGCCAAGCGACTGAATATGGCGGCGCGTTGCTTTCAGGGCGTCGGACTGCCGGCCCCACCAGATGTCGCTCCGCCCGATGTCGCGCCGTTGTTCATTGGAGCGTTGTTTTCAGGCGGCGGCGGCGCAGATTGATAATATTGAGGCGGCGGCGGAGGAGCTTCCTCCGGCGGCGGAGGAGGCGGCGGGAAGAGATAGAAGCGCACGCCCGCCATTACGACATTCTCGGTGATGCCGTGCGAACCGACCGGACCGAACACCGGTGTGTAGCTAACAAGATGCGCCTGGGCATCGCGATAGCGGTAGTCGACAAAGAGGTCGGCGTCCGGCGCGAGTTCGAAGGATACGCCGCCGATCGCCTGCCACATGAAGCCCCAGTGGTCGACATGGGCCAGTTGATCGCCGTTATCGCTCAGAAAGGGCGCGAAATAGACATGGCCGCCGCCAACACCCGCGCCGCCATAAAGGTTCCAGCCCGGACCGACCGGAAGATCGTAGAGGGCGTTCACGAGTTCGGAGGCGATATTGGCATGCCCTCCGGCGCCGGCCGAGACGCCGCCACTCTCGAATTGGCTGATCGTGTGCCAATCATAACCCGACTCGAATTCGAGCCGGATGGGCATCATGGGCAGCTTGTAACCCAGCGTGCCGGCAAAAATCGCGCCGTCATTCGTTGACACTTCGCCAGTCGCCGGCGGTGGCGTGAATTCGTTGAGCTGAATATTATTCTGCCCGTCCCAGCCCGCGCCGAGACCGACATAAAATCCTTCTCCAGCCGCGGCCGGTCCTGCCAGCGCCAAACACGCGACACAGCCCAAAGCAGCACTTCGCAGCGTCATGGGATAACCCCGCTCTTGTCCGGTTGCCCCGCTCTAACGCATTGCAGCATACAAGTTTCCGGCGGGAAACTGCGGCAGCATTTCCACTGTTGCGGGAAAATCACGCTTCTTAGGGCAGCCCCCGACGCCGGCGCGTCTAGGATTCACGATCTGTCTGGGCCAAGCTTTTCGGGGAGCAAATCCCGCGAGGAGCCATGCGCCTGCGTAACCTGCTCAGGCCGGCGCGCCTGCATCCCGGCCTGTTGTCGGGCTGCGCGGCAGCATTTGCGTTCGCCTGGGTCATCCCCGCACATGTGTCGCTTCTGCTGCGGGGCATCATGGCGTGGGACATGCTGGTGCTTGTCTTTCTCGCCACGACCTGGACGGTGATGCTGCGCGGCGGGCGTGAGACCATGCGCCACCGTGCGGCGCATTACGACACGTCGGATTCGGTCCTCCTTGTTCTCTGCGTGCTCGCGGTTGTGGCCAGCCTCGTTGCCATCACCGGCATGGTCGTCGGGATCGGCGTCATGCCGGAGCACAAGAAGGTTTTCCGCCTGACTCTTTCGGTGATCACGGTGGTGGGTTCCTGGCTGTTCCTCCACACCGTGCTCGCGCTGCATTACGCGCATCATTACTACTGGCCGAAGCGGCGGCCCGGCCAGGCCGACGCCCATCATGGCGGTCTCGACTTTCCCGGCGGCGAGGCGCCCGACTATGCGGATTTTCTTTATTTCTCCTTCGTGCTCGGCGCCACGTCGCAAACCTCCGACGTGGCGATTACCTGCAAGCCGATCCGCCGGCTCGCCATGCTGCACGGCACGTTTGCTTTCGCGTTCAACACTCTGCTTCTCGCGCTGACGGTGAACGTCGCGGCGAGCCTGCTTCTGTGATTTCAATAAGGGCTGGAAGGGTCGGGTAATCATCATGGCGAAGACGGCAGAACAACCGGACCGGGACAAGCATTACCGACGCGCGCTCTACGACCTTCAGGTCGAACTGGTGAAGCTTCAGCACAAGCTGATAGCAGAGGGCCGGCGCGTGCTGGTGATCATCGAGGGCCGCGACGGCGCGGGCAAGGACGGTGCGATCAAACGCCTGACCGAGCATATGAGCCCGCGCGAGACGCGCGTTCACGCGCCGGGCAAACCCTCCAGCCGCGAGGAAACGGAATGGTACTTCCAGCGCTTCGTTCCTTTTCTGCCGGCGGCAGCGGAATTCGTCGTCTTCAACCGCTCCTGGTACAACCGTGCGGGCGTCGAACCGGTGATGGGCTTCTGCACCAAGGAGCAGGTCGAGCAGTTTTTCGAATCCGTCGTGCCGTTCGAGGCCATGCTGGTGCGCGACGGCATCGCGCTCAGGAAATATTATCTCGACATTTCGCGAAAGGAGCAGAAGGAGCGGCTCGCGGCGCGCGAAAAGGATCCGTTGAAGCAATGGAAGCTTTCGCCGGTCGACGCGAAGGCGCTGAAAAACTGGAAAGCCTACTCGGCCGCGCGCGATGAGATGTTCCGCCGCTCGAGCCATGTGCTGGCGCCGTGGCGGATAGCGCGCGCCGATGTCAAGAAACTGGCGCGGCTGGAACTCATCCGTGATCTGCTTTCGAGCTTCGACTACGACCGAAAATCGAAGAAGCTCGCCCGTCCCGATCCCTCGGTCGTCTTTCCCTGGAGCGAAGACGCGGCCGGCCGTATCGCGACGTGAGAGGAAAAAGGCACACGGCACACAGGTCGTCGTCCTTCGAGGCTCGGGACGAGCCCATTGAAACGCGCATCATATCCCTCCAGTTCCGGGATCGGTTCACGGCGGGTTATCCGCGATAGCCCGTGCAAGCCGGGTTGTATCGTCGGGATCGTGATAGATGCCGAAGCCGATGCGAAGGCGGTCGCCGCGATGATCGATGATCATGTTGTTCGCGGCGAGGCGGCTCGTGATCCGAGCGGCATCGTCCGTCCGGAAAGCGAGAAACCGCCCGCGGCGGTTTTCGTCCGGCACGAGCAAATTACCTGAGTCGATCGGCATGTGCGGACGGTCGAGCTCACGGAGAAACCGGCGCTCCAGCGTGCGCACCTGGGCGAGCATGCGCGCAACATCGAGCCCTTCGCGCGCGAGCCAAGCCTGCACGGCGTTGAAGCGGTAAAGGCCGGAAACGTCAAAGGTCGCGCCGAAGAACCGGCTGCCATCCGTCGCAAACGGAACGCCCGCTCCGCCGTCTTCCAGCGCTGCGAAGCCCGCATACCAGCCCGTGTCGCGCGGGCGCGGACCATAGCCGGGCGGGCAGTGCAGGAAACAGACGCCTTCGCCCGCCATCGCATATTTGTAGCCGCCGGCGAGATAGAAGGCGCGATGCGCGATAGGGGAAAGGTCGGTGGGGACCGCCATAAAGCCGTGATAGCCGTCGACCGCAATGAACGTTGCGGGATTGGTCACCGCGTTCACGACGGCAGAGAGATCATTCAACGCGAATCCGGAATCGAAGAAAACCTGGCTTACATACACGAGATCATAATCGTCGCGCCTCGCGGCGTCGCAGAA
>DATJUM010000001.1:0-7882 GCA_035502355.1 Rhizomicrobium sp. | reverse complement strand
AAAACGCCAGGTCGCCGCGCCGCCGAACTCCGCATTGTCGTCGAAGCGCATGGCCGCGGTATCGAAGAAATCGCCGAAGGTCGATTGCAGCTCGGCATAGCCGGAATTGATGTCGATGCCCGCAGAGAGTGGTTGGGTGATACCGTCATGCTCGTGCTCGGCGCCGAGGACGAGGACTTCATCATCCGAAAAATGCAGATCGCCCTGCCAGTCCACTTTCGTGCGGTCGCCGAAGTAATAGTCCGTGGGATTGTCCGGGCTCGCTTCCGTCGATTCGATGCTGCCATAGGCGAGCCCGAGCGTCTGATCGAAGAAGCCGCCGTCCAGCGCAAGATGCGCGGTCGCGCGGGTGTAATATTGCAGCGTCTCGCTCTGGCTTTGCGTCGAGTCGGGAAAATCCGTGAGATAGTTCTCGCCGGTGAAATCGAGTTGGGAATTGGTGTACCTCGCCACGAGACCCAAATCGAAATTGTCGGTGACGCCGTAACCGAGTTTCGTCGATGCCGTCACATTGTCGTAGGAATCGTCGATCCGCTGTTCGCCCGGCGCAAGAAGATTGAGCGGCGTCACCGGCGTTGCACCGGAGGAGAAATGCGCGATCGTGCCCGCATAGCTGAATGGTCCTTCCGAACCGCTCACCGTCCCCGCCTGGTTGAGGGTGTCGAACGAACCGCCTTCGATGTCGCCCGTGGCGTGCAGCGGACCCGCGCCGCTTTTGGTGATGATGTTGATCACACCGCCGATGGCATCGGAGCCGTAAAGGCCGCTCTGCGGCCCGCGCAGAATCTCGATGCGCGCGATGTCCTGGGTGAGAAACTGGCCGAAATCGTAAGTGCCGGTCGGGCTGCTCGGATCGCTGACATCGATGCCGTCCACCAGCACCTTAACGTGGTTGGAATCAGTGCCCCGCATGAACACGGAAGTCTGGCCGCCCGGGCCGCCGGACTGTACAAGGTTCAATCCCGGCGCGTCGGCCAATACGTCCGGCAGCGTCTGCTGCTGTTTGGCCGCGATGTCCTTGGCGGTGATGACGGTGATGCTGCTCGCAACCTTCGCTTCCGGCGTGGGAACGCGCGTAGCGGTGACGACCACCGTTTCCGGCGTTTCTCCATTCTGGGCATGAGCCGCACCGGTCGCGGCGGCCAAAGCGATCAGGCTGACGGTCGTAATGAGAAAACTGCGCATGATGTTCTCCTGGTTGGAATCCAGAAGCCGGCATGCGGAAGCGCACGGCGATGAGGGCAAAGATTGTTCATACCGGAACCCCGCGACGACGACTCCAAGCATGTCGTCGCGACGGTTTCCCCCGCAGTTCCCGGCACACCCCGGCCGGAAACAGGACGACCGCGTAAGGCAGGTCTCCTGGCTTCCGGGTCATGGCTTCCATCCACCTTCCCAAGGCTTTCGCCCAGTGGCATCCGGATGGTCGCTCGCCGGCTACAGTTGCGGGGGCAGCCGCGGTGTTCGACCGCGTTCCCTTTCACATCCCAAGCGGGAACCTTGCGCGTGGCGCGAACATAGCAAAAGCGAACCGGCGGTCAATGGTCCGTGCGCGACACGCGGTTCGTCGTGAGAGCAAACACCGTGCCGCTACTTTCGCTGCCCCCGAAGACATTTGTGCCGTAGAGAGTGCCCTTCACATCGATCGGGCCGGCCCCGGGCCCGCTTCCGTCCGCACAACTCTGCTGGCTGCAAAAGGTATAGAGCACCGTCTCGGTGTCGGTATCCGGGTCAATGGCGAACACCGTGCCGTCGCCATGGGCGCCCCCGGAATAGGTCGTGCCGTACAGCGTCCACGACATGTTTCCTTCCCTCGTCTTGCGGGTCCGCCAGCGGTCCCGCTAATGCGTCCATTTGAGCGCGAGATTGTAGGAAAATCTGTCGGCCTCATGCGCGTCGACGATGCCGGTGTTGACGGAGCCAACGAGATGCCATGTATCACTGAAGTCGTAGAGCGCGGCGATGCCTGCGGCGGTGCTCCCGCCGATATCGTCGGAGCCCCGCGTCTGGCCGAAGATTTCGCCGCCCAGCGCCAGATTGTCTGCGACCTGCCGCTGCAGCGCCCAGCCATAGATTTCATAATTCCGGTTGCCTGCGCCCGGATTGTTGACGAAGCCGCCGCCGCCGAATGTCGTCCACGCGCCGAAGGATTTCTGTAGCCAGATGGGCAACAACTCGGTGGTCGGCGTCGTATGCGACGCCGCGCCCACCGGAATGAAAATCTGCGGGAAGATGGCCACCTGTGGCCGCCAGCCATTCTCATCCTCTTCCAGAAAACGGTATTTCACGCCGCCGCCAAGCGGCGCCCACACGAGCCCCATTCCACCCGGTCCCGGATTGGGATTTAGCGGTACCGACCAGGTCAGCTGCGTATCGGCGAATGCGCCGTAATTGATCTCGATGCCCGCGCCCGGTGTATCGAAAGCCCCGACGGCGCGCGTGCCCTGCACATAGAGATAGTTCTCGAACTGGCCGGTATTGGTCGGCTCCGGATCATCGGTCACATAAGGCGGCCCGGCGAGAGCCGGTCTGAGTAACAGCAACGCCGTGCTGCCGGCCATTATTGCGCCGTGAACCGAAAAACTTCGCACGCGCCTCTCCACCCAAGCAAGCTTGGCTCTGCTTGCCCACTCGACTTATCTGCAATTCTCTGACGGGAAGACAGATGCGTCCAATTCCTTGGGCTTTGTCACGCGGTCGTTGCTGTGCGCGGGCTGGATTTCAAGAGCGCGCGGATCAATTCGACCACGCGCATGCCGGCGCCGCCAGGGCCGACGCTTTGCTGATCCACGCGGGCGCCCTCGAACAGAAGGAAGATTTCGTCCGCAATCCGCTCGGGATCGTGGAATCCCGCGCTGCGGCAAAGTGCTGTAATCCGCTCGCGCTTATGGGTCTTGTACGCTTCGATAACCGCCCGTGCGGGATGATCCTTCTCGGCAATTTCCACGGCGGCATTGGCGAGCGCGCAGCCGCGGTTTTTGCGGTCGGCCATCATAACGCCGATATGCTCCACCCAGGCATTCAATTGCGCCATCGGATCGCCCGGATGGGCGCGCGCGGCTTCGTCCCAGATCTTGTCGCTGTCCTCGGCAAGAAGGCGGAGACATTCCGCGACCAGCAAATCCTTCGATTCGAAGTGCCGGTAGAAGGTCATCTTGTTCGTCTGGGCGGCCGTGGCGATGTCATCCACGCTTACCGGCCGGATACCGCGGGCATAGAAGAGCTCGCGCGCGGCAGCGAGAATGCGTTCCCGCGGCGGTGGGCTGTCCGCACCGGCAATTTTCTTCAGCGGCTTGACTCTTGACACGGTACTTACCAGTCAGTATCTAACTCTGCGATACTGACCGGTAACACACTTTCTTGAGCAAGTCCAGAGGGACCGCCGGCGAGGGAGCCTGACGATGAAGAACATGCTTTACGTAACGGCGAGCCTATCGGGGCCGAATTCCAAATCCGGGCTGATCGGCGGCGAATTTCTTGCCGCCTGGCAAGAAGCGAACGGTCCGGCTCACATCGTGCATCGCGATCTTGGCGCTGGATCGATTCCCCATCTCACCGGCGAATATCTCAAAGCCTGGACAACGGCACCAGAGCGGCGCTCCGACCGCGAGCACGCGCTGGTGCGGGAAAGCGATCCGCTGATCGAGGAAGTCGAGGCGGCCGAAGTCATCGTGATCGCCGCGCCGATGTACAATTTCGCGATCCCGTCGACACTTAAGGCCTGGATCGATCATATCACCCGCGCGGGCCGCACATTTCGCTACACGGCCGAGGGAAAGCCGGAAGGTCTCCTTCGCAACAAGAAAGTGTTCGTCATTGCCGCGCGCGGCGGCATCTATACGGGCGACAGTCCGGTGAAAGCACTGGATTTCCAGGAACCCTATCTGCGCACGATTCTTGGCTTCAACGGCCTGACCGATGTGACTATCATTTACGTCGAAGGCCAGCTGATGGGCCCGGGCGCTTCGACCGCGGGCCTCGCGCATGCACGTGAGGCCATGGGTGAAATTGCCACGCTTGCACAGGCGGCGGCTTAAACCGACATCCACGAATGGGCGCCGGCAAAATTCGGCAGGATCAGAATGATGCACGAAATTCCGTCCCTTGTTCCGCAATTGGTAGCATTGGTGATAGGCGGCGGCGGACTTGTCCATCTCGCCGGTCCCCGGCCGCTTCGCCAGCTGCTCGCCGAATGGGGCTATGGGCGCGGTTTCAACTGGGTGACCGGAGCGTTTACTGTCGCCGCGGGCGTTTTCCTCGCTTTGCCGCAATTGCGGATCTGGGGCGTTGTGCTGTCCGCATTCCTGTTGTTCGGGACGACAGTCCTGCTCCTTGACCACCGCAAGTATTTGTTCGCGCTGCCAAGCATTCTGCTGCTTGGCGCGCTGCCGTTGACGCTGGTTGCATCCTAGCAAACGGAGGTTTTCTGTGGGCACATCTCTTTCGATGACCTCTGGCAAAGGCGGCCGGGCGGGTACCGATGCGCAATTTTCCGCCCAATTGCTCAAGCTCATTCCGCAGTTGCGCCAATGGGCGAAGCGGCTCTATCGGGAAGAGGAAGCTGCCAAGGACCTCGCGCAGGAAACGCTGGCGAAGGCATGGCAGGCGCGGCGCAGTTTTGCCCGCGGTACCCGGCTCGAAGCGTGGTTGCTCACGATCATGCGCAACCAGTTTCGCTCCGAATTCCGGCGCGCCCGGCGCAAGGTACCTTGGAACCAGGATGCGGCGGAGTTGATACCAGCAGCGCATGACGAACAGGTTTGGAATGCGCAACTCTCCGACGCCGCGCGCGCGCTCCGCACACTTTCCAAACGTCAGCGCGAGGCGCTGATACTCATCGACGTGGGCGGCTTCTCGAGCGAGCAGGCCGCCGAGATTTCGCATTGCCGGCCCACGGCGGTCAAAAGCCGCGCCTCGCGCGCAAGGCAATCGCTTGCGGCGATGCTGAACGGCGAAGAACCGATCCGGTCGCGCGTCCGCCCCGCGCCCGGCAAGGCCGCAGATGAAATTATTTCGCAACTGGCCATTCTCGCGACGAGTGTCGTTCCGGTGCCGCGCAGGCCGCGCAGTGCGGGCGCAGCATAGCTGATAATCATCCGTCGCCGTCGCCGCCCCACCTATGTCGACTGATTCTGCCCAAGATCGTTCCCTTTCTGGGATGGGGCCGAATCCGCCTTCAACCAAATCAAGGATCGGAAAATGGCCGGTCTGCCGTCTTCAGGTACCGGTCGTACCAGTCGAGGATGCGGGTGAACATGTCGATATTATAGGACCTTTTCTTCGGCGAATGACCCTCACCCGGATAGAGCACCATCTCCGTCTCGACACCGAAATATTTCAGAGCGCGGTACAGCCCTTTCGACTGGCCGACGGGATTGTTCTGGTCTTCCTCACCGTCGAAAATGAGTGTCGGCGTGCGGGCGTTGCGTATGAAGGTCGCGGGCGAGTTCCGCGCAAACACCTCCGGCTGCTCCCACGGCGTGCCGAAATACCATTCGTCGCCGGCGGGATGGCGTTCGGTTTCGAATTCGGCCTGCTGGTCAAATACACCTGCACCGGCGACCGCCGCCTTGAAGCGCCTGGTCTGCGTGATCGCCCATGCACTCATCTCGCCGCCATAGGACCAGCCGCCGATGCCGAGCCGCTCTGGATCGGTCCCGCCTTCGGCGATCACCGCATCGAGAACCGCCATCAGGTCTTTGTAATCACCGCCGCCCCAATCGCCGCGATTGGCCTTGAGAAAATCCTCGCTATAGCCGTTCGAGCCGCGCGGGTTGACCATCAGGACTTCATAGCCGTGTGACGCCAGCATCTCGGACCAGGCGGTTTCCCAGCCATAGCCCTCGGTGAAATTGGACGATGGGCCGCCATGTACGCGCAGCACCAGTGGCAATTTTGATCCTGGCGGCCGCTCGGAAGGTTGCATCAGGGCAGCTTCGACCTCGGTGCCGTCGAAGCTCTTCGTCCATAAGATGGTCGTCGGCGCGAGCCTGATTCCGTCCCAGCCCTGCTGCAGATGGGAAAGCTGCCGCAATTTGCCGTCCCTGCCGCGGAGCCAGATTTCCGGCAGGTGCTGAAAATCCTCGCCCACGAAAGCGATGTCGCCGTTGCGGGCAACATCGAAGGATGCAACCGACAGCGGCAGGTCGATGCGCGCGGGCGCGGCACCTTTCGCAAAGCGCCAGATTTCATTGCGGAATCCGTGGACGAGACGCATCCAGAGAATGGGCTCATCGAGCCATCGCACTTCGGCGACGGCGAGATCGGGAGGCGCCGAGGCCGGACGGAGCGCGCCGCCATTGCTGCTGCCCATGAGCAGATCGCGTTCGAGCGGACCTTTGGCCGTCGTACTGCGCACCACGAAAGATTTTCCGTCCGGCGAGACTGTCAGCGCGTTGAAAGGCTGCGGCGGACGGGCGATGGGGCGGGCCGCGCCATCGGAAATCGAAATGCTGTAGACCGCATCGGTGTACTCCTCGATCTTCGGC
Source organism: Rhizomicrobium sp. (assembly GCA_035502355.1). Taxonomy (GTDB): domain Bacteria; phylum Pseudomonadota; class Alphaproteobacteria; order Micropepsales; family Micropepsaceae; genus Rhizomicrobium. The sequence goes on along the minus strand of DATJUM010000001.1, from coordinate 1,394 downwards.
GTCGATGTCGCGTCGAGCAGCAAATTTTCGTTATCCCGCCAGCCAAACCCGTCGATCCGCATTCCGGCAATGCCGATTTTCCGCTGTTTGCCGGAAGCGAGATCGAACACCCACAGCCGCGCAAGTTCGCTTTCGTCGTCCGCGACTTGCGGTCCGGTGTCTTCATCGGGCGCGTCGTCGTCCTTCGCCAGATAGGCGATGCTCCGGCCGTCCGGCGACCAGTGAAAACTCTCCACGCCGAATTTGCGGCCGGTCCGCGGCGTGGCTTCGCCGCCATGCGCGGGCATGACAAAGATCTCGGTCTTGCCGCCGCGATCGGAAAGAAAGGCGAGCGAATTTCCATCCGGCGACCATTGCGGCGACCACTCCGATTTGCCCGGCGGCGTGATTTCGCGCGTCCTGCCGGTGGCAATATCGATGATCGCGAGGTGCGGCCGTGCGTCCCAAACATAGCTTGCCGCGACATAGGCAAGCTGCGATCCGTCGGGCGAGAAATGCAGATCGCCCGCCCGCACATAACTCAACGCCTTCGTAGGCGAGAGACTGTCCTCGGCGGCAGGCGCCGCCCACGCAATCACCATGCTGATGCAAGAAGCCGCAAGAACCGGCAGACGGTACATGGGATGACACCCGGAGAATGCGGGAGCAGATTAGACCGCCGGCGCGCACCTGTCTTTCACCGGGGAAGCGCGCTTGCACGCCCTTAGCAACGGGAACAGCTGCCCATGCCGGTGCAAACCAATCTGCAAGTCCGCGATTACCCTGCGCTTCACGCCATGGCGCCGCATATGCACGACGCGCCTTCGATGAATATTGTCCTTGGCGGCGGGTTCATCGAACGTATCGGAATGGCCGAGCGTCATTACGGACGCGGACATATCGCTATTTTCCCGGCCGGCATGGTGCATTCGCAGCGATTCGGTGCCGCGATGACACGGCAGATCATCTTCCGTCCGGATGAGAATTGGCTGAATTATCTCGGAGATCGTGGAACTAAGCTCGCCGACGCGCCGCACCTCGCCGATATCGCGTTCTGCCATCTCGGAGAACGGCTTCTGCAGGAAATTTGCGAGCCGGATGATTTCTCGGCGATCGCGAGCGAGGGAATCCTTATGCAAATCCTGGCCGCGTTCGCTCGCGGGAACGAGGGCGCGCGCCGCCCGCGCTGCCCACCCGCCTGGCTACGTCGCGTCCGCGATTTGTTGCATGCCCAGTCCTGTGCGCCGTTGCGGATAGCCGAACTGGCGCGGGCGGCGGGGCGGCATGAGGTCCATGTGGCGCGCGAGTTTCGCCGCTTCTATGGTGCAAGCATTGGCGATTATGCGAGGAAATTGCGGCTCGAATCTGCGGCGCTGCGCCTCGCCGATCCGCGCGCCGATCTCAGCGCGGTCGCC